>JBBQVT010000153.1:0-9245 GCA_038211245.1 Desulfobulbales bacterium | reverse complement strand
TCATTGACATGAATGGAACTGCGGCCAAGCACCCGCGGCATGTGTCGATTCACCTGGGCAATGACCAGGTCGGCGGCGGCGGCGGCCGAGGCGGTGACATCGACGGAGATACCGAGGCTCATCCAGCCGAAATCATCGGGTGGGCTCACTTGAATGAGGGCGACCTGCAGCGGCAGGAGCCGTGACTTGATCAATTTGTGGACATCGGAAAGATTGATCGGGGTGATAAAGCGCAGATCGCCTTTAAAACTCTTGGAGTTCGCCGACCCAAGATAGAATGAACGAATATTGAGATTCTGGGATTTCGATTTTTCGGCAATTCGCGATAGAGAGGTACTTTCGCCGCTGAACATCCTGACAATTTCCAGATCGGTAAAGGTGGTTCCGGCATCGGCCAGCCCTTTGACCAGCCGTTGCGGTTCGCCGCAGGAAGAGCCGATAAAAATTCGCTGTCCGGATTTGATCTTGTTGATAGCATCCTCCACCGACAATCGACTGTTTTGATAATTGTCCGCCCAATAACCCGACTTGCTCATCATAGTACGCTCCAGCTGATGGTTTTTCCTTCCAAGTGAAAGTCTCTTTTGCAATACTATTGGTTCTTCCTTCTTTTCGCAAGCACCCTGACCTCTGTCTGCGCAATTCCACAGCCATTTCGGCAAGCAACCTGAAAAAAACATTTGCCGGACTACCGGTGCAAATGATAGGCTGAATCAATGAGTCACCGCCAATGATACAAACCGACGGTGTTTAAACTCTGTGCTTCAAGGGTATTCTAAAAGGAACGATTTGAAGACGCCAACTGAAACCATACTGACCTTCGGCCTGTCAAGCACCATGGCCACCCTGGTCAATAACCTGGTATCCTCCTTTGAGATCGGCACCGTACCTCTCACCATCGGAACGGTGCGCAATTTTGTTAAGAACAACCCGAGCAAAAAGATTTGTCTGGTGATCTACAATATAGATCCCGAACACCCGAGACAAACCCGGGTGATCCAGCTGATCCGCGATTTCGTCGGCACCTTGGTTCCTTTCCTGGTACTGGTACCCACTAGCCATCTCGGAGAAATCAAGAAGTATCTGAATGCCGGGGCCGATGACTTCATCGAACTACCGCTCAACGAAAGCAGATTTTCCATAAGTTTTCTGATTTTATTGGAAATGGGCCAGGCTTTAGGGCAGGCCATCCCCCGGCAGACATCAATAAATCCGGCAACCCCAGTAACCGAGAATGTAACCACCAGGGACGGCTGGGAGCGGATCGTCGATTATTTCCAGGGTGGTTTGAGCTTTTTCTCGCCAAAATCCCTGGTCAGACTGGCGAAAACCGAACACATTTCCAACCGCTGGCAGCAGCTTCGCCGCCTCGGTGTCGGTGGCTTCGGCAGTGTTTATCTGATAAAAGAGAACGGTACCAATCGCCTTGCCGTGGCCAAAACGCCGCACTCCCCGGCCATGAACATCGGGGTTCTCCGCTCCGCTGCCATCTTGAAACGGCTGGTGCACCACCCGAATGTGGTCCAACTGATCGAGGTCGTCAAAGAAAGCGGTTGTTTTATCCTCATCCAGGAATATGTCGAAGGCCCCACCCTGCAGGAGCTGCTGGAGGGTGGGATTTCGGCACTCGATAAAGAGCGTTATTTCCTGCAAATCGTCTCGGTGGTTGCATATGCGCATAAGCATAAAATTCTGCACCGCGACATCAAACCGGAAAACATCATCATCACCATGAACGGGCAGGTCAAGCTGCTCGATTTCGGGATTGCCCGCGACCTCTCCTGGCAATCTGCCGAGGGCAGTTCTGCCGGGACCATCAATTTCATGCCGCCGGAGCAGTTCGAGGGTAAAAGCTGCATTGCCAGCGATGTCTGGGCCATCGGCGTCATTCTCTACATCTTTGCCACCAATGCCGTACCCTATTTTCAGCTGAACAATCATTATCCTATGGATATTGATACAACCGTCGAAAGCAGGGCGCCACGCCTGATCAATCCGGCCCTTGACGTGGGACTGGAGAGAATCATCATGCGCTGTTTGCAAAAGGATTTGGACAAACGCTATGCGACCGCCATCGAGTTGGAAAACGATCTCCGGGACAACTTCCCCCAGTTTGGTCGCGGCCAATTCCTGCCATCTTGATTCACCTTCACTGACCTTCTGCAAGCCGCAAGGCGAAGGCCTGTGGCAGTCCGGCCGCAAGAATTTTTTCGGCGGTGATGTGATGATCGTAGACTACCCGGTGGAATTCAATGGTTCGCCGCTGATCGTCATAGATAAGATACGAGGCGCGGGGATCACCGTCCCGAGGCTGGCCGACACTGCCGCAGTTGAAGATCTGGCGATTCAGTTCCGCAGCCGGCACGGTCATGGGATGCTGTGGTGAGCGGATATACACACAAAAGAAGTTTTTCCGGGTAATGGCCAGCGGTACATGGGTATGACCGACAAAGAGAATCTTTGCCCTCGAGCGGGCAAAGGAGCTGACAATATAGGTCTTCTCGGTAACGTAGTACCAGCGGCGCGGCCTGTAGGGGTTGGAGTGGCAGAAAAAAATATCCTGCCATTTAATAAGATCCTCCATCTCTTTTAAAAACCACATCCCGGTTTTTGACAGGACATCCCGAGTCCAGTTGATTGCCTGTCTCGCTTCCTGCCGCATATTGATGGGAATACCGAGAACAGCTGCATCATGGTTGCCGAGCAGACAGGGACAATCGGGGAGAGCGCGCAGCATTTCTATGCATTCATTGGGATTAGCGCCATAACCGACGACATCGCCGAGACACACATAGCGGTCAGCCCGCTGCTTCGCCGCATCGGCGAGCACCGCTTCAAGTGCTTCCAGGTTAGAATGAATGTCCGAAAAAACTGCGATCCGCATGGGTTCCCCAAGTAATAGTCACTGAGAAAAAAGATACGAAGGCACTGAAAAAGAGTCCCGAGTGTCGGTTTTAAAAGCGATCGGTTCTGCCCCTCTTGTCTTCCGCGCTTTTCAAGAAGCTCTCCCTAGGATATAAATGAGTTTGCCGGGAATAGCAAACTTCCTCTAGGCAAATGCTGCGCATTCGGCCTGAGTTTGCAGGAAAATTGTTCATTCCTGCCTGATTTTTTCCTTTCCTTTGCCCCTCTTTTCCGCTATTGCTGTACCGACCTCCCCAATCACTCAGAACCTTTACCGGATCACATTGACAATGCTTCCCGCCAAAGATAAAAAGACCCTCGAAAAACTCCTCCGCCAAGCCCCGGAACCGGATCTGGCCTTCAACTACGACGAACTTTGCGGCTTTCTCTTCGGTCTGGCAATGACCCCTGAGCATATATCCCCGGACGAATGGGTTCCGCTTATTTTCGGTGGCGACCTGCCGGAAGTAAAGGATAAAAAGGAAATGGTGAAAATGACCGATTGCCTGACCCGGGTCTATAATCAGATGGTCATCGGTTTTCAAGACAACAGCCTCAATTTCCCCTTCGACCTGGACACCCTGCATGACGACCAGCTCGAAACAGTGTATGGCTGGGTCTCGGGTTTCGAAGAAGCCCTGGTCCTGCGCGAGGAACTGTGGGACCCTGAGGAATATCCGCAATTGGCGAATCAAAAAAAAGAAGACCTCATGCACAGCATCATGACCATCCAGGGATTGGTCGATCCGACCGATATGCTGGAAATGTTTGAAAAGCTGGCGGATGACGTCTTCAATGAGACCTTCCCCAATGTGACCGGAGAATTTGCCGACCGGGAAGTACAAATTCAGGTTTTTCTCCTGGCTACACTGCCGCTGTCGATCGAAACCTTGCAAAAACATTCCCGGTCGGTTGCCAAAAAGCGTCAAAAAAAAACCGGTGGAAAACCCATCCCGATACCGATTCGCCCGGTGAAAACCGACCGGGACGATGGCTGTTCCTGTCCCGGCGGCGGCTCGTGCTGCGGCACACCTGCACCTCCCCCGAAAAAAGAGGCGAAGATCATTAAGGTGGATTTTACCCAGCACGGGAAAAAACGCAAGGCCCCGGCCGCCCAGATTTTCCAGCTAAAAATCAACCTGGCGGACGCAAAACCACCGATCTGGCGACGCATCCAGGTACCAGGCGACACCACACTTGCGCGCTTGCACAAGGTCATCCAGCTATGCATGGGATGGACGGACAGCCACCTGCATCAATTCCTCATCGATTGTACATCTTATAGTTTGCCCGATCCGGATGATACGTTCCGGACCAGCCGACCAAAAAACGAGGAAAAATTTACCCTGCAGGACCTACAGGACAAGATTCTACCCGGTTTTCAGTATATCTACGATTTCGGTGACGACTGGCTGCACCGGATATCCGTCGAGAAAGTCCTCGGCCCGGAGGCGGGCAAGCCGTATCCGCTTCTGCTTGCCGGCAGACGCGCCTGTCCGCCGGAAGATATCGGCGGTATCCCGGGATTTTACCAGCTTTTAGATGTTCTCGACAACCCGGAAGATCCTGACTTCGAGGAATATCGGGATTGGCTCGACGAGGAATACGACCAGGCCCGTTTCGGCAAGGAAGAGATTGCCTTGATCAATGCGGTCCTGGAGGAAATGTACTCCTAAGCGGCACCGATGAACAACGACAACCCGATCCTGCAGCTCGCCGACGAATTTGTCCGGGACACCGGCTGCAATATTTTTCTGACCGGCAAGGCCGGCACCGGCAAGACTACCTTTCTGCACAGCATCAAAAAACAGAGCCCGAAACGCATGATCGTCACCGCCCCCACCGGGGTGGCGGCGATCAATGCCGGCGGCGTCACCCTCCATTCCTTTTTCCAGATGCCTTTCGGGCCGTTCATTCCCGGCAGCGAGGGCGAAAACCGCCATAAATTCAGCCGGGATAAAATCAATCTCATCAAAAGCCTCGATCTCCTGGTGATCGACGAGATCAGCATGGTCCGCGCCGACCTGCTGGACGGGGTGGACAGCGTTCTCCGCCGCCACCGCCGTAGCACCATGCCGTTCGGCGGGGTGCAGCTGCTGCTCATCGGTGATTTGCATCAGCTTTCTCCTGTAGTAAAAGACGCCGAGTGGCGCATCCTCCAGCCCTACTACGACTCGCCCTATTTTTTCAGCAGCAATGCCCTGCGCGGGACGGAGCTGATCGCCATCGAACTGCAACATATCTACCGGCAGGCGGACCACACATTCATTGATCTTCTCAATAGGGTCCGCGACAACCGCCTCGGCGGCGACACCCTGCAGGCCCTGAACCGACGCCATATCGAAGGTTTCATCGATCACAAGGACGAAGGGTACATCACCCTTTGCACCCATAATAGCAGCGCCGATGCCATCAACACCGCAAGGCTCGCCGACCTGCCGCAAAAAGCCCACCGCTTCGCCGCCGACATTGAAGGCGAGTTCCCGGAACATTCCTATCCGACGGCCGAGACCCTTCTGCTGAAAACCTCGGCCCAGGTGATGTTCGTCCGCAACGATGCCTCGCCGGAAAAACGCTTTTTCAACGGTAAAATCGGCAAAATTATCCGCATCGAAGGTAAAAAAATTACCATAAAATGCCCCGGCGATGACGAAAACATAGTCGTCGAACCGGCAACCTGGGAGAATATCGAATACTCCCTCAACGAAGAAACTCTTGAGATCAGCGAAAAAAAAATCGGCGCCTTCGTTCAGTACCCCTTGAAGCTGGCCTGGGCCATCACCATCCATAAGAGCCAGGGACTGACCTTTGACCGGGCCATCATCGACGCCCAGGCCGCCTTTGCCCATGGCCAGGTATATGTGGCGCTCAGCCGCTGCCGGACCCTCGAAGGCATTGTTCTCAGCTCACCGCTTGCGGCACGGGCGGTAAAAACCGACCATGCCGTGCTGCGCTTTGTTGAACAGGCCGGGGAGAATGTCCCGACTGCGGCGCAATTGGCCACGGCAAAGATCCGCTACCAGCAGCGACTCCTTCTTGAATGTTTTGATTTTCAGCGACTACAGGGGCTTCTCGCCCGACTGGTTTCGACGGTTGAACGTAGCGGCGAACTGGTGCGGATCGTCGGTGCCGGCAATCTCCGCGACCTGCAGGCACAGACCGTCAACGACATTTGCAATGTCGGTGCCAACTTCCGCAGGCAATTGCAGGGCATGTTCAGCGACTTCATTTCTCCTGCCGAAGATGCGGCGATAGACGAACGCTTACAGAAGGCTTCCGCCTATTTTCAGGATAAGTTTGCGGCGGGAATCGGCGAAGTGGTTGCCTCTTTTACAGTTGAAACCGACAACAAGGAGATCCGTAAAAAAGCCAAAGACCTGTGCAAATGGCTGCAGGAAGAAACCGCCGTTAAACTTGCGGCGGTAGGCTGCTGCAAGTCGGGATTTTCCTCGGCGGACTATCTGAAAGCCGTTTCTTCAGCGGAGATCGACACCAAACCAAAAAAAGAAAAGAAAGAAACGCCCACCTACTCGGAGGCCGACGTCGGCCATCCCGAACTTTTTCAGGCTCTCAAGGAGTGGCGGAGCCGGACGGCAAAAGAAGAAAACGTCCCCCATTACCAGGTCCTGCACCAAAAAACCCTGGTGCAAATCGCCGTCAACCTGCCGAATACCCCCCAGGAACTGGCGGGCATAAAGGGGATAGGAACAAAACTGGCAGAGAAATACGGCGGGGAACTGGTCGCACTGGTTGTGGAATACCGCACTAAAAACGATATCCAGGCGGTCTTCCTCCCCACCAAACCCGCAGCAGAACCTGCGAACCACAATGATCCGGACCAAGCCAAAGAACCAAAAGGCCCCAAAGTCCCAACCAGACTCCAGACGCTTGAACTTTTCAACCAGGGTTTAACCATTCCGCAGATTGCCGAAAATCGCGGCTTTGTCTTCACCACCATCGAAAGTCATCTGGCGCAATGCCTGGAACTGGGCGAAATCCCCATCGACCGACTGATAAGCATGGAAAAACGCCAAGGGCTTGAACAGATCATCCGGCCCCTGGAAGAAAAACAACTCGGCAAGGTCAAAGAGGTTGTCGGTGAGGCCTATAGCTACGGGGAAATCAAATATGTCCTTGCCTACATGAGGCAGAAAGCGGTTAAAGCCTGAAGCGTAGGTCATTCAATATGGCTGAAAACAATGAACTGGGTGACACCTACCACGCCTGGCGGAACAGTTCGCGAGAGGCAGCGAACTTGAGAAGAGCATCCGCGAGAATTTGCAGGGGATTGGCTATGAGTTCTGAGGCGAACGGGGTGAGGAGCTGATGAAAAAGGACAAACAGATCATAGAAACCACCGCAACTGGCCGTAAAACCAGAGGGATTTCGAAACCTGAGGTGCTGATGCCCGTGCCGTTCAACCTCCTGGAAATGCCCGAAGGATATACGGCCTTCTTCTCGGGATTGAAAGAACGCATCACCGGCGAGCCCATTAAGGCGGTGTTGTCTGCCAACTCGGCTATGGTGCTCATGTATTGGGATATCGGCCAGGCCATTCTTGAACGGCAACAGAAGGAAGGTTGGGCGGCAGGTTCCGCTGGAGGTCGGCGGCAGTGATTTTCATCTCGACCTGCTCTTTTACCACCTCAAGCTTCGCTGTTATGTAGTGAGAACTGAAAGCGGGTAAATTTGAACCCGGTCATGTCAGTCAGCTCAATTTTTATCTCAATGTCGTCGATGATCTGTTGCGGCATCCGGATGATAAGCCTTCAATCGGCCTTTTGCTGGTCAAAGACAAGGACCGAATGGTGGTGGAGTATTCTCTGGCCGGGTTCAATAAACCTATCGGTGTTGCCCAGTGGGAGCGGCAAATAACCCAATCCCTGCCGGAGAACCTGAAGTCGAGCCTGCCGACGGTGGAAGAGATTGAAGCGGAGTTGGGAGGGGATTTGGGATGAGTGCTGAGGGGTGGAAGCGGTGTAGACTCGATGAACTTGTAGATGAAAAGCGTGGCATAAGTTACGGTATTGTTCAGCCGGGAATTTTCTTGGAAAGTGGTGGTGTCCCGATTCTCAAAGTGAATTGGCGTACTACCCATTAAAGAAGTAGGGGCGAATCTTGTATTCGCCCTTGTTCTTTCCCACCAACCGGCCATTCTACGGATCACCAGGGCGATCACCAGGGCGAAGATCAGGGCGATCACCAGGATCGCCCCTACGGGACATTGCCGGGTACGGTGGGGCGTATTATTCAGGCGTTCAAATCGATCACCACACATGAATATACAGGTGGGGTTAAAAATCAGGATGGCCACCATTTCCAGATAAATTATGGCAACGCAATTACTGGGAACATATCGTCCGTAATGAAACGGTATTAAACCGTATTAGCAAATACATTCATGACAATCCGGTGCAAAGTCACTTGCCGAGGATTTCTCGGTAACTGCCGCCGTTGGCAAAAAGTATATCGCCAAGGCCTTTGCCGAGAACGATTTTGACAAGACCCTCAAACGTCTCGTCACCCCGGGTAAGTCTCACGGGAGCAAGGGAGGCAAGGAATGACCAACCGACTCTATGAATCCGAGATCGAACAGATCGCCCTCGACATCCTTCATGATGACAACGGCTATGCCGTGGCCTTTGGTCCGGAGCTCTCCGAAGGTGCCCGGAAGGAGCGGGAATATAGCGAAGTCGTGTTGCACGACCGCCTGCGGGAGGCCATTGACCGTCTGAACCCGGTCATCCCCGTCGAAGCCCGGGAAGAGGCCGCAAAAAAGGCACAGCGCTCGGTGTCGGTTAATTTACTGGAAAACAACGAAGCCTTCCACCGGATGCTGACCGATGGCATTGATGTCAAATCCTCCAACGGCGACGGCAAAACCAAGACCGACAAGGTCTGGCTGGTCGATTTTGCCAATCCCGACAACAACGAATTCCTGGCCGTTAACCAGTACACCGTGCTGGAAAATCATAACAACAAACGTCCCGATGTGGTGCTGTTGGTCAATGGCCTGCCTCTGGTAGTGATGGAATTGAAAAACGCCGCTGACGAGAACGCTGATGTCAAGGCGGCCTTCAATCAGTTCACCGATGAAAGGAATGGGAAGGGTTTTCGCAACGGCAAGGAACGGTTTAAGGAAAACGTCGTCAAGCTGCAAAAGGTGTTCAGTCTGTCCGTCCCCCACCCCAAGGCCTATGCAATCGGCGATGACCTGGCTCTCTTCCAGGCGATCAAGGCCCGCTTCGCTAAGTTTGATGAACAGAGCAGAACTTGCACGGGTGAAGAGATTGAGACCGCCATCCGCCAGATTGTCAATGACGCCATCATTTCCCGGGAAG
>JBBQVT010000152.1:0-9275 GCA_038211245.1 Desulfobulbales bacterium | reverse complement strand
GCCTGTTGCGCGGATTTCGGCCGCAAAATGGTCTCCGGCAGATGGCAGGGTCGAATTATTTCCTCATGACAGGTGACAAAGGCGTACTCAAATGCCCCCTTTAATTCCCTGACATTGCCGGGCCAGGTGTGATTGACAAGGATTTCCATGGTTTCCCTGCTGATACCGGCGATGGCCTTGCCGCTTTTTAAGCGCATTTTCTGGAAAAGCTTTTCTGAGAGCAAGGGGATATCTCCCTCCCGGTCACGCAGGGGCGGGAGAAAGAGAGGGATAACATTGATCCTAAAGAAAAAGTCCTTCCGATATTCACCTTTGTCCACCAGCCGCATCAGATCCTTGTTGGTGGCGGAGATGATCCTGACGTCGGTGGCAATGGGACTGCTTGAACCGACCCGTTCGAGCACCTTTTCTTCCAGCACCCGTAGGAGTTTTGTTTGTGTCGGAATGGGCAGGTCGCCAATCTCGTCGAGGAAAATATCACCCTTGTTGGCCATTTCGAACCGACCCACCCGGTCTTTATAGGCACCGGTATAGGCACCGCGCACGTGGCCGAAAAGCTCGCTTTCGAGGAGGGATTCGGTCAGGCTGGCACAGTTGACTTTGACGAAGGGCTGATCCCGGCGCATGCCGATATTGTGGATGGCTCGGCTTACCAGTTCCTTGCCGGTGCCGCTTTCGCCGTAGATGATCACCGGGGCGTCCGATCCGGCGGCGTTTTCGATCATGTCGAAAACCCGCTGCATCGGTACAGAGTTGCCGACAATGCCGTGGAACTCATCACCTGAATGCAGTTGCAGCCGGAAGGCCTCCAGCTGATTATCCTTTTCGGTAATCTCTGAGAGGTCGGCAAGGGTCTCGACGGCCCCGATTACCGTACCGCCGGCATCACGGAGAAGGGCGGCATTTTTCAGAGCATTGATTATTACCCCGTCTTTTCGTCGGATCCGGCAATTACGCTGATCCGTTTCCCCATCCTGAAAAAAAATGCGCCAATGATCCTCACCCTTTGCCTTGGCCTCGTTGCAGGCTTCGCACTGGAGAATTTCACCGGAACGACCGATGAGTTCCTCTCGGGAATAGCCGGTAATCTGCTCGAATGCCTTGTTGACTGAGACTATGGCGCCACGGGTATTGACTATCATTAGTCCGTCCCGAAGGGTATTCACTACTGTCTTCCAGTATCCGTCAAGCTCACGCCCATGCATCTTCAACCCCAATGGACAGGAATAGTCCCTCGCAAAGAATGTTCATAAGAGACTGATCACCTGTAAACCTTAACACCTGTAAAGAATGACTGCCTTTACTGCTTAGCATATTTAGCGCTACTTTACTCATCTTTGGTCGATTTTTCAATCATATTGATTTTCCGGAAGATTATCTAACTGGTTAATATAAAAATATAAAAATATAATTACAGATAAGGAGTAAGATCTTTCTTCAGATTGGCCCAAATATTGCGAATATTGTGACGTTAATCAAAAAGGAGTAATAGAAAATTGGTTGGAATAGCGGATATTAAATTAGACTTCAGGAATACCTTCTCGTCGATCTCACTGTTGAAGATGACGGAGATTTTCAGCCGAATGCAACCGATGCAGGTCATGGAGATATGCGGGTTTGATCCGGATACCCGGGAAGATCTGTTGAAGGTTTTGCCGGAGGCTTCATACGATGTGCTGGGGAGCGAAGAGGAAGTCGGGCAGGATTTCTATAAAGTGCGAATTCAGAAGCGCCTGGTGTGACGGTGTTTTTTTGTTCGAGGTTAGAACTGTTTGAATATGTCTATAATTATTCTCAATAAAGAGACCTGAAAGAGAAAAGGATAGCTATGGCGGAAAGTAGCATTATCATCAAAGGGAAAAAAAAGAGTTCTTTCATTGAAATGGTCAAGGAGATTCTTCCCGAGGGAGGCAATCTCAATCTTTGTCTTACTTGTGGAGCCTGCGTCTCCGGTTGTCCGGCAACTGGGCTTGCGGACATGGATCCACGCAAATTTCTGCGAATGGCAGCTCTTGGCATGGACGAGGAGGTGAAATCTACACCCTGGGTCTGGATGTGTACCATGTGTCAGCGGTGCGTCTATGTCTGTCCCATGAAGATCGACATCCCGCAGTTGGTGTATAACACCAGGGGCACTTGGCCAAGGGATAAGCGACCGAGCGGTATTCGCAACTCCTGTGATATGGCGATGAGAAATGACTCAAACAGCGCCATGGGCACCGCCCCCGACGATTTTATCTTTGTCGTTGAGGACGTTCTCGCCGAGTACCAAGAAGCTCAGCCTGAATTTAAGGATATGCTGGCGCCGATTGATAAAGAGGGTGCCCATTTCTTCCTCAATCAAAACTCCCGCGAACCGGTGACCGAACCGGATGAACTGGTTCCGTTGTGGAAGATTCTCCACCTGGCCGGAGTCGACTGGACCTACGGCAGCAAAGGCTGGGCGGCGGAGAATTACTGTCTGTTCCTCGCCGATAATGGCTGCTGGGAGCACGTTACCAGGGTATCGGCCAATCAGGCCGATAAGTTGGGGTGCAAAGTCTTTCTCAACACGGAGTGAGGCCACATAACTTTCTCAGTCCGGGCCGGACTGAAAAAATTCAATATCGATCATAACTTTGAAGTAGCATCCATTTATCAGTATTATGCGAAATGGATCCGTGAAGGGCGGCTGAAGGTCAGTTCCGAGTGGAATAAAGATCTGAAAGTCAAATTTACCATCCAGGACCCTTGCCAGATTGTTCGCAAAGGTTTCGGCGATCCGGTCGCCGATGATCTGCGCTATATTATTGAATCGGTGGTCGGCAAAGAAAATGTCATCGAAATGACGCCGAATAAATCGAACAATTACTGCTGTGGTGGCGGCGGTGGTTTCCTGCAGGCGGGATTTCCCGAAGAGCGTCGAGCCTATGGCAAGGTCAAATTTGACCAAATCATCGCCACCGGCGCCGATTACTGTATTACAGGTTGCCATAACTGCCATGCCCAGGTCCATGATATCGGACATCATTTTCACGGAACCTATCAAACAGTACATATATGGACGCTGATCTGTCTATCATTGGGAATTCTCGGACCCAACGAGCGAGCCTATCTGGGCGATGACTTGAAAGAGGTTAACGTATTTCATCCTGAAACAGCCCTGTAAAAGCAACTTTAACACGCAGGGTTAACCCCGAATCTGAGATTCTGTTACCTGGAGAAAAAGAACATATGAGTTTTCAAAAGAGATTGCAGGCAAATGAATTTGTGGTCCTCGCCGAGATGCACACCCCGAAAGGCGTGAACATTTCCAGGCTGGTTACCGATGCACGGCGGATCAAAGGAAGGGTTGACGCAATCGTTGTCCCGGACATGGACAACGGGATCATGCGCATGAATGCCTTGGCCGGCGGTGTGTTGATGCAGCAGCAGGGCGTTGAGTCAATCATCCATCTTTACAGTCGCGACCGGAACCGCATGGCTTTGCAGGGTGATATCCTGGCTGCCCATGTTCTCGGGGTCCAGAATCTTCTTGTCGTCCATAGCGAAGAGATGAGCCAGGGTGACCATGGCGATGCTAAAACGGTAGACGATCTCGATGAAATCGGCCTTCTTAAGACCATTCAGGTCCTTCAGAACGGCAAGGATCTCGCCGGCTTTGATCTTGACGGCACACCCGCGTTTTTCACGGGTTGCAGTATCGCACCCTACGCTGATGAAAGCGCATTTGCCGAAGAACTGGCCGCGGCGCAAAAAAAAGTTGCGGCCGGCGCTCGTTATATCATCACGCCCCCGGTTTTTGATGTCCCGCAATTCGCCACGTTTTTGAACCGGGTGAAGACGCTGGGAGTACCGGTGATTCCTACTGTTTTTCTCCTCAAATCCTTGGCTATCGCTCAGTATATTGCCAACAGCGAACCGGGCGCCCATATCTCCGATGAGCTTATTCGGCGTATCAGAAAATCCGCCGATCGAGAGCAAGAGGGTGTGCAGATTGCAGGGGAAACCATAACGGCACTGAAGTCAATGGCGCAGGGCGTTCTCATTCAGACCCTCGGGTGGGAGCATAAATTGCCGGCGATCCTTGATGTTGCGGGCCTTTAACGAATTGATTCTGCCAAAAATTCGCAAAAAATCCTCGACCGGGAAAGGTAGTACATCCTGGCACCCGGTGCAAAGAAGAAAGAGATATGCAAAATAAACAACAGCAGCAAAGTGATAAGGTTTTGGTTATCGGCGGCGGCATGGGCGGTATACGTACCGCCCTTGACCTGGCGGAGGCGGAAAAGAAAGTCATTCTGGTAGACAAGGCGTATGCCATCGGCGGTCTGATGACCCAGCTGGACAGAACCTTTCCGACCAATAACTGTGATTTGTGCACGCTTGCGCCGGGACTCTCCGAGAGCAGCCGGCAGGATTATATAGAACTCCTGACCATGACTTCGGTAAAGGATGTCAAAGGCCAAAAGGGCAATTTTACGGTACTCTTGGAGACAGCACCCCGCTATATCAATCTTGATAAATGTACCGCCTGCGGCGAGTGCCACAAAAAATTCCCCGAATGTGTCCGTTTTACTCCGGGTCTCGATCATCGGGCTCCGACCTGTATGCGCTATCCGCAAGCCACTCCCCAGGCATTTTCCATCGATCTTACAAAATGCACCGATGTCGAAGCGCTGATGAAGAGTTGTCCGGCCGGGGCGATCAATCCCGATGATATGGGGAGAAAACGCGAAGTGGTTTGTGGCTCGATTGTTTTCTCACCGGGAGGAGCGCTCTTTGATCCCAGCCATCTCGATTACCTGGGTTATGCCACCCAGGCCGATGTGGTCACCAGTCTTGAATACGAACGTATCCTTTCAGCTTCCGGTCCGACCATGGGCCGGCTGGTCCGCCCGTCGAACGGCAAACAGCCGAAAAAGGTTGCCTGGATCCAGTGTATCGGGTCCCGTGGTTTGCAGAAGGGGGCAGGGCAATATTGTTCCAGCGCCTGCTGCATGTTTGCCCTGAAGGAGGCCATTGTCACTAAGGAGAGGTTTCAGGATGATATTGAAACGACGATCTTTTTTATGGACATGCGGACCATGGGCAAGGATTATGAGCTCTACTACCTGCGGGCGAAAAACGAATTCGGAGTGCGGTTTGTTCGCAGCCGTCCGCATGATATTCTGAAGAACCCCGGGGCGGATACCCTGACCCTTACCTATAGCTCGGAAGAGAGCAGCAGCAGCAACCTGAGTGAAGAATTCGACATGGTGGTACTTTCCACCGGCTTCCGGGTGGCGGATGACGTCAAGGAGCTTGCCGAAAAACTCGGTCTTGAACTGAATGCCGGCAGTTTTCCCAAAACCGATGCCTTTAATCCGGTTGCCACCTCGGTGCCGGGTATCTATGTCGCCGGAGTTATTCAGGCACCGAAAGATATTCCCGAGACCATGGTCCAGGCGAGTGCCGCAGCTTGTCTGGCCGGTAATGACCTGGGGATCGTTGAGAAGGTTGAAAACGAAAATGAACCTTTGCCGCTTGAATTGGGAGTGGTTGGCGAAGAACCGAGAGTCGGGGTTTTTATCTGTGATTGTGGCGACAATATCGGCGGAGTCGTCGATGCCGGTGCCTTGGCCGATTTTGCCAAGACCCTTCCCCATGTTGCCGTGGCCGAGCTCAAGGGGCATGGTTGCAGTCGTGAATCGATGCAGCAGATTCAACAGTCCATTAAGGACGAAAAATTGAATCGCGTCGTCATTGGCGGCTGTTCACCGCGGACCCATGAAGCGAAATTCCAAGAGATCATCCGCAAGGCCGGTCTCAACAAGTATCTTCTTGAGATCGCCAATATTCGCGACCAGGCGACCTGGGTGCATAGCAACAACCCGGAGAAGGCCACCGAGAAGGCGAAAGACCTGATTCGCATGGCGGTCGGCAGTGTGGTATGTGCGCAACCGTTGGTCGATCAGAGTCTGCCGATGAACAAGGACGTTCTTGTCGTTGGCGGCGGCATTACCGGAATGACCACGGCGCTGCAGCTTGCCGACCAGGGTCTGAAGGTGTATCTCGCCGAGAAATCGACAAAACTTGGTGGGACGGCGGCAAAAATCAGGAAAACCATTGAGAAAGGCGACGTCCAGGCCTTTGTCAAGGATCTGATTTCCCGCACCGAAGCACACGAGAATATCCAGGTTATCAACCGGGCCCTGATCGTCGATCATAGCGGCATGCCCGGGATGTTTAAAACCGGCATGCAGACCGGCAAGCAGATGTTCTATCGGCAGATTGAACATGGCGTCACCGTACTCGCAACCGGTGCCTTGCCGAATCGGCCGGCCCAGTATCTGCTTGACCAATGTGCCGCGGTTTCCACCCAACTGGATCTGCAAAACATTATTGAAGAACAGACCGAGGCCGTCAAGTCCTGGGACAATGTGGTGATGATTCAGTGCGTTGGCTCACGAACCGCAGAAAATCCCAACTGCTCGCGGATCTGCTGCCAGAGCGCGGTGAAAAATGCCCTGCGGATACGCGAACTCAATCCGGATGTCCGCATTTTTGTCCTGTATCGGGATATGCGGACCTATGGCTTTCAAGAGGAATATTACCAGAAAGCCCGCGAACTGGGGGTTATTTTCGTCCGCTATAGTCTTGACAACCCTCCGGTTGTCGAAGCGGCCGGGACGATGGTCGACGTCACCTTTAAAGATCTGATCCTTGGGCGGACGATAACCGTCTGTGCCGACCATCTTTGTCTCAGTACCGGATTGGTTGCCGATGAAGACTCCAACAACGAACTGGCGATGATCTTTAAACTGCCGCGCACGGCTGACGGCTATTTCCTTGAAGATCATGTCAAACTGCGCCCTGTCGACCTGCAGGTGCCGGGATTTTTCGTGGCCGGCACCGCCCATTCCCCGAAGCTCATCAGTGAGAGTGTGGCCCAGGCCCTGGCGGTCGCTTCCCGCGCCCGGACAATGCTGGCGAAAGATTCGATCAACTTGGGTGCCAGAGCAGCAAGAGTTGATAAAAACAGCTGCGCCGCCTGTTTGATTTGCGTGCGCTCCTGTCCCTTCGGAATCCCCTTTATCAACGCCGACGGGTATTCGGAAATTGATCCGGCCAAGTGCCACGGTTGCGGCATGTGTGCCTCTGTCTGCCCGGCTAAGGCGATTCAGCTCATGCAATTTGAAGACGACAAAATACTTGCCAAGTTGGAAGAACTTTTTGAAAGGAATATCGCATAATGGAAAACTTTGAACCGGTGATAGTGGCCTTCTGCTGTCATTACTGTGCCTATACGGCTGCCGATATGGCTGGAAGTCAGAGACTTGCCTATCCCGCCAATGTCAAGATTGTTCGAGTCCCTTGTTCCGGCAAGGTTGACGCCCTGCATCTTGTCAAGGCATTTGAAAAGGGTGCCGACGGCGTGTATGTGGCGGGGTGTCTGGAGGGGGATTGCCATTTCAAGAACGGCAACATGCGGGCCGCCCGTTTGGTTGAAAATGTGCAGAAATACTTGGACGAGATCGGTATAGAACGCGAACGACTCGAAATGGTCATGATGTCAGCCGGAATGGGTTATCGCTTTGCCCAGGTTGCCACGGAGATGACTGAGAAGATTCGGAAGCTGGGCCCCAGTCCGATTCATGTTGCCTTGGTCGGTAAGGAAAGCAATTCGCATCTTACCGGTATAATTTGAGAGGAGAGTGAAAAATAATGATCACTGCAGAACGAAAACCTTTAGAAGAGCTTATTGAATATCTCAAACCCTTTAAGCGCGTGCTCCTCGTCGGTTGCAACGAATGTGTGACGGTGTGCGCCGCCGGCGGTCGGAAAGAAGTTGGTCTGCTCGCCTCGGGCTTGCACATGGCGATGTTGAAAAGCGGCACAAATATCGAAATTCGCGAACATACCCTGGAACGTCAGTGTGATCCGGAATATGTCAATGAGCTTGTGCCGATGATCGATGGAGTCGATGCAGTTATGTCCATGGCCTGCGGTTGCGGTGTCCAGGAGATTGCTAGGCGTTTCAAAGACAAACCGGTTTTCCCGGCGGTCAACACCAAATTCATGGGAGCCTCGGAAAGGCAGGGGGTTTGGAGCGAGCGTTGTCAAGGATGCGGCGATTGTCTTCTCGGTCAGACCGGGGGCGTTTGTCCCATTGCCCGGTGTGCGAAACAGCTGATGAACGGTCCCTGCGGCGGTTCAACCGGTGGGCATTGTGAGATCGGTGAAGACGTGGACTGTGCCTGGGCATTGATCTGGGAAAGGTTGAAAGCCCTTGGACAGGAGGACCGGTTTGTGGAAATCACCCCGGCTAAAGACTGGAGACCGGGCGGAGGCGCCGGCCCAAGAAAGATCATCAGAGAGGATTTGGCAGAATGAGAACTGAAAGCAGATTAGAAAAGATATTGGCAGCAGGTCACTTGGCCGTCACCTCGGAATGTGGTCCGCCGCGTGGAGCCCTGCCGGATAAAGTACGGGAAAAAGGCAAGCATCTTGAAGGAATTGTCGATGCCATTAACGTCACCGATAATCAGACGGCGATGGTCCGTATGTCGAGTCTCGCCGCTTCGGTCATCCTCAAACAGGAGGGTTTGAACCCGCTTTTCCAAATGGTTACCCGTGACCGAAACCGTCTCGCCATGCAGGCCGACATTATCGGCGCTTATTCGCTCGGTATCGATACCATGCTCTGTCTGTCCGGGGATCACACCAAATTCGGTGATCACCCGATGGCGATGAATGTTCATGATATCGATTCCATCCAGCTCATCCAGATGGTCAAGGCGATGCGCGACGAGGGGAAATTCCAGGGTGGTGCCGAGATAAAAAATCCGCCGAGGATGTTTATCGGCGCGGCCGCCAATCCCTTTGCCGACCCTTTTGAGCTCAGGGTTTTGCGCTTGGCAAAAAAAATTAACGCCGGGGCCGATTTTATCCAGACCCAGTGCATTTTCAATGTCGAGAAGTTCGAAAAGTGGATGGAAGGAGTTTGTGCTCGTGGTTTACATAAAAAATGTTATATTCTAGCAGGTGTCACTCCGATCAAATCTCTTGGCGCCGCCAAGTATATGAAAAACAAGGTGCCGGGCATGGATGTGCCGCAGGAGATCGTTGATCGGATAGCTTCGGTTCCCAAGGAAAAACAGGCGGAAGAGGGAGTTACCATCTGTGTCGAGACGATTGAGCGTTTGAAAAAGGTCGAGGGTGTTGCCGGTTTCCATATCATGGCCATTGACTGGGAAGAGAAAGTCAAAGAAATCGTCGAGAGGGCAGGGCTACTCCCCAGACCGCAGGTGTAG
>JBBQVT010000151.1:0-9284 GCA_038211245.1 Desulfobulbales bacterium | reverse complement strand
ACCTTCTAAAAGAAGATCAAGTTCAACCACCGCCTCCTCCGCATCCCCCGGCAGCAGCATCCAGATATCCTGGACCGGTGGCCCCATGGCCATATCGTCGAAATCAATAAGATGAAAGGACTCGCCAGGTCGGTGAATAATATTGGAGAAGTGGCAATCCCCATGAATACGGATCGACTTGGTTTGCTGAAAGAGCGGTTCTATCACCTCAATTATCCGCAATACCGTGGTCTTGAGAAGGGGTTTCAGATCCTCTGCAACACAGGATGTTGCCAACAGATAATTGAGCTGCTCAAGGGTCGAATGACGCGGCGCCAAGGTGATCCGGTTTTTCGCCTTGCCGGCCTCTCCAACCTGATGAACCCTGCCGAGCAATCGGCCAATCTGCAGCCATTGATCCTCGGTGAACTCATCACTGCTCCGCCCGCCACACTTTGGGAAGACGGCGAAGAGCAGTTTCTCACTCTCGGCAAGGGTCTCACCATCCCGGAAATACAGGGGAGCAATTACCGGAATCTCTTGTTCAGCCAACTCAATGAGGAATTTATGTTCATCAAGGATGGCCTTTTTCGACCAACGACCGGGGCGATAAAATTTCACCACCATCCGGATACCCTCTTCGCTTTCGATTTCAAAGACCCGGTTGATATAACTATTCAGGGTGCGAAAAAGATTGTTGCAGCGGATACCCAAAACTTTTTCCACCAGATTCAGTACCCGGTCCGGTCCCAGGTCGTGAAAAGCACCGGTTATGTCCTTCTGCGGCAGGGCCATGTCTTCCTTCCTTCTTGAAAAAAGCGCCGCAGCTCTCCCCGGGAAATATTCTTGCATCCGGGAAAGCCTCTGACTCTTCGTTAAAATTTACGTCCATCGCACCGGGGTTTCCATTGTACGACGAACCCCCGGCAACAAAGGTGATAGTAACACGGCACAATCATTTGCGGAAGGAACTATTAGCCATTTTGCCGACTGCGGTGTATCTTCCCGCTCATCCCTGAACCTCTTTATTCGAACGACAAGAAGAGCAACTCCCCATAACCCTCAATGGCAATAGACGACCTCACCAACCCAAAGATCAGAAGCGGCGGCTACTGTCGAAGATGCGGACGTGACCATTGGCTTGGTCAGGGTAATTCCCTGGCCCATTGCCGACAGCTCATGGAGAGTCTGACTGACTGCGGCACCATCGACCTTTTCTCTGGCACTTCCCTCAGCGCTCCGGCACTCTCAACTGACTGGTTGTATGGTCCGGCGCGGGGCAAGATGTTCGGGGTTTTGGAATGTGTCGATTCTGCTGGGACGACAACCATCCTCCGGGCCTTCTCCGGACAATACAATGGCTACTGGCTCGCAAGCGGCTGGGTGCCACCGCTTTTTGATGTTGATGAATTTTTCGCTTTAAGCCAAGTGGTGGAACCACGGATCAAGGCCCTTAGCCGCAAGATCGATACCTGCGAAGATCAGAGCAAAAAATGGCTGGCCCTGAGAAAAGAGCGCCGCCTCCGTTGCCAGCAGCTGATGGCGGATTTCCATGCCCTGTATAAACTTACCAACTTCCGGGGGGAAACGGCCAATATCGGCGAAGTCTTTCTCGGAGAAACCGGCATCCCCACCGGAACCGGTGACTGCTGCGCCCCAAAACTGCTGAATTTTGCCGCGAGACAGCAATTACGCCCCGTCGGCTTGAGCGAATTCTACTGGGGCCAGGAAAACCATTCCGGTACACGGCAGCATGGTTCTCTCAGTGGGTCTTGCGAGGGAAAATGCCGACCGATTCTCGGCTTCATGCTCTGTGGTCTGGATGAATGACTGTAACCATTGTTTCTCAAGATAATGCAGTATGTCCCAAGTTTTCCCTATTGCCGGGTTAGGTGTTATTTTTTTAATGATGCTAGAGCACTAATAAATTCTCTTGGCGCAAAAACCGGTAGATTTGAATATTTAAAATCAATGATATTTCTTGTCACAATATATTTTGCCCCGGCATGGCATGCAGCCGCATGCAGAACTGCATCCTCGAAATCTTTAAATTTCGACGCAATTGCATTTTCAAGCACAAAACGATTTACAGGGGCAATGACGAAAAGCGAGAGGAGGGATTGAATGTGATGGGAAGCTGCTTGAGGTCCAAGAGCTTTGTTGGTGATATAATAGATGGTGGTAACTGTTGTTGCACAAATAAAACCTGTAATTTCAGATAGCTCTACTTTTGACAATAATAATGATGCTTCATTTGAAAACGGTTCCCTGTCCAAAAGAACATCTAAAATGACATTGGTGTCAAAGAAGGTTTTCATAAATATTTTTCTTCTAAATATTTCTTGTAATCTTTTTCGTCTAATTGCTTGCCTTTAAGTATCCCCTTCAATGATCTTATAGTTGGAGTCAGCGTTACTTCCTTCTTTATCTTTTCATTTTTTATGATTTCAAATAGGTCTGCAACGATACGCGAAACAGATTTTCCAGTTTGTGCGGAATATTCTTTAGCTGATTCAATTAAGTTTTCGTCCATCCGTAATGTCAGCTTAGTGATCATGGCACCCTCCTATATGTTTGACGTATTAAATTTATAATATATATACGTCATCGTTTCGAGAGAGTCAACTCTTGTTTATTTATATCAATCCATGATGCTGTTGTTTGGTATTTTTATCTTAGTGTTATGGCTCACCTGACCCGCGCTTTTTGCCGAGTCAGGGTGGAGCGTTGGTTGTTAGAAAATAATATATCTGCTTTTACTTTGTTAATGCGGGCAGTGTCCCTCATTTTTCTGGCAGGCTGTATTTTATTCTACCGCCGCACCCAGCCCACGAAAATCGGCAAACTTGGCCATTCTCTTCACATACTCTTGCACCCGCTTCGGAAAAGCATCCACCAACGCTCTCAAAAGATCAAAATTCACACCATCAAGCTCCAGCTCATCCTGCACCGGCAGACTTTTTCTGAAATAGATGGTATCAAGAAGTGCCTTTTCCGGGGTAGCAATGGCAAAACCCTCCTCAATGGTGTAACCGGAGAAGAGATAATCAGCAATACGGGAGAATTCAATACCGATACCACGGTAGAGAAGGTTTCTGGTCGCGCCCACTGCCGTACTTACCGTCATAACGGTACAGATTGCAGGTGACTGAATGGTAATGCCGTGATAATTGAGCGCCCATTCGCAGGAGATATAGCAGGGAGTGCGAATAAAACAGGCCGCCTCTTCTACCTGTGGCAGACCTTTGATGTTTGAGTTGATATAAACACCTCTGGTCAGACGTTCAATCAAACCTCGCTGTAAAGCTCTTGTCAGAAAAACATTGGCATTGCCGGAAAACTTCTGCACATCGGCATAGCGAAACAGCTTGGGCAACTGTTGTAAAATATGCAGAGTACTCATGTCCAGTCAATCCGCATTTTGACAAGCTCTTGGCACAGATCACGTACGGCATCTAAAAAATTACGGTAGGAGTTGGCGCGATGAACATCCATGACCGCGATTGGTAGAAAGCGGGATAAATCGAGTTCTAATGCTTCTTTCAGCGACTGCTCCGAATCCGGCTGCAGGAAATAATCAGGTGTACGAGCTGCTTTAAAAGGCCATGTGTAGCAATGCAGTTTTCTCACCACCAGTTCCTGCTCTAGCGTGGCTGTCCGGTTTTGCCGCAACAGCCAGATATCAAACAGATCGCGCCCTTTGACATACTGACGTTCCAGCAGAGCGCGGACTTTGTCGGAAATAATCTCTGACGGTGTTTCTACGATCAGTACGCTGTTTGGCCTCGGGATGCGAAATTCACCCGCCATTACCAAATACGAAACAGCGGGGAGTGCTGACATGACTGTCCGCTCACAGAGTAACTTTGTCCCGCTTACAAGCGGCTCGCATTCAAGTTTGATAGTTACTTTTTCTCTGCGCTCAGTTGCCTGCCAACTCACCAGCAGCTTCCGCGAGCCTTCCCTAGTTGTCTTATCTGTCACTGACAAACTACCTCTGCCAAAGTGTGGCATCATTTCACGCTCAGCCGCTTTGATGGCTCTTTGTAAAATCACGTCAATCCTGGCTGTAGGCAGCGTCGTGACAAAATCAAGATCTTCAGAAAAACGGCTGCCACCATAACACCAGCGCAGTGCTGTTCCACCCTGAAAGACAAGATCGTGGCTGCCGCTCTGTGCGTAAATATGAAAAAGCAGGATCAGCTGAAAAATCTCCGCTTTGCGGATATGTAGTTCGTTGTATCGCTTCATATATTTAGCTTATAATACCTTTTTGTATTACAGTCTAAATAAAACATTGTCGTGCAGAGGATTGCCGAACCGAATCATCTTCTTATCTATGGTACGAGGGGCGGAACCATCGCCCACTACAGCTCAATCATCTGCTGCTCGCATAATGCTGTGCCGGCAGCAATTTTTCCGGCGATGGCCACCATTGTTTCATGAAAGGTCGCTCCCCCGCCCACGTCCGCGAGTTTCTGGGAGCTAAGGTCGTTGATGCCTGCGTCGCCTTCATCTACCGGCCAAAATATTCCGATGGCGACCAGCACCCCTTGGCGGGTGTCGTCTGTTATCCTGGCGATCCTTGCAACCCTACCCCGATGGTACATGATAATAACACGGCACAATCTTTTGCGGAAGGGACTATTAATACTTCCGGGGGGAAACGGCCAATATCGGCGAAGTCTTTCTCGGCGAAACCGACCCATTTTGTTACGGCTCCTAATGCCGTTCCGGGCATTCCTTTGGCCATGTTATTTTTTACAACGGCTTAGCGCCATGCAGGCGTTTGTTCTGACCCATGTGTGTAGTTATAAGACAAAAAATTTGTAAATTGCTGTCCGAAAGAGTACCCTACAAAAAGCGGTTCATAAGGCCTTCGCTTCGGGATGTCCCCATAACCCCAGCAACGACAGTTGGGATACCTTTTTTCCTGTCAGCGTATGTGCTCTCAATGGCTGCGGATAACTCTGCTTTTTCGCATTGTTAATTGTTCACGGCTTGCCTTGCCCAACTTCTTTTCAATTATTTATGGACAGTTCAGAGAAAGACCAACAGGAAATACCGCCGCATCTCGAACAGAAAAAACTGATCGAATTCCTGGAATCACTACACCGCATATGCAAGATAGGCATCTACTATCCGGCCGGCCACAAGGTGCTTGATCAGGCTGCCGAACAATTTCAGCGGAACATCGCAGGTGTTGCCGACACCAATCGTTCTGTGCTCATTGAATTGAAGGGCGAGACACTTCTTGTCGAGGGCAACGAGATTCTAACGCCAACCAACGCCTTGCGTGAATTCAAAAAGCTCATCCTTGATCTTGGCATAGGGTCTATTGAAATTGACCGGACTATCATTCTTCCAGAACTCCTACAACTTGTCAAAAGTCTATTATTTGGGCGCTCGCAACTGCAGGGAATTAAAGAGTTCACCCAGGCGGATGTGGCTAACCTACCAACATCGGTACGGATCGTGCAAAAAGAATTTTTAGTCGATGAAAGCGCGATACTGCTGGAAAGTGATGGCGAAGATGCCGAACACGGCCTGAATACCGTCTTTCAGGTTCTGGCTGAACAGGGGCTTGACCGGAGCCAGATCGAGCAATGCAAAGAATTTCTCAACTCCCTCGCTGAAAGATTTACCAGCAGACCCCTCAGCATAAAAGGCCTGCCGGCGGTAACCTGGAGCGATGTTCGGGGCCTCTTGGTAAAAGTTGTCGCCAATGCCTACCATCGCCCCGAGGGTTCCGATGGGGTATTTGTGCAAAACGATCTCAATGCACTTTCTTCGATTTTCCTCGGCCTGGAGAGGGAAATTCAGGACAAGGAATCGCAAGAGACCATCAGAATGCTGGTTTCCGTCTTCGGCGGCAGCTCTATAAACAAAAAACCGGTTGCGGGTGGCGACGAAAAGTCGCAGAAAATCCGGTCGGCAGACGACGGACCTGTGAAATCGGTTAACCAGCTGCAATCATTTATTAAAGATAATTCTTTTAATGATAATGACAAAACCCTAGAAAACATCACGCAAATTGATCGTTGCGAAGAGTTGGCCATTATTCTGCAGTTGCTCCAGTTCAAACAGGCAGCAGCGGTGGAAGGAAAAATCAAGCACAACCTGCGTGATATCCTCAATCTGCCGCTGAGCGGACCGGAACTCGACACCTTGATCATGGGGATGATGCATCTGGCGACCGGCACCGATAGCAGTCGTTTTTACGAGGCTATGCACTTTTTCGTCCTTCTTTTACGCAACTCAAAGATCAACCTTTCGTCCCTGCGATTCTTGTTGATGATCTGTCAAAAGATTTCGCCGGCAGTGCAAACCCTCCTTTGGCCGATACTTGTCAACGAAATCTTAGTCTCGGGTCGGGCCGTCGATCAGAAAGTATTTGGCAAACTTGCGACCATAACTGCTGCACTCCCGGGGCCCGCGATGAAAGAACGATGGCCGGAACTCGAAGCCCTGGATTGCTTTCAGGAAAAAAATATTGCCGAGGACATTTTTGATCCAGAGCTGAAAAAGGCCTTCCCGCTCTTCCCTTTCCTTTTAGAGACCTCAATGAAAATACCGATCGGAGTGAGGATTCTGAAGAATCTAGCGGCCAGCCCACCGGACTGGATGATTGAGGCGGTAGCCCCACTGCTCCAACTTGAGATTCCCCAGCATATGAAATTTCTCCAGACATATCTGCTTGCTGCCCAACAAGATTATTTCCCCATTAATCTCCGGGTAGCGGCCGGCAACCTGGTGGTCCGACATTTATCGGAAATCTCCGAGCAGCAGCGGCGTGAGCCCTGGGTCGTGAAAACTATCCAGGCAATCCCGGAGATGCAGGTCGAAGAAGCGCGCCGGCTCCTGGTGCGCATCACTGAAGAAAAACACATGGTCATCCTTCACAAATGGCCGAATACCTGTCGTCGGGCGGCAGCTGAGGCCTTGAAAAACCTCAAGCGCAGACCACTGTAAGAAGGTTACCCTGGAATACACGAAAATGGATAAGAAAATTAATGATGTTATCATCCTGCTCTGCAAGGGAATTTCCAACAGGAGGTTGTATTTTCCCCGCCATCCGAAGGTAATCTTCTATGCCGAAAGCTTTTGCAAAGAGCTGGCGACCTTCTTTGAGATGAGCGATAAGGAGGATTTTTTTGTCGGCATTATTGATGGTCATTTTGTTTTCAACGGAAAAAGGCTTTTTGGCCCGACCGTCGTCGGCCGGCAACTCATCCAGTTTATGAAAATGTTGCAGTGCGGCGGTGTTTCGTTTAAAAAAGGGCTGACTGTTGACGATGTCAGTGCCTTCATGGATCTGACCGACGGCCTCAAATCCTCCCTGAACAGTCTCCAGGAGGCGAGAGAGCTGTTCAAGCAAAAGGGTATCGAGTCCATCGCCCTGGCCGGTCACTACAGTGATCAGCAAGGAATGGGCGCTCCGGACAATAAACGCCCATGGGAGGGGCAGGAGACCGTTGGCTTTCTGCAGTCGCCAACCCTCATCTATCAAGCCCTTTTTGATGTGGTGACCCGGGCCCATGGCGATGCAGCCTGCGGCCGCGAGTTCGATATCGACAGCGCTCGGTCGGTCAGCGAATTTATGTTACGTTTCACCCAGACAAATTTCCCCGATGTCCTGCAGTATATCCATTATCCCGACTACGATAGTTACACCATCGGTCATTCGGTGCGGGTTTCTGCGATCGCCGTTTTTCTCGGCATATCGATGCGCTGGCCGGAGGAAAGCATCCTGGCCATGGGCACCGCCGCTCTTCTCCATGATATTGGCAAAAGCAAAATTCCATCGGAGATCCTCTACAAAACCAGCTCCCTTACCGACGATGAGTTTCGCCTCATCCAGGATCACCCCCGGGTGGGAACGGAGTTGCTCCTTGCCCAGAATGATGTAACGCCTCTTGATATCGCTGCGGCCTGGGGACATCACCTGCGTTACGACGGCAGAGGCTATCCACAGAAGCCCGTCTGGGCGATGCGCAGTCCGCCAATTGCCCTGTTGCAGATCTGTGATGTCTTCGAGGCCCTGACTGCCATCCGCCCATATAAACAAGCCCTGGACCCGCAGCATGCCTTTTCGATTATGATCGACGACAAAGGCGCTTTTCACCCTGGTTTACTGAGTGCCTTTATCTCCATTATCGGCATCTATCCCCCCGGGACCTATGTGGAGCTTTCGGACGGCCGGACAGGAATGGTTACCGTGCCCGGGCAAATCATTGACAGGCCGCAGGTGCGAATCACTCGCCAGTATGACGGCAGCCGTTTAAAGAAAGAGGACCAGTATGCTATCGATATCGGGGCCATGGACCGCACAAGCCTCAACCTCAAGGTCAAACGACTGCTCCTCAATTACCTCGATACCGAGCAATAGTATTTTGCCGGCCACCGGGTCTCGACTGTTTGATTTGATTCGAGAGCTCAAAGTTAAACAAGGCGCTCTTCATGCGAAAATATCGTGAGAATTCCTTGCCAAGGAAATCAAACCCGTGATAAACACTAGGAGTGTAAAGAATTGCTGGAAACATCAGGCAAGGGTGACTCGACTTCAAGATTTGCCATGAACAGCTGAGACAGCTCACCTCCACCTAACGTGAAGATTTTATGGATATCGACAGGAATAAACAGCGTAAAATAATCACCCAGACCAACCAACTCCTGAACAACACGGAAAGCAAACGAATGCTGCTCCGTTTTCAACGGGGTGTCGTCGACTTGGAAAACAACCGCTTCGGGATCCTGCAGAATAATGAATTTGTCGAAAAACTCATAGAATATCTCTATACTATCTATCAAAAAGGCCCTGAAGAGAATATCATCAAGGTCCTTGAAAAGATTGGTTTGTGCGCCTGCATTGCCGATACGGAGTTGCGGGAGCGTGCCATCTTCGTACTCTCCATTTTCACTGAAAAAATTTCGCAGGAAAAAAGTAGCCCTGGATTTCTTGAGGCGATTTCCCGCCTCTTGGTGAACTGGCTGCAAAGCGAGACCGAATACCTCTCGGGTTTTCAATTTATCTGCCTCCAGCTGCAGACATTGCTTCAGCAAATGCTGCGAATGGGCCTCTGGTACCAGACTGAAAACCTGATAATCATCCTCTCGCAGATCCAGAAAGGGGTTATCCAGAAAAACAATCTCATCCGCCAAACCATAAGCAAGGTTCATTCGGATCTGGCCGATGAGCCGTTCCTGAAAAATCTCGTTGCTGTCTATCTCGACAAACAGGAAGACAGAAGGGATATAGCCCAATGTCTGCTCCTGCATTTCGGCAGCAAGGCCGCCGCTGTCCT
>JBBQVT010000150.1:0-9294 GCA_038211245.1 Desulfobulbales bacterium | reverse complement strand
GTGCCAAGGTTGTATTTGTCAATTTTCGCGTGCAGGGTCGGCCGGGAAATTCCCAGCAGCTTAGCCGCCCGCGAGCGATTGCCGCCGGTGAGATGCAGCGCCTCGTGAAGTAACAGAGCGGCCACCTGATCGAGACAGACGTCAAACAGTCGTTCTTGCTTTTCAGCCCGGAGCATAGTCTTGATCCATGCTCTGATGGCCTCGGAGGCCGGGAGGGTGCCGTCGCTTGGCCGAACTTCCTGAACTTTCTCGGCAAGGGTAATTTCCTCCGGCTGCAGCGGGGCACCGCGGTTAAAGATCAGGGCCTTCTTCATGGCATTCTGCAGCTCGCGAATATTGCCGGGCCAATCATAGAGTTTGATCTTGGTAAGCGCCGGGTCACTGATCCCCGGATTGATAGCGGCCAGTTCCGCCGACAATCTTTTCAGAAGATAATCAACTAGAACGTCAAGATCATCCATACGCGCCCTGAGCGTCGGCATGATCAGGGTCACCACCCGCAGGCGGTAGTAGAGATCCTCCCGGAATCTTCCTTCAGATACTGCCTCCTCGAGATCGCGGTTGGTGGCGGCAATTATCCGCACATCGACGTTAATCGGCTCCTTGCCGCCCAACCTTTCGATGCTGTTTTCTTCGAGCAGGCGGAGAAATTTCGCCTGGATGGAGAGCGGCATATCGCCAATCTCATCAAGGAATACCGTGCCGCCCCTGGCCTGCTCGATCTTGCCGACCCGGCGATGCACCGCTCCGGTGAAGGTGCCCTTTTCGTAGCCGAAGAGTTCGCTTTCCAGCAACGTCTCGGGGATAGCCACACAGTTGATGACGACAAAGGGCTGCTCGGCGCGGCGCGAATGGTTATAGATGGCCCGCGCCGCCAGTTCCTTGCCGGTTCCCGACTCGCCCCTGATGAGCACCGTGGCATCGGTGCCGGATACCCTGCCGATGGCCTTATACACCGCAAGCATCTGGCTGCTGCCGCCGACCAGCGCCTCACGCCCGCCAACCGGCGCACCATCCGGATTGACCTCCACCGGCGACGACATGCAGCGCCCAGCAACCAAGGCCTTTTCGATGAGGAGGAGCATCTCCGGGATATCGAAAGGCTTATAGATATAGTCGTAGGCCCCCTTCTGAATGGCGCCGATCGCCGTATCGGTGGTACCGAAGGCGGTGATGATGATGACCGGCAGCTTAGGGAAAAGTTGGTGAATGACGGCAAAGACCTCAAGCCCGCTCATATCCGGCAGGCGGATATCGAGAATAACCAGCTCCGGCCCGAAGGTCTTGGCCGTCTCGATCCCCTCTCGCCCGGAGTAGGCATTGGCGATTGTGTACCCTTCCTGCGACAGGATCTTGGCAAAACTTACGCCGAGCTGCCGATCATCATCAATTATCAGGATGCGATTCATGGCCTACTCCCTTTACCGGCAGCTGCAGTATGCATTCAGCACCTCGAACCGGCGCCGCTGTGATGACGAATCTGCCGCGATGTTCCCGGACGATCCGTGAGACAATACTCAGGCCGAGGCCCGAACCTTCTTCTTTCGTGGTAAAAAACGGGGTAGTGACCTTGTCGATGATCGCCGCCGGAATCCCCGGTCCATTATCGCTGACGGTAATAATTGCTATCTCGCCCAGCGCCGGATCAGTGTCGCGCGATTCGACGATGGCGATGTGGCCGCCGCCTTCCATGGCCTCACAGGCGTTGATCAAGAGATTGACCATCGCCTCTTTGATGCGGTCGGCATCAACCCTGACCGGCGGCAGTTCCGGCCGGTGGGTGTAGCGCACCTCGACATTATAGGCCTTCAATCGGTACTCGAGGAGGGTGAGCACCGAATGTATCACATCGCCCAGGCAGCACTCCTCCAGCCGCAGCTTGGGAGGCCTGGCAAATTCAAGAAAATTTTGGACAATCCGGTCTATTCTGGTGATTTCGTCGGAGATTACCTGCAGATCCTCATTTTGCACGGCATCCAAATGCAGGGAGCGGGTCAAGGAAAACATCCGCATCTTGATGGAGGTAAAGGGATTTCTGATAGTGTGCGCCACCCCGGCCGCCAGTTCACCGACCATGGCCATCCGTTCCGCCTGGAGAAGATGCCGGCGACTTTTTGCCAATTCATCACTGGTCTGATCAAACTCACGCATCATGCCCTTTAAGGAATGGGTCAGGGAATCAACCTCATCCCAGTAACTCTCCCGGGGAGCCCCGCCGGTTTTTATGGCCAGTCCACGGATCGGCCTGAGAATATATTTGTAAAGGATGAGCATAAAGAGCATGCAGAGGATGGCGAAGAGAGTAATGGCGCCGAGCTGGGCCATGCGCATTTTTTTGGCAAGAATACTTCCGGCATTTTGCGTCTCGTCAATACGCCGCCATTGATCCTGACTGAATTCACGGCACTGTTCAAGGAGACTGAAAAATATTTCCCGTTGTTTTTCATGCAGGTTGGATATTGAACCAAGCTTACCTGTGTTCTGATAATTTTCGATGGCATCATCTTTGGCGGCGGCATATTCGGCAAATTTCCGAGCAATGTGATGTATCATTTCCTGCTGCTCGGCTTGCAGCTCCGTGGCCCAGGCCACTTCCAGATAACGATTGAAGATCTCGCGCTGCTGACCGAGAGATTTCAGCCACTTGGCATCGCCATCTACAAGATAGTAGGTGAGCAGACCTTTCTGATTGGCAAGAGTCAGCTGCATATCCTGCGCTGTCCGATAGAGGAGAAATTCCTTTTCTACCATGGTGGAAACCATGTTATCCATGCGATAGGTGTACCAGAGCATCCCACCTTCGCCGACCAATACAATGGTGATCATGGCGATGAAGATAGCAATGATTTTTGCCCTGAGACTCAGCGCATTCAGCATAGAAAACCCCTGATTTTATGCTCCCGAAAGGCGACGATCTCAGCGTCGCCCCAGCAGATCTAAGCCGTTGTCCGGAAATAACGTGGTTAATGGAGTCGTGGAAACGGCATAAGGATCGGTAGCGAAATAATGAAAATAAACATGTTATTTCGTGACGGCTCCTAAAATTCCCTGGAGCAGTTGCAGTGGGCTCGGAGGGCATCCACGAATGATCGCATCGACGGGGATGACATTGGCAACGGCGCCGCAACTGGCATAGGAAACGCCGAATTCTCCGCCATCCGCGGCGCAATCGCCCATACCGATCACCAGTTTCGGGTCGGGGGTGGCATCATAGGTGGTTTTGAGAGCCGCCTGCATATGTCGTGCGACCGGACCGGTGACCAAAAGCAGATCGGCATGGCGCGGCGAGGCGACAAAATGCATACCGAAGCGCTCGATATCGTAAAAACTGTTATTCAAGGCATGCATTTCCAGTTCGCAGCCGTTGCAGGAACCGGCATCAACCATCCTGATCGCCAGGCTTTTGCCGAAGATGCGGGCAATCTCCTTTTGGCAGACCGAGCCGAGTTGCAGCACCGCCTCGTCGTGTACGGGCAATTTCTCCGTCAAACAGCCGGTTTTTAAGATTCTACCAAGAACACTCAACATCGTCTTTCCTCAAAAACTCAAATTATCTTAAGGGCGTCAGGGAACGTATCTTATTCCAATATGCTTTCAAGTTGGTTCGAACGTAGGGTGCACTCTGTGCACCATCCCTGGTTTTATTGGTGCACGGAGTGCACCCTGCGAAAAACAAATGCCATCTTGAATGCAAATGCGAATTATCACAAATCATGGCCGGAATACGACCCGTTTACCGATTTGTTGCATAATGGAAAATCTGGCACAATCACTCCATCCATCATATTCTCAAGCGCCGGCCAAGCCAGCCAGCTGGGATCGCGGGGGAAATACCTGGCTACCCTGCCACCCTCATCGAGGTGCACATAGGCAAGAATTTCGCCGCGCCAGCCCTCAATGAAACCGATACCGCGGCAAGCCCTGTGGACAGAAGGAAACTCCATCTCCACTGCACCAGCCGGTAGTTTTTTCAACATTTCCTCAAGCAGATCAAGAGCCACGAGGATTTCATCGCCGCGTATCCGCAACCGACCGGAGGCGTCTCCTTCCAAACAATGCGGCACGGTGACGACCATGTCGTTATACGGGACATAGGGTGCATCGCGCCGCAGATCCCAACATTCGCCGCTGGCCCTGGCAAGAAAGCCAAGTACCCCGAGGGACCTGGCCTTTTTAAGAGAGAGCACGCCGGTTGTACGCAAGCGATCCTGGAGGGATGGATACTCATAGAGGAGAGGCAGGAATTCCCGCAGCTCGGAGCGCAATTCTTCAAGGCCTTTGTTCAACAATTCGACCTGCCCGGCGTCAAGGTCACGATTCACTCCACCGGGTACAATAACATCCATCAGCAAGCGATGACCGAAGACGGCGCTGTTCTGGCGTTGCCAGATCTCCCGTAAGCGACTGCACTGCACCTGGGCAAAGGTAAAGCCGACGTCGTTACAGCACGCACCGATATCACCAAGGTGATTAGCAACCCGCTCCCGCTCGGCAAGTATCGCCCGCAGCACCAGCGCCCGCCGCGGCAGGGCTATGCCGACAGCCGCTTCACAGGCCTGGCAAGCCGCCCAGGTGTGCGCTACCGTGCTGTCTCCCGAAACGCGCCCGGCAAGGCGGGCAAGCCCCCGGACATCACGTCCCTCCGCACATTTCTCAATGCCTTTGTGCACATAGCCAAGATGTTCTTCAAGGCTGAGGATATCTTCCCCCATGGCCTGAAAACGGAAATGGCCGGGTTCAATAATTCCGGCATGCACCGGCCCGACCGGGATCTCATAGACCCCTTCGCCTTCGACCGGAACAAATGGATATTGACAATCGGCCGGGGTCACCTCCTCCGGTGTTCCAGCGAGCGGGAAGGTTTTCAGCAAGGGATATTGCCCCTCCTGCCAGGCCTGATGGCGCATCCAGCGGCGCTGGTCGGGATGGTCAAAAAAGCGGACGCCGAACATGTCGCGCAGATATCTTTCCGGTCGATTAGCGGCCGGGTAGTAAGGCGTCTGTGAGGGCAGCTCTCCTTGCCGGTCGGCTACGATTGTATGCAGCAGAAGATGGCCATCCCTGCCGGCAAGGGCTGCAAAAATGTCGATCTCCGGCGGACGGTGTTCGCCCCATACGGCACACCAGCGTACACGCTTGGCTGCCGCCACGGCCGCGGCCTTTCCCCAGGAACCAGGATCGATGGTCACAACCTTGGCTGAACCTTGCAGAGTGTTTTCCATCTTTGTCGCTATCCCGGCCTCACCAAGCAATTGTACCAGGGACTCGGCGTCCGGGGAAAGGCGTTGCCAGCCGATATCTGCCTGACTAATCATAGAACCCCCTTGCCGACCAACATAATAGTAGCCTGATTAAGCCATTGCGCCAGCACTGTCGGAATGGCGATACCAAGCCATAGCACCAGGGCCAGATGGATGAAAACCGGCCACATATTGGCAACAATGGGTTCTTGCCCTGCCGGCGGATCACCAAAAACCATGGGCTGAATATTGCGAAACAAGCCGGCGAAAGCCACCGCCAGACCCAAAACCAGGGGTGGCGCCAGCCACGGATAGCTTTTAATGGTGGCGGTAAAGAGGAGAAATTCGCTGGTAAAGACCCCAAAAGGTGGGAAGCCGGCGATGGCACAGGTGCCGATGAGCAGGCCCCAGCCGATAAAGGGCTGGGTACGGATCAAACCGCGTATCTGCAGCATCTTCTGCGTCCCGGCAAGATGCGTGGCGTGGCCGACCGTGATAAAAATTGCCGACTTGGTCAGCGAATGGACAACCATATGCAACAATGCACCAAAGGTGGCTAAGGGGCCGCCGATACCGAAGGCAAAGGTCATAAGGCCCATATGTTCAATCGAAGAATAGCTGAACATCCGTTTGACATCATATTGCCGATGCAGCAAAAGCCCGCCAACGGAGAAGGAAAGCATGCCGAATGCCATCATCAGGTTACCGGCCAGATGGCTGCCCAGGGCCGGGTCGACCAACATTTTAAAGCGGACAATGGCATAGAGAGCAATATTCAGCAACAAGCCCGAGAGAATCGCCGACATCGGTGTCGGTCCTTCTGAGTGGGCATCGGGCAGCCAGTTGTGCAAAGGTACCAGACCAACCTTGGTGCCGTAACCGACAAGAAGAAAAACAAAGGCCAGAGCCAGAACGCCACCATCCATCCGTGCAGCATGTTGTTGCAGCACTGTCCAAAGCAGGCCATCTTCAGCACTGGGGATGATCCGTACCGCCGCAAAATAGACGAGGATGGTGCCGAACAGCGCCTGGGAAATACCGACGCCGCAGATAATAAAATACTTCCACCCGGCCTCAATGGATTCATGGGTGCGATACAGGCTGACGAGGAGTACCGTCGCCAGAGTCGCACCTTCCACCGACACCCAGAGAATCCCGAGATTATTGGTCGACAAGGCCATCAGCATGGTAAAGAGAAAGCCCTGGTACATTGAGTAGTAGAGTCGCATTCTGCCGTCACCGACCCGGCCGATGGCCACTTCATGTTCCATGTAGGGTCCGGAAAATACGGCGGTGGTCATGCCGACAAAGGCATTCAGCAAAATGAGATAGACATTGAAGCCATCGATGTAAAAAAGCTTGTTTACGGAAAGAATCGGCCCCTGCTGGAAAATCTTCATAGCCAGCAGCAGGGCGGTGATAAAGGTTGCCGTACAAAGAAGCAGATTGACGGTTTTAGCTGCTCGCCTATGGCCGATAAAGGCCAGGATGATGCTCCCGGCGAGAGGAAAGAATAAGGTCGCGCCAAGGGCATTCATTTTTCCACCTCGGTGAGATGGTTGAGGCGATCGGTATCGAGACTGCCTATCTCCGAGCGAATATGAAAGAAAAATACCCCGAACAAAATGGCTGCCACCAGCACATCAAAGGCGATTCCCAGCTCAACCACCATCGGCATGCCATGGGTGGACACTACTGCCGCAAAAAACAACCCGTTTTCCATGGACATAAAGCCGACGACCTGGGCAACCGCCTTGCGGCGGGAAATGATCATCAACATCCCTATCAACACCACAGCAAGGGATATGGCAATGGTGTTGCGGGTCGAGAGCAGGGACAACTCGCGGATCGGCAGGGCTACATAGTAGCTGAAGAGCACCAGGCCGGCCGCAAAAAGCATGACCAGCGATGGGTTGCCGATAACCTCCACCTCGCGTCGGATATTTAAGCGAATGACCAAAAGGCGTAATTGTCCGGGAATAAAAAACACCTTGAGAAAAAGGGTCAAGGCTGCGGAGATAAGCAGGTGATATTTGCCGGCGATAAAGGCCATGAGCACGGTTGCCAAAAATATCAATAATCCCTGCAGGGCAAAGGTATTGATGAGGCTATCAAGTCGAACCTGGGCCAGGAGGAGGAAGGAAGATAACAAGATTAAGGCCGCAAGCGTAAGCACCACCTGCTCGGGCAGGGTTAAGGAGGCTATCAGCATCTCACTGCACCTCAAGAATTATATGGCTCATCATGCCAAGGAGGCTGAGGATAAAGGCCAGTCCCAGATATTGCGGCGCCCGGAACAACCGCATCTTCGCCTGGATGGTCTCGGAAACGGCTAGGATCAGGCCCCAAAGCAGGAGTTTAGCGGTGACAATCAGGGTAGCGAAGGCCAGATCAATGGGAACAAGAGTCAGGGCAATCCCCCACGGAACTATCAAATTAACGATGAGGAGCGAATAGAGGGAGAGCTTCAGCATGGAGGCCCATTCCATCAAGGCAAGATGGCGACCGCTGTATTCAAGAATCATTGCCTCATGGATCATGGTCAGCTCAAGGTGTGTTGCCGGATTGTCGATGGGGATACGCCCGGTTTCGGCAATTGCTACGAGGATCAGGCCCATCGACGAGAAGATGAGCGAGGGATACAAGGTAAAATCCCGCTGGGCAAGGTTGGCTATGACCGTCGACAGGTTGGTACTTGATACATTCATGGCGAGGGTGAAAAAGGCCATGAGCAGGGCCGGTTCGGCAAGAGAAGATATCGTCACTTCCCGGGAAGCCCCCATGCCGCCGAATGCTGTACCTACATCCATGCCGGCAAGAGAGAGAAAAAATCGTCCAAGCGCCAAAAAGCCGACCAGGGCGATAACGTCGGCCAGGGCAGCAACCGGCAACTCAACGGTTATTACCGGAACAATCGAAACCGCGAGGATGGTGACACTGAAGACAATATAGGGAGCGACGCGAAAGATCGGTGACGCCGTATCCGCCAGCACCACGTGTTTGCGGGATAGCCGCAGCAGATCGCGATAAGGTTGCCAGGGCGGTGGCCCCTTTCTGTTCTGCAAGCGGCATTTCAACCATTTGACCCATCCCGCCAGCAGCGGGGCGGCCAGGACGACACAGAGAGTTTTTACAATCACCCAGAACCAGCCGGTCATACGATCACCCAGAGGAGAAATAATAAGGTGAAAAAGGAGTAACAGAGATAGACACGAAGGTTCCCGCCCTGGATATGCGAGGTCCTTTCGGCTATTTTCAGCATGAGTTTGCCAATGGGAACGTAGAGCAAGAGCCACAGCCGGTCGTCTATTCTGAGAATGTAGCGCGATCTTTTGCCAAGACCCGCCGGTTCGACCTTTTCAACGATCAACCAGACAAAGGAAAAGATACGGCGGATCGGCATGGCAAACGCCGAGGCGGTGTATTGCATACGCGCATTCAGCGGCCCGAAACCACAATCCCAGGCCGGGGCAATACGGATGCGATTGTCACGCCGAAGCGGATGGAGAAGCACAAAGACAATCAACCAACTAACGAGAATCCCGAAGAAAACCGCAGGGGCACCATAGGAAGCGGTCTCGCCGCTCACCGGAGTCAGCCACAACCAACCCTTGTCGGTGGCACTCGACAAACCGACACCGATAAGACCTTCCGGAATGCCATTCAGGGCCCGAACGGTCCAGGCCGGAAATATGCCAAAACCAAGACAGCAGACGGCAAGGAGTATCTGGCCAAGTTGCATTCCAAAGGAGGGATCCGTCGCGCCTTCAATTTCCGCAGTGCGGGGGCGCCCGAGAAAAACGATTCCGTAGACTTTTACGAAACAGGCAGCCGCCAGCGCTCCGGTCAAGGCCAGCATGGCCGCGGCCACCGGAATCATCGCCCCGAGAATGCCGCTTTTGAGGATCGGTCCCTGCAAGGCGGCCTGAAAGGTCAACCACTCCGAGACAAAGCCGTTAAATGGCGGCAGGGCGGAGATACTGATACAGCCGATCAAAAAGCAGGTGGCGGTGACCGGCATTTTTTTGATCAGTCCGCCCATCTTTTCCATGTC
>JBBQVT010000149.1:0-9301 GCA_038211245.1 Desulfobulbales bacterium | reverse complement strand
AAACCGTTCATCGAAAAAAAAGATGCATGGATACGCGACAAATCTTCAGGTTTTACCAGCATATGCTGATATAAAAGGGCGCCCGCCGCGACAATGACCCCACCGTAATAAAAACCGTTCAAATGTGACTGCCAACCGGTGAGAAGGAAAAAAACAAAGGCGAGAATATGAAAAAACCCAGCCAGTCGAAAGGCCTTTTGTTTGCCCATCTGCGATGGCAGTGAATACAAGCCGGTATTCTTGTCGAAATCGGCGTCCAGACAGGCATAGATGGTGTCAAAACCGGCAACCCAGAATAGCACACCGAGAGACAGCATATACGGATAATCATTCAAGGTTCCTGCCACCGCCACCCAGCCGCCAAGGGGTGAAAATGCCAGAGCCACTCCGAGAATCAGATGGCAGAGAAAGGTGAACCTCTTGGTAAGGGAATAAAACAGGGTCAAGCTGAGGGCAAGGGGTGCCAGTTGCAGGGTCAGGGTATTCAGTTGCCGGCAGGAAAAGAAAAAAAGCACTCCGGCCAAGATGACCATAGCCCAGGCTTCCCATGGTTTAACAGTGCCGGCGGGAATCGCCCTGCTTGCCGTCCGCGGATTGTTTTGATCGAATTTTCGATCGACGATCCGGTTAAAGCCCATGGCACATGTTCTTGCGCCGACCATGGCGAGAATAACCCACAATATGACCGGCCACCTCGGTATACCCCGTCCGGCAAGGAAGGCCCCGGTGAATGCAAACGGCATGGCAAAGATCGTCAACTTGAACTGGATCATCTCCAGCAGGATACCGATCTTTTTTACAATTGTGTTCGATCGCTCCATCTCTTTCTCTCGGGAATATCAATCCCCAGCTGATCCGCCAGACGCCAGGAATAGGTTTGTGCCGCCTCGGCAAGCGTCTCCGGGCACAGATAGTAACTCGGCATGGTGGGACAAATTATTGCACCCGCATCATGGGCCGCCAGCATGTTTGTTAAGTGTGTTCGGTTAAACGGTGTTTCCCGTACGGCAAGTACGACTGTCCGCCGCTCTTTGAGCATAACATCGGCCGCCCGGTGGATCAAATTAAGGGAGAGCCCGCCGGCAATAGCCGCCAGAGATCCCATGGTACACGGCAGCACTACCATCGATGCATAATCGCTCGACCCCGAGGCCGGAGGGGCAGAGAGATCCTCATGGTCAAACCAGCGGCTAACACCCGGCAATTCTTCAGGACTGAACCCCTGTTCCATCTTCAGGACATTTCGCCCTGAAGCGGAACATATGCCATGCACGAGAATATCCAGTCCGGCAATGGCTTGCAGAAAGGCGGTAACAAAAAGCATGCCGCTGGCGCCGGTGATTCCGAGCAATATTTTTTTTTCCCCTGGCACCGTATTCACACCGAAGGGTAAAGGTTGGAAAATATTTTTAAGGGTAAGGCCTCCGGCACAACTTCTCCCCTTCTGATGAGAAAACTGAAAAATGTTTCCAGTGCCTTGCGTTTTTGGGCATTTAAGTCGTGTTCGATTGCTATAAGATATTCGTAGCACCTTGTCTCCGACATGGGAATACGTGCGGCCGACAATTGACATATGGTTTTGAGATCATCTTTGCCTTCATCGCGACAACGGAGCAGCTCCCGGTGAATGGCCATAAGCATCTCCGGATGCGCTTGGCAAAATTCCTCGCGTACCGCACATACCGAGAAAACAAACGGCAAGCCGGTTTCCCGTTTCCAGATATCGCCTAGATCGAATTGATAAAGATAGGTAGCCTTGTCAACCAGCCGCAGCGCATCATCGCCTATGGCCAGCAGGGCCTTGAATTTTTTACCCTCGGCAGCGAGAACATCGCCGGTCACATATTGCGGCCGGACATGATGAAAGTCTTCCAGGATGATTTTCACCAGGCTGACAGAGGTTTCCGATTGCGAAGTGAGAAGTACCGGCACCCCGTCAAGATGTTCCATGGGAACATGGGAAAAGAGGAACACCGAACCGACGGGTCCGTTGGCACTGATGGAAAGACCTGAAAGAATCTTATATCTATCCGGATGAGCTGCATATTCATAGCTTGACACAAAGCCCAGGTCAATTTGCCCCTCAGCCAATTGCCGGTTCAAAACGGCCGGCGCACCTTCTATCATCAACCAATTGTTATGCTTGACTGAACTCTTCCATTTTTCATGGATAGGCGCAGTGTTAAGGTAATTAACCATGCCAATTCTGGCGAGGGTTTCTTCAGGTGTCTTCATATAAATATTTCCAGTAAAATCAGCCGAGTATTAGTGGTGAGCGGAAATCCACGATATTTCCGAAGGTCTTCCGCCGGTTACCAGTTGTTGCTGTACCTGTTGCGAATTGCTACAACGAGTAAGCACCGGTGATGATACATGCAAGATTTGCGACCTTTTCCCCGGGGTTAAACTTCCATAATCTTCCGCCCGGTGCAGGGCTTGCGCTCCACCCAATGTGGCCATGGCCAGAATAGCCCCGTGGGCAACCTGCGGATGTTCGGCTGCAAGTAACTGCATCTCGCGCCAGAGATCAATGGTCTGGTTGGAGGCAGGTGAATCGGTTCCCAGAGCCGGGAGTATCCCCGCCGCAAGCATATGTTCCACAGGAGCCTTGCCGACCCCGAGAAACCGGTTGCTGCCGGGACAAAGACAGATATGGGCACCCCGTTCGGCAATCAACTTCACTTCCATTTCCGCAACATGGACCGCGTGGACCAACAGGGTTTTTTGGTCAAGAATACCTAAGTGATCAAAATAGACAATGGTCCCGGCAAAGCCCTGCTCGGCAAAGGTGAAGGTGCCATCCCAGCTGTTTCTTGTTTCGAGAAAATCACGAAAACAACCGGTGCCGGAGAATAGAAAGTCAAGTTCGGCTGCGCACTCTGCGGTGTGTACGGAAAAGAGATGGCCCAGTTGTCTGCATCTTTGCTTGGTAAATACCAATAACTCGGAGCTGCTTGAGTAGGGGGCATGGACGCAGGCCGGGTAACAATCGGCAAGATCGGCTAATTTTTGTTTTGCGGCCAGTAAGGCCTGGCGATTTGCTGCAAGGCATTCAATCATTCTCAGAATCTCCGGCCAACCGTCCGAGTCATGACCATACAATTCGGGATAGAATTCATTGCCGATATCGGCAACAAGAACCACCCCGGTAGCGAATTGATCGCCGAGGACCCTAGAGAAAGCAGTGATAACCTGTGAACGACCGACCGCCTCGTTTTGCCTTAATCGCATGAGGTCGGAGATCCAGGCGGAGAAGTTGCATTCCACCGCTTGCGGGTAAATGGCAGGGAGATGGGACAACTCCAGATGCATATGGCTATTGACCAGCCCAGGCATCAGGACGGAATCATACCGGCGCTCCTTGATTCCATGATATTTACTGAGAATATCCGGTCGTCCGCCGACTTCAATAATTCTGCCGTTATCAATGACCACACTCCCGTCACCAATGACCGGTGTCGCCACAGGAATGATCCATGCAGCAGAAAGAATTTCCATGGTCACTCTTGTACTATCTCCTAGAGAGTCGTTTAGCGTACGAGTGTGTAGTTCATCAACCGCTGGGCCGGTTGAAATCCGGCATCGATAACAAGCTTGCGAATCTCCTGTTCGGAGAGTCGAAAACTCACCCCGGCCGCAGCAACAACATTTTCTTCTATCATGGTACTGCCAAAATCATTGGCCCCGAAAGAAAGGGAAAGCTGTGCGACTTTTGGCCCCTGGGTAACCCACGATGCTTGAATATTATCGAAATTATCGAGGTAGATTCTCGACAATGCCAAAGTCTTGAGATATCCGACAGCAGTAGTCTTTTCCATCTCAGACAGTGCCGAATTACCCGGTTGAAAGGGCCAAGGGATAAAGGCGGTAAAACCACCTGTTCGGTCCTGGAGTTGTCTGAGGCGCCGAAGATGCTCAAGGCGTTCCTCCCGCGTCTCCACATGGCCAAACATCATGGTGGCAGAGGTTCGCAGTCCTTGCGCATGGGCTTCCTCCATGACGGCGATCCACTCATCGGCGGTGCATTTTCGCGGTGCAATGGCATTTCGTACGCGGTCGCTGAGAATTTCAGCCCCGCCCCCGGGAATGGAATCAAGGCCTGCGGCAATCAGCCGACGGAGAACTTCCTTTACCGACTTGCCTGAAAGAGTGGCAAAATGACAGATTTCCGGCGGAGAAAAGCCATGCACATGAATCCCGGTACTTTTCATGAACCGGACCATTTCTTCATAATACTCCAAGGGTTGCCCTGGATGCAGGCCACCCTGTAAAAGTATTTGCGTGCCCCCAAGAATCTGCGTCTCGCGTATTTTCTCGGCCAGTTCGGCAAAGCTCAGCAGATACCCACCCTTCTCTTCAGGGGTCTTGAAAAAGGCGCAGAATTTACAGGCCGAGATACAGATATCGGTATAGTTGATATTCCTGTCGATGACGTAGGTAACGATCTTCTCTGGATGTTTGCGGAGACGGATGGAGTCGGCGAGGAAACCGAGCTGAAAAAAGTCTCCGGCCTGTTCAAGGGCCAGGTAGTCTTGGTCGGAAATTCTTTGGCCGGCAAGTATCTTATTGCTGATATCATCAAGCTGCATGAGGTCCTTTGCTCCTGGGAGGCTGTCCGAGAATAGCAATTTTTTCTCAGATCGAGGCAAACTCGAAAAAATTACCGGAGGCATATAGTTAATATTCCGAGGATAATTTTTTCGAGTTTAACGAAGATATGGCAAAAAAGGGCATTCTCGGGCAGCCTCCTAGGCATGGACTTCGATGACATTGTACAAGGTGTCCCTTTGTACCGGGATCCGGCCTGCTTCCTTGATGAGGTGGATGAGCGTGCGACTGCCCATGGCCTGAGCCGTTTCGGCTCCGGCCATATGGGTGATAACCTCCTCCTTGACGGTGCCGTCCATATCGTCTGCCCCAAAAGACAGGGCGATCTGGGCCATTTGCGGACCAATCATCACCCAGTATGCCTTGATATGCGGGAAATTGTCGAGGAAGAGGCGGGCAACAGCAATATTCTTCAGATCGTCAATTCCGCTGGTCCTGGCCAGTTGCGACATAGCGGTATTCTTGGGGTGAAAGGCCAGGGGAATGAAGGCAAGGAAGCCATGTGTTTCATCCTGCGCATCCCGAAGGGCGGTGAGATGTTCAAGTCGCTCCTCCAGGGTTTCAATATGCCCATAGAGCATGGTCGCATTGGTATTAAGACCGTGGCGATGCGCAGTTTTGGCGATCTCTAACCACGCATGGCCGGAAAGCTTTTTCTCGCAGGTGAGCTGCCGAATTCTCGGACTGAAGACCTCGGCCCCACCACCGGGCAGTGAACCCAAACCGGCTTCCTTGAGCATCTCAAGAGTGTCGCCCGCAGATTTGCCGGCAAGCTCTGAGAGATGGGCAATTTCCACACAGGTGAAGGCCTGAATATGCACGTCCGGCCGCACTTCTTTAATGCCGCGCAACAGGGAGGTATAGTAACTGAAAGGCAAGTCGGGGTGAATACCGCCAACCATATGAATCTCGGAGATCGGTTCGGAAAGTCGATCCCAGACCTTTTGCTTCACCTCTTCGACGGTCATCTCAAAGGCTAGATCAGAATCCTTGTCACGGCCAAAGGCACAGAATTTACAAAGATTGGTGCAGATATTCGAGTAGTTGATGTGCTGATTGTAAATAAAATAGGTGTTGTCACCGTTCAATCGGTTTTTCAACAGGTTGGCAATGTATCCTAATGCCAGGATATCATGGGTTTTATACAACTGTAAGCCGTCCGCCACATTCAGTCTTTCTGTACTGACGACTTTTTCGAGAATACTTCCCAGCCCTGCCTTATATATATAATTTTTCACAGTAAAATTAAATAGCCGGACGATTGTGCCGGCAAAAGTGAAAGAATCTTGCCATCAATCTATAAAAAACTTCAATTTATCGCGACGGCTTGAATGGCGTAACCTATTGAGAGCCTTTTTTTCGATCTGCCGGATACGCTCACGGGAAACATTGAAAAGCTTGCCGATTTCTTCGAGTGTGTACTCCGCCTTCTCGCCAATACCAAAACGCAGACGAATTATTTTTTCTTCTCTTTCGCTCAGGGTTTCAAGAATATCATTGACCCGGCCTGACAACTCTCTCGTCTGTACGGCATCGTAGGGCGACTGGGATTCTTGATTCTCAAGGAAATCACCAAGGGTAGAATCATCATCGCCTACAGGTGTCTCAAGAGAAATCGGTTCGCGCGATGCTTCAAGGATTGAAAGGATCTTATCCATCGGCAAATTCGTTGCCTTGGAAATTTCCAAAGGGGTAGGTTCTCTGCCCAGCTCTTTAAAAAGAGCATAAAACGCCTTAAAAAACTGACTTCTCAGTTCGAGAAAATGCACCGGTAAGCGGATGGTTCTAGTCTTGTCGAGTATGGCCCGGGTAATCGCCTGGCGAATCCACCAGCTGGCATATGTGGAAAATTTATTGCCCTTGGTATAGTCGAAGCGAAAAACCGCCCGCATCAATCCAAGGTTTCCCTCCTGGATCAGATCGGCAAGGGTCAAACCCTGATGCATATAGCGCTTGGCAATGGACACCACTAATCGGAGATTCGCCCTGATCATGGTATCTTTGGCGACCTCTATGGATCGGCTATAGGCCTCAAGCTTGGCCTGCAATTCAAAAAGTTCTCGTATCTCCGGATATTTTTTGGCGGCGCTCAAGACCGTATAACGCATAAAATTGAGCTGCTGTTTCTTGGGTTTAAGGGTAGGATCACGCTTTTCCCAAAGGTCTATACGTTCACGTAAAATCTGGAGTTCTTTGACCCCGGAGTTGTCTTCACGAATGGCACTTATGATCGCTTCAAAGCCCTGGCGAATAGTTTTGCTGTATTTTGCTTCCTCTTCCGGGGTCAGCAGATCAAACCGACCCATTTCCCGAAGGTATGTGGTAGTTGTTTCCTCCGCCTCGTGACTATCATCATCGGCCAGAACTATGTCTTCTTCATGTCCACTTTCAGGAAGAGAATCATCGATCTTTTCCCAGACTTCACCGGACAATGTCCGTTTCTCGCCGCTTTTTTCAACTGTCACTATCTCAATTGAATGCGCCCCGAGAAAATTGAATATCGACTCTATTTCGTTAGGGTCTTTAATGTCATCCGGTAACAATTCATTTAAATCATCAAAGCTAATACAGCCTTCTTCCTTTCCAGCTTTGAGAAGGTTTTCTTTTAGTTCAGGCAGCACCAGTGACCACTCCATGTCTTGAATTTGAAGGACAATCTATTGTGCCATGCATGATGGCATTTTCCAATAGTCTCAAGAGAACCAAACAGATGATTTTAAAGATCTTTTGGCAAAAAAAAAGCCGACGAGAAAGACCTCGTAAGCGTATAGTAAAATTGAGAAGCGCACATAAGTACAGTATTTGTCAGCAAAAAGCAAATTATAAAATAAAGCATAGCGGCGACGTTTTCACCCTGCTCTTCTCATTTTTACACTTATATTATAGCATCAATAAAGTGATATTCAAGGTACGTTGAAGGTTTTCTTGTATCTTCCTTCCGACGCCTGCCAAAAGTATAAATCGGCCCAACAAAGGTAACAATTCAACTATGATCAAGAAACGCTCAAGCGGTATCCTCGCCCATATTACATCCCTCCCCTCACCTTTTGGAATTGGTGATATTGGCCCGTCAAGTTATGAATTCATAGATTTTCTTGTAGCTTGCGGCCAGAGCTACTGGCAGTTTTTGCCAATCGGACCAACCAACGGGATTTTTGATAATTCTCCTTACATGAGCACCTCAGCATTTGCCGGATCCTCTTTGCTTATCTCTCCCGAGTTGCTGTTCAGGGAGGGACTTATTGGCCACTCAGACCTTGGCGGCAGACCCGATTTTTCACCATATTTTACCAATTTCAATGCGACATTGGACTATAAAAACACCCTCCTGCATCAAGCCTTCCGGAATTTCCGACCCGATACCTGTCCTGACTATGCCGCCTTTCTTGAAAACACCGCATGGCTTGATGAATATGCCATCTTCATGACGCTTAAAGAGCTCTATGACGACCGAGGATGGTTCGACTGGCCTGCCGAGCTTGCAAAAAGGGAGTGGCCGGCCCTCCAATCAATTCTCCGCACCCATAGTGAAAAGATCAATTACTTCCGCTTTGAGCAGTTTGAGTTTTTCCGGCAATGGCGGCTTCTGCGCCGGTATGCTGCGAAACAGGATATTTCTCTTATTGGCGACCTTCCCATTTATGTCGGCTATGACAGCGTTGATGTCTGGGCGCACCAGACAATTTTTTCCCTCGACCGTGCCACCCTTCGTCCCACGAAAGTTTCAGGTGTCCCCCCGGACTATTTCAGCAAAACCGGCCAGCGATGGGGCAATCCGCTCTATGAGTGGCATAACCCCGACGAGGGTGTGCAAAAGGAACTTCTGAATTGGTGGTCCGCTCGGCTTGAACACCTTTTTGCCAATGTCGATATTACCCGCATTGACCATTTCCGCGGGTTCGAGTCCTTTTGGGCAATCCCCGAGGAACATGAGACAGCAACAGAAGGCGAGTGGTTGAAGGGTCCGGGTGCTGATTTCTTCAAGAAAATGACGGAAAAACTCGGGATGTTGAATATTATTGCGGAAGATCTGGGCATCATAACTCCTGCAGTTGAGGCATTACGTGATGAACTCGGGTTCCCGGGTATGAAAGTTTTGCAATTTGCCTTCGACGGCAATACAGACAACAGTTTCTTACCCTTCAATTTCCATACTCCTCAGTGCATCGTTTATACCGGCACACACGACAATAACACGACTGTCGGCTGGTATTTAAGCGATAAAATAGACGACACTACGCGAACAACTATTAAAAAGATGGTGAACAGGTCTCTGCACGACGAGAAGAGTATTCATCATGATCTGATATACCTCGCGCAATCTTCCATTGCCATGCTGTGCATTTTTCCTCTCCAAGATGTGCTGGGCTTCGGCAGTGATTGCAAAATGAACAGCCCGGGAGTCCCCGAGGGTAATTGGCGATGGCGTTGTTCAAAAGAATTTCTCACCCATGAGGTTGCAGAACAGATGAAGGCCGGCACCAATCTTTTTGCTCGTGCAAGAGCTTTAAAAACACCACCGCCAACCGTGTGACAATTTTTTTCAAATAATTATTCAACGGACGGCAACAAATGATTGACAACAAAATTGAGGTCAGTTATAAAACACCACAATTTGGCCCCATCGTCTAGTGGCCTAGGACACTGGCCTCTCACGCCGGCGACAGGGGTTCGAGTCCCCTTGGGGTCACCA
>JBBQVT010000148.1:0-9344 GCA_038211245.1 Desulfobulbales bacterium | reverse complement strand
TACATGTATTCACCATTTAATTTTCTGTTTGGATGGTTGTCAAATGATCTCGCCATTGATCTCGGAACGGCCAATACGGTTTTGTATGTCAAAGGCAAAGGGATTGTACTGAGAGAACCTTCGGTCGTTGCTGTTCGCCAGGACGGCAGAATGAGCAAAGTGCTCGCCGTCGGACAGGAAGCAAAAATGATGCTCGGCAAGACTCCTGGAAATATCACAGCTATTCGACCCATAAAAGACGGTGTTATCGCTGACTTTGAGGTTACTGAAGCGATGCTCAGGTATTTCATAAATAAGGTGCACAACAGAAGGACGCTGGTGCATCCGCGGATTATGATATCAGTCCCATCGGGGATTACTCAGGTCGAGAAAAGGGCTGTGCGGGAGTCTGCGGAATCCGCCGGCGCAAGAGAGGTGTACCTGATTGAAGAGCCGATGGCGGCAGCCATCGGTGCCGGTTTGCCGATTACCGAACCCACTGCCAATATGATTATTGATATCGGTGGTGGTACCACGGAGGTGGCGGTTATATCGCTGGCGGGAATTGTTTATGCAAAATCAGTCAGGGTTGCCGGCGATAAAATGGATGAGGCAATACTGCAGTATATTAAGCGTAAACACAACCTGGCAATCGGCGAGCGTACCGCTGAGTTGATTAAGACCACTATTGGTAACGTAATGCCCGAAGAGCCCTATGAAACCATGAATATCAAAGGGCGTGATCTGGTCTCCGGGGTTCCCAAAACACTGCTGATTTCCGCAGACGAAATTCAGTCGGCGATTGCCGAACAGGTGGATGTAATCGTCGAGGCGGTACGGGTAGCTCTTGAGGTGACACCACCGGAACTGGCGGCCGATATCGTAGATAACGGCATTGTTCTTACCGGCGGCGGGGCGCTTCTCAAAAACCTTGATAAATGTCTGAAAGAGGCGACGGGCATGCCTATAATAGTTGCTGAGGACCCCCTGTCTTCCGTGGTTTTGGGGTCAGGAAAGGCCCTGGATAATCTTGATATTCTGCGGGAAGTAACTATCGAATAATCGCTATTCTCGGACAGCCTCCTAATACTACCTGTGCCGGCTTGGAGAATTCGCCGGCACCCCATGTTCTGTTCTCTATTGTTGTGATCCGTGCGAAAGAATACCAAAGCTACTCAGGGTCGATCGATTGGTGCGACCATCAGAATTTTGCTACTGATCACGCTCTTGCTCGTTGTCGGTTTGCTGTTGCTTGCCGCCATGCTCGGTGGCAAATTTGGCCCACCTCATCAATTTACCCTTGATTTTATTGGACCTTTACAAAGCGCAGTTACCCGATCTTTTGCCGGAATCGTTAACCTGAAAAGTGATTATGTCAATTTGTTGAATGTGCGCGCTGAGAACAAACAATTGCAGGCGCAATTAGACAAATATCTCACTGAACTGGGTGAATATCGTGAGGGGCACAGCACATACCGCCACCTTCAGGAGTTACTGGCTTTGAAGGATAAGTTGACTTTTAAACCCATTGCGGCTCGCGTGGTAGGAAAAGAGCCGGCCTATTGGTATCAGACTATAGTTGTTGATCGAGGCAAAAAGGACGATATTCTGGAGGGCATGATTGCGCTTGCCCCCGGTGGGGTTGTCGGTCAGGTTATGCACACTGCCGACAATTATTCGAAGATCCTCCTTGCCAACGCTCCCAGTAGCGCCATAGATGCCATGGTTCAGAAAAACAGAACCCGGGGGATCTTGAGAGGTGCGGGGGAAAAAGGTTTTGTGTTGCAATATGTCTTGAAAACCGCCGACGTGGAAATGGGGGATTTTATCGTCACTGCCGGAATTGGCGGTGTTTTTCCGGCCGGTATTCCCCTCGGCAAGATTTCTAAGATAGAGAAGAAACAGCGAGGAATGTTTCAAGAAATCGAGGTAGAACCGCATATTGATTTTCAAAAATTGGAGTATGTTCTGCTCGATCCTACGGATCGCAAAGCAGTTTTGGATTCCATGAACCTGTCGCCAAAGAGGTAGTTTCGGGAATGCTGGCTATTACATTTTGGGCAGTAGGTATTGTGTTGATAATAGCCCAGACCACCCTCCTCGAATACATGCCTCTGTGGCTGGGACGGCCGGATTTGGTCTTCGTCCTGGTCGCATTTATTGCCTATCGCTTTGCCTGGATTCCCGGGATTCTTCTGGTGTTTGCTTTAAGTTGGGTTCTTGATGTTGTTGCCGGCATCTATCTGGGATTGTATCCGTTGGCGTGTCTTTTGGCTTTCACTGCGCTGAAAACGCTAACAAATAAAAGCCCGGTCAAAGAATCCACCTATCAAATACCACTAGTGGGATTGAGTTATTTTCTGATGCAGATATTCTTTTATTTTGTGTATTCCGTCCTTTTGCCGGACATGCTCCCGGAATGGTCATGGCCTGGAACTCTGCAAAGAACAATTCTCGTAGTACTTGCGGCAGTCCCGCTCTTTATCCTGTTTAACCGATTATACGAATATATTCGTACGCGTCGTTTCCGTGGTAAACCACCAAGGAGGCGCCCTCAGCGAGCAATATGACTCAAGAAGAAGATAAGGGTCTGAAACTAGCCTTCAAGGATATTGAAGAAATTGAAGAAAGAGATGACGCTGCCCTCGATTTATTGAAAAAGAGACTGCTCGGAGTGGCTGTTATCGTTCTCTTTTTTTTCGTGGTGATTGTTCTCAGGCTCTGGAATCTCCAGATAACCGAAGGTCCGGAATATGAAAAACGATCCTATGGCAACAGGGTCAGGATTAGGCAGGTTGCCGCTCCGAGGGGACATATCCTTGACCGGAACGGGAGAGAGATAGTTACCAACCGCCCCTCCTTCGACGTCCTTCTCATCCAAGAAGATTCTCACGATATCGGTGATGTGCTCAAGCGGCTGGCGCCTATTCTTGATACCGATGTTTCCGCCTTATGGGCGAAAGTACGCGAGGCCACGGGTAATCCTCGGTATATGCCGGTGCGATTGAAGGAAGATATAGATTGGAAAACATTGGCATATTTGGAAAATCACAACCGGGATTTTTCGGGTATTCGTATAGAGGTACAACCTGTTCGGGTGTATCACTATGAGGATCTTGCGGCAAGTACTATTGGCTATATGGGAGCCATATCCAAGAAAGAACTTGATGAAGCGGACAAAAATATCTATTCCGGGGAAGATATCATCGGCAAGAAAGGCATCGAGAGACTTCGCGAAAAGGATCTCCGAGGGCAAAAGGGACAGAGCTATTCCGAGGTCGATGCCAAGGGGTTTGAGCAAAAACAGTTGAAAACGGTCGAGCCCCTTTCCGGCCGTGAGATTCGCTTGACGCTCGATGTTGATCTGCAACAGATAGCCGAGAGTTACATGGACGCCGGGGAAAAATCAGGGGCCGTTGTGGTCATGGAGGTCAACACCGGCCGACTGCTGGCTGCAGTTTCCGCCCCCAGCATTCACATCAAGGAATTCATCGGCGGGATTTCCCAGGAAGAATGGAAGGCCCTGCTCGATAACTCCAAACATCCACTCATTAATAAAGTTGTGCAGGGTACCTATCCCCCGGGTTCAACGTATAAAATGGTGACGGCCTTGGCGGGTCTTGCAAAAGGGGCTATTGACGAAAATACCACTTTTTACTGTCCAGGCTCCTATTCCTTTGGTAACAGGACATATAATTGCTGGAGAAAAGGTGGGCATGGGTCAGTAAGTCTGAATAGGGCAATTGGTGAATCCTGTGATGTCTATTTCTACCAGGTCGGACAGCGGGTGGGCGTCGATGGCCTGGCGGAATTTGCCCAGAAACTTGGACTTGGCAAGAAAACCGGAGTGGAGATGGAATATGAGAGAGAGGGGCTGGCTCCGACGAAAAATTGGAAGTTGAAAAGTCGTAAAGCCAAATGGCAGGATGGTGAAACGCTTTCTGTCGCCATAGGCCAGGGGTACAACCTGGTAAGCCCGCTGCAACTCTGCGTAATGACAGCGGCTTTGGCCAACGGCGGCAAGGTTTATAAACCAAAGCTCGTTGAACAGGTGGTAGATATCGAAGGGGCCATTGTCGAAAAGTTGCAACCGGAGTTGGTAAGTCAGGTGACTGGCTTAGACACGTATTTCAAGCTGATTAGAAAAGGCATGGAGGAAGTTGTTCAAGGGAAAGCGGGAACAGCCCGAAACGTTGCTATTGAAGGTTTGCGGATAGCCGGGAAAACCGGTACTGCTCAAGTAGTCCGGCTTGCCCAGTATCGTGGTCTGAAGGAAGCGGCCATTCCTTATGAATTTCGGGACCATGCCTGGTTTACCTGCTATGCGCCGGCGGATAAGCCGGAAATTGCCGTGACGGTTCTTGTCGAACATGGATTACATGGCGGGTCGGCAGCAGGACCTATAGCCAGAGCGGTGTTGAATCAATATTTTAATGGGAAATCCGGTGCTAAGGAGCCGAGTAAAATGGTTCCTGTGGTCATTGATCCTGAAGATGGAACGATAGAATGATTCGTATAGACAGAAGATTGTTTGAGCATTTTGATATGGTGTTGATGCTGCTGATTTTCTTGGTATGCATGATGGCCTTCTTCAACCTCTACAGTGCATCTTTCCCGCCAAAGGGATACGGCAGCCCTCCCTATGTCAAACAGGCATATTTTTTTCTCATGGCCTTTACTGCCTTTGTTTTTGTCATCAGCTTTGATTATCAGGTGTTGCATTCCTGGAACTATCCGATGTATGCGGTCATCATTGTTCTTCTCGTGTTGGCTGAAACCGTCGGTAACACTGCAGGTGGGGCGCAACGTTGGATTAACCTCGGGTTTTTTAAACTCCAGCCATCGGAACCTGCCAAGCTCATGCTTATAATTACTCTGGCCAGTTACTTTTCGCGCAAGGAGATAAGTGACGGCTATTCCATAAAGGATCTCCTGGCGCCGGCTGTACTTACCGCGATCCCTTTTGTTCTTATTCTTCTGCAACCTGACCTTGGAACGGCGATGATGCTCGCTATAATCTTTGTGACGATGACAATGTTCGCAAAGCTCAGAATGTCCACCTATGTCATAATGGGCACTCTGGCGGCGGGCCTTGGTCTCTTTGCCTGGGAAAAGGTGCTGAAGCCTTATCAAAAACAAAGAATATTTACATTTCTCGAGCCTGAAAAGGATCCAATGGGGCATGGTTACCAGGTTTTGCAATCGAAGATCGCCGTAGGCAGTGGCGGCAAATTTGGTAAAGGGTATATGGAAGGGACCCAGGGCCATCTGCACTTTCTGCCGGAACGGCATACCGATTTCGCCTTTTCTGTTTGGGGCGAGGAGTGGGGGTTTGCCGGGAGTGCAATTTTAGTCGGCACCTATTTCTTGTTGATCATGTGGGGGCTGTATGTGGCGATGTATGCCCGAGACCGTTTCGGAGTGTTGCTGGCCTTTGGCATAGTGGCACTTATTTTTTGGCAAGCGGTAATAAACCTCTGCATGGTCCTGGGATTCCTGCCGGTAGTGGGAATCCCTTTGCCTCTTTTTTCTTACGGTGGCTCATCGCTGATGACGACCATGCTGGGGCTTGGGCTGTTGATGAATGTCAGGATGCGGCGATTTCAGAACTCTATGTCACGAGATTAGGAGCCGTTACGAAATAACCTGAATATTTGCGCCATTTCGTTACGGCTCATTATGCCGTTTCTGTTGATAATATGTTCGAGTTGGTGATACCAAACGGCTTAGGTACTGTTACTCTCTTCTATAACAAGTTCTCGCAGGGCCTGGATGAAAGTTGGGTTGAGGTTCAGGGATGCACAGGCCTGGAGGCGCATTCCCAGGTGTTCGGCCATTTCCTTGTAGAGAATGCTTATCTCAAAGAGTGTTTCGATATGATCCGAGACAAAGCTTATCGGCACCATAAGGATATTTTTGCAGCCCTCAATCGCCAATTTTTCAAGCATTTCAGGGGTGGAAGGAGAAAGCCATTCGACCGGGCCGCTCCTGCTTTGGTAGCAGAGTCGCCCCGGTATGCCGGTAACGCTCTCGATTGCCAGGATGGTTTCCTTGATATGATCAACATAAGGGTCACCCTCTTGGATGAAGGACACAGGGAGACTGTGGGCGCTGTATACCACAACCACCTCCGGTGAATCGAACGTTTGCAGGCCGTCGGTGATATTATCTGCCAGAGCCTTGATATAGGATGTCTGGGTAGGCCAGGATGCGATCACTCTTAAGGGAAACCCAGGCGCCAAACGATTGAGGCAACTTCGAAAATGGGATACCGAAGAACCGGTGGTGGCTTTTGAAAAATGGGGGTACAGGGTAAGGACGATTATCCTGTTGATCCCTTGCCTGAGAAGCGATTCAATCGCTTCATCGGCCAAAGGTGGCCAATACCGCATGGCTATCGTCACCGAATAATCACCATCCTCCCGCATGGATTCCTCCAGTGCCTTGGCTTGGTTTACGGTAATATTTTTAAGTGGTGAGCCGTCGCCGATGCGTGCGTAATTTTCCTTACTTTTTGCCGCTCTTCGGCGGGAAATAAGCCAAGCCAACGGTTTTTGCAAGAAAGCAGGACCCAGGTGAATTATTTCCCGGTCGCAGAAGAGATGGTAAAGAAACGGCTGGACATCGTCCAAGGTGTCTGGGCCACCCATATTCAGGAGGACGACCCCGGTCTTGCAGTTTTTTTTCGCCACTTTTCAGTACCTAACTCTGATTTAACAGTCTCAAAAGAGCAACCATTGTACAAAGAAACGGTGGAAATATCCAGTTTTCTTATTAAAAAACAGTTAATATGATAATTTCCGATGGGGGAGTGGGAAAAGGGGGAGGAGCAGCTTGATTCTTAAGGTCAGAAGAATATAATATAAACAAGCGTTGATCATTTTCAGTTGGAAGTATTGCAGGAACTCTTGTTCTTGCGTGACTGTCTAAGGAAAAGTGATCTGCAAGGGATTGCATCTTGCGATGCATGAGGCGAACGATGGTGCGATACCATTGTTTGAATCCGAGATGGAGGAACTCTATGGAACTAAAGATCGAAGCCCGGAATGTTGAATTGCGTAAAAGCTGGCAGACGAAGATCAGCGAGGAACAAGAAAAACTCATTCGTCACTATCCTAATTTCGTTCTTCATTTACGTATCAGCATTGAAGCCACCACCCACTATAAGGAGGGAGGGTATGAGATCAAACTCGTTGCGACGGTGCCTAACGATATGGTCGTTGTCACGAGAAGCGGCGAGTCGGTGCGTACGGTACTGACCGAATCCTTTGATGTTCTGGCACTCCAGCTAAAAGAGATTCAACGGAAAAAGAGGAAAGGCCAAAAAGTGTCAAACCTGGTCGAAGGGGCTGATAATGTAGGTATAATCAGAAAACTTTCACCGCACGAATCGTACGGTTTTATTATGTCTGCGGACAAAAGGGATATTTATTTTCATGAGAACGCCCTTAAAAATGTGAATATGGAAGACCTCGCGGAAGGAGACAGCGTTGTTTTTGGTGAAACCCACGGCGATAAAGGACCACAGGCTTCATGGGTGCGATCGGCTGAGTAATCCGCCGGCCGAGAACACGAAGTGTCAAGGCCTCGGGCAGCAATGCCCGAGGCCTTTTTTTGTCGTTGGCGGCGATGGACAGCCTAGGTAAAAATTTTACGATACAACCTAAGCAAATACCGTTATATTTCGGCTCAGAGCTTAACTCAATTGTATTGTGATGTTTCTGTTTCAGGAAGTTCTATTCTTTTTAAGGGAGTAACCAGCTGTGCAAGAAGAAGTATATCTTATCGACGGCAGTGCCTATATCTACCGCGCCTATCACGCCATTGCCCCGCTTACCAGCAGCAAAGGAACGCCTACCAATGCCGTGCTGGGTTTTGCCAACATGGTGAAGCGGTTGATCAGAGAAAAGCAACCGGCCTTTTTGGCCATCGCCTTCGACAGCCGCGGACCAGTGTTTCGTCACCAAATCTACCAGGCATATAAAGCCAACCGACCGCCAATGCCCGACGATCTGCGTCTACAGATTCCCTTTATAAAAAAATTTGTAACCGCTTCGAATATCCTGATGCTCGAAGAACAAGGGGTTGAAGCGGATGACATCATTGCCTCTGCGGTAAAAATATTCACCGCCTCCGGCCATAAGGTCGTGGTCGTTTCCGGTGACAAGGATCTTCTGCAGTTGGTAAGCGATGATGTGGTCATGTGGGATCCGATGAAAGACAGGGTGATGGACCGGGCGGCAATCCACCAGAAATATGCCCTTTATCCTGAGCAATTGTTGGACTTCTTTTCCCTTGTTGGCGACGCCTCGGATAATGTCCCCGGTGTCCCGGGGGTTGGTCCAAAGACTGCCGAAAAGTTGATCAATACCTACGGTTCCCTTGAGGGTCTCTACCAACATATTGATGATCTCAAACAATCGCGGGTAAAAGAACAGATCGTCGAAAACAGGGGACTGGCATTCATTGCCCGCACCTTGATCCAGTTGAAGACTGACGTCACAATACCAGTGGAGTTGTCGCGGTATGCCCTTGCTGATGCCAATAATGAGGAGCTGGCAGAAATCTACACAGAGCTTGAGTTTTCAAGTCTGCTGAAAGGGGTCGACACCGCAAAGCCGGTGCCCACTGATGGCTTTGTCACGGTACGCAGTCGCGATCAGTTGGCTGTCATGGCGAGCGCCCTCGCCGGTGTTGAAATCCTCGCCATTGACACAGAAACCACCTCCATCAATGCCCGCACTGCCGAGCTGGTGGGGATATCCCTTTGTTCCACCCTCGACCGGGCTTGGTACATACCCGTTGGCCATATTGACGGACATGGAAATCTGCTTGAAGGACAGCTCTCCGCCGATGAGGTGAAAGAGGCGTTAATGCCTTTTCTCACCTCATCGGGGGTGCTGAAAATTGGTCATAATCTGAAATACGATATTACTGTTTTGAAGCAGCAGTGGGGAATCGATTTCGGTGGTGAACTGGCTGATACCCTCATTGCCGCCTATCTAACAGAAAGCGGAGGCCGGTCGCTGAAGCTTGATGATCTCTGTCAGGCACGCGGCTTGCGACTGACCTCCTTTGCCGAGGTCACGGGCAACGATAAGAGGGATGGCTGCTTTGCTTATGTGGATATAGACAAGGCCTGCACCTATAGCTGTGAGGACGTTTATGGTGCCTTGTTGCTTTGGCGGGAATTTGCTCCCTTGCTCGATGCAAAGGGAATGAACGATCTTTTCTGGCGGGTTGAAATGCCGATAGTTACCATCTTGGCGGAGATGGAAATCGCCGGCATCTGTGTGGATCCTGTCATCCTCTCAGTTTTGTCAGCGGATTTTACCCAGAAACTCTCGATTCTTGAGGCCCAGATA
>JBBQVT010000147.1:0-9430 GCA_038211245.1 Desulfobulbales bacterium | reverse complement strand
ATTCAAGAAACGACTCGGCTCCCAATGCACGTCCCGTCCGCTCGTGTCTGCGGATCTTATCCGCGACCTCGGTATCTACATCTGACAGAAATAACTTCCAATCTCCAACAATATCCAGCAGGGGAGAGACCATGACCAGGCTATCGTCCTTCCCTTCCGCATGCGCCTTGGCGCTGCTCCATCTCCAGGAATACGGGTCAGGAGAAAGCTTTGCCCGCACCGGGTTCATCTCCATGTACTTTGCTGCCGCCAGAAGATAATTTTCATCCATGGGAAACGATGAAAATCTCCCTTGCCACAGGTGACCCGTCCATCTCTGTCGACGATTGATCATGACGGAGTATCGGCGGTGTGCCTCGCCAATCGCCCGTCGCAAGCCTTCTTCCGTTTCCGGAACGGCAATCAAATGAATGTGATTGGGCATCAAGCAATACGCCCATATGACAACGTGGAACTTACTGCACCAATCAGCCATCAGCGCCAGGTAAGTCTGGTAATCTTCATCACAAAAGAATGTCTCCATTCTTCTGTTCCCTCGTTGAGTGACATGGTGTGGGATGCCTGGGGCTATCAATCGCGCTATTCGTACCATGTTCTGATACTACTACAGGAAAAAGGATGTCGTCAAGACTTAATTGATATGGTGTCCCTGTATTATCGCTGTATTATCCTGTATTACATGAGAGAAGGCCCGGGCATGTTTCCACAAGGCCAATGAGGATGAACCCGTCAGAGTTCGTGGATTTGCACGATCCCCTGCCCTTCAAGTTGCCTCGCCTCCTCAACAATTCGCCGGTGATGGGTAAAGAGAATCACCTGGTTTCTCTCACCCAGCTCAGCGAGAATTTGCAGCGTTGCCCGGGACCGGACATCATCAAAGTTAATCAAGATATCATCGATGATAAAGGGCATCGGTTCATCGGTTTGCAGCCGCCAGGTAAGCGTCGCCAAACGCAGGGCGAGAAACATCTGATCGCGGGTGCCGGAACTCATTTTATCAACGGTAAGACGGCAGCCGTTTTCCCGCACCCCGACCAAAACCGGTTGCCCGGCGTCATCGACATCGGTGCGCAATCCGCCAAAGGAGCCGAGGGTCAGTTTCTGAAAGTAGCCGGCGGCGATTCTCAAAACCGGGTCCTGGTGCTCTTCCCGGTAGCGGTCGATTGCCTGTTGCAGCACCCTGGCCGCCAGTTTCACCAGGGCATATCTGCCGGCCAGCCGACGAATGAGGGCCAATTCCCGCTCCATCGCCTCGGTGAGTTCCGCCGCCCGAGCCCCGCCGTCCATGGCCGCAAGCCTGGTGCTTTCTTCACCGACGACCTGGGAAAGGTGGTTGATCTCAGGATTCAGCCTTTCCCTGGTGTCACGGTGGAGCCCTTCCATGAGCACCGGCAGTTCATCAATATTGACCGCCGCCGCCTGGGTGCAAATCTCGGCAAGCGGCACTCCGGCACCAATCTTGGCGAGGTTTTCCCCATGCTCGACAATCTTCTGCCGCAGCCACTGGTATTCGGCAAACCGCTCTATTATTGCCGGCAAGTCGGTCGGGTTGTGGCATTTTGCTAAGAGCAGGAGTTCGCTCATCTGCTCTCCGGCAAATTGAAAAATTCTTTCGGTTGCCTGGATCTCTTCCTGCAAGGTGCTCTGATTCTTGGTGAGTTCAGCATGCAGCGCGCCATCTTTTTGCGCCTGGCCAAGGAGAAGCCGCAGTTGCAAAATCGCTTGGTCAAGGGGCAGGCCTGAAATTTCCGGGGCGACTTTGGCGAGCAAGGCCTTTACCGCTTGGTCAAGCTGGGCGGCATCACGATCAATACCGTCGATGCGTTTTTGCAGATCATCGGCCTCCTTTACCTTATCGAAACAGCCCTGCAGGGTTTCCAGCAGGTCGCCTGCTTCAAGGGGCGGCACCGCATCCTCCCGCCCCAAGCCGACCAGGGCTTTCCGCCACTGTTCCTGCCAGTCTGCCAGGGTCTTGCTGGCGGTCATCAGATCTTCCGCCGCCTGACGCTTGTCCTTTGCCGCCTTTTCCCGCCTCTCGCGGAATTTTTCAAGGTCCTTTTTCCGGTCGGCAAGTTTTGCCAGAATCGTCTCGGCAGCAATCAGCACGGGGCCTAACTGGTGTCCGCCGGGAACACTCTCGCCGATGGCCAGAAGTTCATTTTTTAGCGCTCCTATTAACCCGTCGCAGCGTTGCAGATCCCGGTCCAGCTGCTCGTGTTTCTTGAAGAGATCGGTCCCTTTGAAACGCAGTTTGTCGATCCCGGCTAGCCAACCGCTCATTTCTCTAGGCGACAGCGGAACGATTCCGGCCTGCTGCCACACCCGATTCCAGGCAGCCTCCTGCTCTTTTGCCCGGAGCAGCAAGGCCTCCTTATCGCGGTTATTTTCGACCAGGACTTCCCCCAAGGTTTCCATGCGGGCGTGCATGGCGGCCGCCCCGGCAACCCGATCAGCCTCATGCCGCAGCCGGTCGGCTATGGTGTCGGCCTGGCCGACATAGCCCTCATATACCTCAACCAGCGGCTGTTCGGGGGCATACTCCCGGCTCTCTTCTGCAACATCTTCACCATCAAGCCACTGTCGCCGTAAAAGCTGCCACCCCTGCCGGCGCTTTTCACGGGTCAGGGTCAGCTCTTCTTCATTGGGGACAAGGCCTACGCCTTCGACCTTTCTGATTTCCGCCAGGACCTGGTGCAAATCCTTCTCGCAGTTTTTCCGAGCCTTTTCAATTTCCCGCCCGCTATCGCTTATCTCCCCGTAACTCTTTTCAAATTTTTGTACGGTTTCAGAAAGCGGCAGTGCCAGTTCCATCAGGGCGGTCAATTCGCCGGTCCACAGGCCAAGGCGTTTCAGATCGGCATGACACTCTTTTTTCTGCAGTTCGAGTTCGCCGCGGCTCTTGGTCAGCTGGCCGTCTATATCGCCGATCTTCCTCGCTAGACCAATGGCCTGCAAAAGATTGTCGGTGTCAACGGTTGCCTCCATTGCCGCCATGCTTGCTTCGACCTTTTGGTACTCCTGCTCCGCCGCCCTGCCTTGCTTTTCCGCGACCGCCAGCTGTTGCTGTATGGCCGCATACTGGGTGGTTAAAACCTGCACCGTCCGCTTTTTGGCAAGCACCGGCCGCAATACCTCAACCTTTTCCAAGGGCAGATCGGGCCGCACCTGCTGAAGCAAACGCCCCGCCTCGGTGCGCAGACTAATGCGCATGCCGTTTCTCTCCGGCCGGTCCTTCTGGCCTTTGCGGTATTCGCCAAGGCGCTGATGAAAATCATCAACCTGCCCCGCCTCGTGCAAAAGCTCTTTGTTTAGCGATACGCCCCGGCGCCTCTCCGTAAGTTTTGCCAAACGCTGCCGATCGATCTGTAAGCGTTGTCCGGCCTCCCGCATATCCCGGCTGACTTTCTGATATCTTTCGGCAAAGTCCGGGTCAAGGAGGACAACTTCGCCTAAAGCCTGCAAATGAGCGCGCCTTGCCGCAAGCGCCGCCAGTTCCGGCACGGCTTGGCGTAATCGTTCGAGACGGTGCAGCTCGGTGCTCTTTTGATCGCGCTCCAGTTCGAGCCTTACGCGGGCAGCCTCGGCATCATCGAGAGCCTTGCGGTGCTCTTTCCAGTCCTTGACGGAAAGACCGGCCGCCCTCATTTCTTTTTGCAATTCCTTGAATTTTTTGGTCGCCACATTGATTGCCGGTAGCTGACCGGTGGCCTTAAACAGTTCGGCAGCCTCTTTTTCAAGCTGCACGACGACTTCACTAACCGAGGAAATCCCGGCTCCGGCGGCAAAGAGAGCCTGGCCCACCTCGCCTTTTTGCGCAAGAATCTCTTCTCCACCGCGCACCAGCGCGTCATGATCTATGCCGTAGAGGGAGGAAAATATTGTCGCTTCCAGGCCATGTAAAAAAGGTGCCAAAGCTCCAGCATCGAGGGGATTGCCGGCCGCATCGAGGATGTCGCCGACGCGCTTTTTCCTTCGTTGAAAGGAGAGTTCCCGCCCGTCGCTGCGGCGAAGACAACCGGCCACCAGGAGCTGGTCATAGTTGTGCAGAAAATTATCCGGTGTCTGTTGCGGGAAACCGTACAGCAATGCCTTAAGTGCCCGAAGTGAAGTGCTTTTACCGGCCTCGTTCGGGCCGAAGATAAGGTGCAGGCCAGGTGCCTTGGTGGTAAATTCGAGGGTCCGGTCGGTAAAGGGGCCAAAGGCCTGCATTTCAAGACGGATGAGTCTCACTGGCTCCCTCCCAGGTGGAGAAGTTTGGCAATCAGCAGTTCCCGCACTTCGGCATGCAGTTCGGCGATTTTTGCAGGTGACAATTCAAGAAAGGGTTCGCCCGCGCCGTCGATCTCGGAAGGCAATTTGGCTTTCAGTACCGCCAGTTCCGGCACAAGGGACAGGAGGCTGGCACCGTCCAGTTCCAGTTGGTGAATGGTTTCAAGAAGACCGGCAAGCGGGGTATCGTCGCCAAGGATATCCTCAAGGCGCACCTGGCGTTTGGTCTGAAACCGCACCTGCTCCAGCCACAGTTCACCGAGTCCGGCTGCTATGCCCCGGAACTCCTCGGTCAACTCGGCTGTCCGGGCGAGCAGTGCGGCATGGACGGACGTGCTGCCGATCAGCACCAGGCGAAGCGCCAGGGTCCGGCCGTAGGCCAGATCACGTTCCCGAATAAACCCCTGACGTACCGCACTGTAGACACTCTCCGTGCTGTCGCAGTCGGAGAGATCCACCCGACAGGTGGCCCACCGCAGCACATCAAGCGAACGTTCTTGCACCTCGGTGACCCGCCCCTCCTGAACCGTCACGACGGTGACACCCTTGGCACCATCTTCCCTGATATGCCGCCCCTGAAGATTGCCGGGAAAGACAATCCACGGCTCCTCGGCAACAATTTCCCGCCGATGGACATGGCCCAAAGCCCAATATTCATAGCCTTTTGCCTGCAGTTCGGCGACGGCGCAGGGCGCGTAATCCTCATGCCCCGGCCGACCGGTAAGCGAGGTATGCAGCAGACCGATATTGACATAGCCGGGTTCTTTGCGGGGGTAGCCGACAGCCAGATTGTCGGTCACGGCGCGGAAGGAATAGCTCTGGCCATGGATGACGATCCCCATCTCTTCGAGCTTTATCGACTCGGGTTTCCGCGAAGAAAATACCCTGACATTGTCCGGCCAGGGTATGGCCTTGGTGATCTGACTTGCCGCATCGTGATTGCCGGAAACGATGAAGACCTTGATCCCGGCCCTGGCCAAGCGACCCATTCGCCCGGCGAAATAAAGTCCGGTATTGTAATCCTTCCAATCGCCGTCATACAGGTCGCCGGCAATAAGAATAAACGCTACCGCCTCGTCGACGGCCAGGTCGATGAGGGCGTCAAAGGCCCGCCTCGTCGCCCCGCGAATCTCGGCGATCGGCGCATCGTCGTGCGCTTCAAGTCCCCGGAGCGGGCTGTCGAGATGGATATCGGCGGCGTGGATGAACGTATACATAGCGTTTATAATATTCTTTTCATTTGGTGTTTAGGGGCCGTTAAGAAATAACTCATACTTTTTATCCATTTCTTTATGGCCCCTTATGCCGTGAATAATATTGAATCCCCATTCTGTTCGCCATAAATTTGTTGATCTCAGCAATTGACAAGGCTTTCATGGTGGGTTTTCCTTTCCGAAGGTTTTCTCAATGATAACGGCCAACGGCTCCTTGTGATGCCCCCAGTATTCCTCTCAAGAAGGAAACTTATTGCGGCTCGACCACCGTTCCCTCCAGCGTCTGCCGAACCTTAGCAGCCAGTTCTTGCATAGAAAAGGGCTTCTCAATAAAATTCACCCCTGCATCCAGGACGCCTTGGTGGGTGAGAATATTGACGGCGTAGCCTGACATGAACAGAACCCTCATTTCCGGTTGACCGGCTGAAAGCCGCCTTGCCAGGTCACAGCCGTTCATCTCCGGCATGATAACATCAGTCAAGAGCAGATCGATCTCGCCCTGGTGCATTGCCGCCAGACGGAGTGCTTCCTCCGGCGTACCTGCAACCAACACCGTATGGCCGAGAAGTTGCAGCATCGTTGTGCTCATTTCCAAAATTGCCGGCTCGTCCTCCACCAGCAAGATGGTTTCCTGGCCGGCCAGGCCAGGCTCCGTATCCTCTGTCGGCTGCACCTGCCCGACCGCCCCTTTGTAGCGCGGCAGGTAGATGGTGAAAGTCGCACCCTGCCCCGGCTCGCTTTCGGCATAGATGAAGCCGTTGTTCTGTTTTACGGCGCCGTACACGGTGGCAAGACCGAGTCCGGTACCCTCGCCGACCTTCTTGGTGGTGAAGAACGGTTCGAAGATATGGGCCAAGATCTGTCGGTCCATGCCGCAACCGTTGTCGCATACGACCAGCCGCACATAGTCCCCGGACACGAAACCGGCGTGACCGTCACAGTATTGCTCATCGAGGGTACTGTTGCCGGTCTCAACGGTGATTTTCCCGACACCGCCAATGGCATGCCGGGCATTAACGCAGAGATTGGCGAGGATCTGGTCGACCTGCGACGGGTCCATGAGCACAGGCCACAGGCCGTTTTCCGGCATCCAGGCGAGATTGATGTTCTCGCCGATAAGCCGCCGCAGCATCTTCAGCATCCCTTCCACTGTCTCGTTCAAGTCAAGAATTTTCAGCGCTACCGTCTGTTTGCGGGCAAAAGCCAGCAACTGCCGGGTGATTTGCGCGGAACGGGTGGCAGCCTTACGAATTTCCTCCAGGTTGACAAAGACAGGGTGGGCCGAATCCAACTTTTTCTGGGCCAACTCGGCATGGCCGAGGATCACCCCAAGCATGTTGTTGAAGTCGTGCGCCACACCACCCGCCAACTGGCCCACCGATTCCATCTTCTGGGCCTGATGAAACTGCGCTTCAAGCAGGGCTTTTTCTTCTTCGGCCTGTTTGCTCTCGGTGATATCCCTTGAAAAACTAGCCACTTGAAAGACATCTCCCCGTTCATCAATTACCGGAAAGAGGCGGATACGGTAGTCCTTTCCGCCACGGTTTTCATCGTACTGCACGAGCCTTTTCTCCTGAAGGGTTTGGATCACAGCCTTGTGACGATTCGCCGCCGCCTCGGGAGGCAGAAAATCAAAAAGATTGCGGCCGAGCATTTTACCCTTATTCAGATCGCGGCGGTGCGCAGAGTTTTCGTTGAGGTCAAGAATCGTGCCTTTGGGGTCGATGAGAATCACCGAATCCGAGGTGGCATTGAGCAGCGCTTTGAGCCGGGCGACATTCTCCCGCAACTGCTCCACCGCCTGTCTCCGCTCAGAGATGTCAACACCGATCCCCATAAAATAGAGCCGGCCCTCGGTCGCAAATTTGACGCCGGTGAGGATAAAGGGAAGCAAACTGCCGTCTTTGGTCAGCAGGGGGGCTTCAATCGAATTCTGGCCTTTTTCCATCAAGAGTTCTATTGCTTGCAAAACCGCTTCTTTGGCCTCTGGAACGTGCCAGTCGGTAACATGCCGACCGGCCATCTCGTTCGCCGCATAGCCTAGAAGTGTTTCATGCGCTTTGTTCCACAGCACCAATCGATTTTCCGGGTAGGTGTACAGGTAGAAGATACCGGGGAGGCTCTCCAAGATGGATTTGGAAAACCGTTGTTCTTGCCGCAACCGGTCCACCGCCCGCTGGCGCTCGGGAACGTCGCTCAACACAACACGGCCGACGGTTTCCCCGTCTTTGTCGACGGCGACGGTTGCGGCCAGATGCGCCCAAAAAGACGTCCGGTCCTGGCGCACCATGCGCAATTCACAACTCTGCGATGCACCGGTGGCAAAAAGCTGATTTTTCAGCTGCTCGTATATGTCCTGGTCATCTTGGAGAATATACTTGGATATCGGCTTCTTGGCTAAACTTTTCCGGGTTACCCCAAGAAGGCCGGCGGCTGCAAGGTTGGCTTCCTCAATCAGCCCTTGGTCGCTGATCGTGCAATAGCCCACCGGCGCCAGATCATAGAGATCGAAATAGCGGCTACGCTCGGCGTCGAGTTCCACCTGGATCCTGCGCAGTTCCTCATTTTGTGTCTCCATCTCGATTTGGTGCACCTGCAGCTCATGGAGAAGCCACCGCACTTCTTCCGGCGATCGCTCCGGTAAATCTTCCGGCGCCTGCTTGATTTTTTTGGCTTTGTCGCTGCTTTCTTTACTGGTCATCGCCGAACCCCTTGTATTTTCGTTCTCTCCTGTAATCCATTACCCATTCTCTTGGCCCGAGCCCTGGCCACCCGCTCGTCCGGCCAGCACCTCCCTGATCAGTACAGAGATGCTTTTTCGCGCCAATGGTTTCATGGCAAATCCTTTAATACCGAGGGATTTGGCCTTTTCTTCCGAGATAAGGTTGCTGTAGCCGGTGCAGAGAATAATCGGCATAAAGGGACGTATCTGCAGGATACGACGCGCCAGGTCGCTGCCGGTCATGCCCGGCATGGTCTGATCGGTGATGACCAGGTCAAATGTGTCAGACACTTCGCTCCTCCTCATTTTTGGCGCCAAGAACTTGATCTACCAGCACCTTGATTATTTCCCCGGTCGCGTTTGCGCCGATGGCATTAGCGACCAACTCTTGTAGAAACGGGTGCCAGTACAGCACTTTCAGGCGATTGACGATGATTACCGCCATTTTGTGATCGGCCTCCCGGAAGGTGCATTCGCACTATCCGCACAAATTCAGCATCGTCCATGGTATTTCGCATATCGAGCAACTTACTGAACACCTTGTTGTGATACCTCAAGCCTAGGGGATGGCGGTGGTGTTGTCAAATAAATCCTGCCGCGATCCTCTTTTTATCTATCCGGTTGCCCGGCTGCCTCCAGAACTCATCAAGTGCCTGAGGTGCGCGGTCGTTCAAAAAACAAGTAAACCATTCCAAGGCAATGAACGGCACTCTTTTCAGTCCCCCATTGAGGGGGATAAGGGCAGTAAAGAAATGGACCGGCTGTATATATCTGTTGTTACTTATACCGAATTAATCTATGGTGTTGAGCACTCATCATCAAAAGAAATCAACAGACCGATAGGAGATGACTTCGTTCGGCACTTAACCATTATTGCTTGGGACAAAGCAGTAGCTGAACACTACCTAAGGTTGAAAACTGGACACAATGAGGCTCTTGCAAGAGAGCTTCCCCTGTTTGGCTAATTTGCAGTGTTAAGGAGACAGAACATGGATATTTCTAAACTAATTACCCGAGTTCAGGCGATCCTCACCACCCCGAAAAGTGAATGGTCAGTGATTGCCGGCGAACAGACGACGATCAAGGATCTGTATCTCGGCTACATCATGGTGCTGGCGGCTATCGGGCCGGTCTGCGGATTTATCAAAACGACCCTGTTCGGGATCAATGTGCCCCTCCTTGGTACCTATCGGGTAGGGTTTGGCGCCGGTCTCGGCAATATGCT
>JBBQVT010000146.1:0-9449 GCA_038211245.1 Desulfobulbales bacterium | reverse complement strand
GATGAGGGCGGCATCAAAGGCCTTTTCGGCCATCGTATCCGGTTCCTTGCCGAAGAGGGTATAGAGAAAGTTGAAGGCTATGCCGTGGCCGGGAATCGGTTTAATCGGCTCCTTGCCTTCGCGCAGTCGCTGGTGCGCGGCAATGAGCAGAGGAATGCGCAGGGCCAGGCGCTGTGCCTTGCGCAGACTGGCGTCAAGGCCGGTGTTGCCGCTGTCCGGATCCCAGTGACCAAGGGAGGAAACGGCGGTACGGATAACCTCCATCGGGGTGGCGGCTTTCGGGAACATGCGCAGGATCATGACGGTTTCGACGGGCAGGGACATGGAGCCGGTGAAGCCGGCGAGAAAGGCCTTGAATTCGGTCGGCCGAGGCAGGGCTCCGTACCAGAGAAGGTAGGCAACCTCTTCGAAGGTTGATTGTCTGGCCAATTCGATGGCATCGTAGCCGCGATACACCAGCCGGCCTTCATCGCCGTCTATATAACAGATCTCCGACTCACAGATGGTAATATCGGCAAGCCCAAGACCAATAATTGGTGATGGGGGTTCCTTTTCTGCAGCATTTGACATGGTGATACCTCCGGATACGCTTGAAAAGAATGGATGGTAAAGAAACCCTTTGATTATAGCACAGACGGTATCATTGGTGGGTTTTTTTATTGTGTTGAAAGAGATATTCGGCCAACCCTTGCCGCCATGTCTCCACCTTTTCTGAGGCGGTAAGGCAACCTTTCGGTTGCTATGACCGGTGGCTTGCCGGAGAGAAAGTAAAGCGTTATCAAATTGAAATATCTGCTTGCCTGTAACGGTAAAGCACTTTATGTTAGCTTGTGCTTTTTGTCGGAAGATTCGATCAATTCCTCCAACCTCAAGAAAAGTCTCCCTCTTTCACAAAAAATCCAAGAGGCAAGTGCACATACCATAGGAGGATCACCCATGGCAAATAAAAAGAGTAAAGGGAGGGACCAGAGGCATAAGGTCGCCTCTCTCGGTGCTTTGCCGGTGCACGAGGTCCTGGCAAAAGGGCACCTTTTTCTTACCCAGGAAAAATATCAGGATGCCATCCTCTGTTTTAAGCAGTTGCTGAAACAGCAAGAAAGTCCTGAGATCCTGCAGGCACTCGAACAGGCATATTTGGGAAGAATTGGCAGTCTGGCGGCAAAATCGATGGCCAAAGAGGCGATGGCTCTCCTGGAAATAGTGGTAGAACGCTGGCCGCATGCCGACGTTCTGTCTCTCAAGCTCTCTTTATTGTTGCAGGCAGGCCGTTTTGTCGAAGCCGTTCAGTTTCATGGACAATGCCGCAAACAACTGGCAAGTGATGTGCGACAGCGGCTGGAAGCCTTGTTCGGTGCACTGTTGCTCGCCGGTGTCGGCGGTTTGCGGCTGGAAGATTTTCCTGGAGATTCGCCGGTAGCCGGCTACTATCCAGCAGCGCTTTCGGCAATGGATGCGGTTTTTGTCAGGCAGGAGGAACGAGGGCAAGATGCCTTGAAACAGATTTCCTTCCGTTCACCCTACCGCGACCTGCGCACCTTACTGACGGGATTGCTGCATTTTCAAAGTGAAAAGGACTTGGGATGCAGCATCATTCGGAAGATCGACAAGGATTCTCCGTATTTCCGCGCGGCCGCCAGGTGTCTTGCAACCGTCGATACCCCGGAATCCTTTTTACAAAACCTCGCCGCGGCCCCCAAGAACGAGCAGTACCAGTTGTGTGGTCAGTATGGTGTCAATCCTTCGCAGTTTCCTGTCTTTGAGGCATTATCCGGGAGCGATGGTCGGCCGCTTGGTCTCTATAAGATCGCTTCTCGACATGGAAATTGCTTTACCAAAGGACAGCGGATGTTGCTGTTAAGAAATATCCTGCCTTTTTGTGGCGAACAGGCGCTGACTTTTCTTGGTCGAAGTACCGATTTTACGAGTATTGAAAAGAACCGAATTTTGGCCCTGGCCGCTGAAAAAGACGGGGCAACTCATTCTGCGGTGAAATTTTGGGAGGATTATCTTGGCAATTCTGACTGGTCGGATACCTTGAGGCACAAAGAAATTGCCATGGTTCTACGCCACCAGGCAAAGTTGCAAAAGAAGGTTGAGTATGCGTATTCTCCGGTGCATGTCCTTGACACCATGCTGAAAAGCCTTGAATATGAGCCAAGTCATGCCGAGACCTGGCTTGAGGCCGCCGAGTATGCCAAACGGCATTTCTCCGCGTCGCGCTCCTATGCCATTGTTAATGATGCGGTGGCGAAACTGCCGGAAAACGTCCCGATACTGGTCGCGGCAATGCAGGCCTGCGGTGCCAGGAATGCGCACAAAAAGGCCTCGGGTCTGGCCAAACGCATTCTCGAAATTGACCCCATCAACACCAGTGTCCTGGATTTTCTCGTGGAATCGCGGCTGGAGCATGGTCGCAAACTGGCTTCCCAGAAAAAATGGCTGCCGGCGGAAAAGGAGCTGCAAAGTGCCGATACCAGGGTCAAGGCACTGCGTTATCGAGGCCGCCACCGGATTTGTCTCGGAATGGTGTTGCTCCTGCAGGGCAAGGAAGAAGGGTTGCCGCACATTGCCGCCGGCAAAGAGGAAAACGGCTCTCCTTTATTCGGCCATGTTCTTACCTCCCTTGAGTCACGTCTGTACAAGCTGCCAAAAGGAAGACACCAAGAGTTTGATCGGCAGCTGCGCCAACTGGAAGACTCTGCCCCAACCATCGATCGCAGCGAATTTCTGCGTTTGATCAACTGGCTGTTGAGCTTTGACGGCGAGCAAGGGGTGATGCTGAAAGAGGTCTGTCAATGTCTCACCAACTTCTTTGCCAAGGCGGCGATCCTTCCCTGGTCCCGAGATGAGGGCTTACTCATCTGCAAGGCCCTGGAGAAAGCCGCGCTGATCGCTGCCCTTACAAAAGCTTCGGCAACATTACAAAAGAACTATCCCGAGGATTTGGAGTTCAAGGTCTGGTCCTTGGTTGCCGGCACTCGTAAAGGCAAGAAACGGGTGCCGATGCAGGTCTTTGATAAACTCGAAGATCTGCTGTACCAGTTGGAAAGAAAGAATCGTCTCGATTTTGTCGATTATATTGAAGAGATACTCGACAAGGGTAGAAACCATCGATCTTCCACGTTCTTTGGTGTGGAGGATGACCTTGACGACATCTTCGACTTTGGCCCTTTCATAATTCCTCAGGTCACTGAAAGTGGAGAAAAATCGCCAACGAAGCCAAAGGCCAAGCCGGTGCGCGGCAAACAATTTAATCTTTTTGACGATGAACTATGATAACTCCCTATGAAATTCTCGAAGTGGCGGAAGACGCGGGTGATTCCCAGATTAAAAAGGCCTATCTCGGCATGGTCAGGCGTTACCCGCCGGAACGTTTTCCCGATGATTTCCAGCGCATTTACCGGGCCTACGAACTTATAAAAACTGAAGATGATCGTTTGGCGTATCGCTTGTTTCACTGTGCGCTCCCCACACCCGCCGAGATTGCCGCCGTGCTTCTCCAATCGGTTGCGAAAAAGGAGCCGCAGAGCCGCGAGGAGTTTCTAAAACAGCTTGGAGCAGATCTCCGGGGGGGCTGTTCCGGACTGGTATTGTGACGAATTTACAGGAATATTCATATGGATGAAGCAACCAAGGAAGAACTGATAGAACAATTCCGGGCTTATCTGGATAGCGATTTTACCCCGGAAGAACCGGGGGCTATCATAGACCAAATGGCCCTGTTCAGTGAGTTGGCAGGCCTGAAAAACGAGGTACGGATAGAGTCACGGCAGCTGAAGGGCGCTCTCGATGATTTCCGTTCGGTCTTTGCCACCCTCGATCATGCCCAGCAGGATGGATTAAAGATGCTGGAGCAGGTAAAGCAGCAGGAAAGGGAAGCGGCGCGTGCCGGATTAATAACCCTTATCCTCGGCCTGATTGAGCTGTATGATCGGATAAGTGCCGGTCTTGCGAGTAAACCGCCGGAAGTTACCTTTTTTCAACGGCTGCTGCCGAGCGGACAGCAAGGCAGGAAGTGGCTGCAGGGGCATCTGGAAGGCCAGAAAATGCTCCTTGGTCGGGTGCTTGATCTTCTCAGTCAGTGCGGAGTTACGGCAATGAACAGCAGTGGCGAGCCGTTTGATCCGAGTTTCATGAAAGCGGTAGGCTTTGCATCGGACCTTCGGCAGGAAGACGGTGTGGTGCTAGAAGAAAATCGCAAAGGCTTTCGGCAGGGGGAGAAAAGTCTCCGCCCGGCCGAGGTTATTGTTAATAAACAAGAGGGATACTAGCAATGGCGGAAAAAATTCTCGGGATCGATCTGGGCACTACCAACTCGGAAGTGGCAATTTACGAAAACGGTGCGGTAACAATTATTGAGGGCCCTGACGGTAAACTCCTGCCGTCCTATGTCGGCCTTGATGACCACGGCAACCTGTTGGTGGGTGGACCGGCAATGAACCAGTTTGTCGTCTATCCGGAGCGGACCATCAAATCCATCAAGCGCCTCATGGGGCAGGCCAGTCCGGTGCCTCTGGGCGACAAGTCCTACCTGCCCCAGGAGATATCGGCGATGATCCTTCGCCACTTAAAAAATATCGCCGAGACCTACCTGGGCCATTCCGTCGGCAAGGCGGTTATTACCGTCCCGGCATTTTTCTCCGACGGCCAGCGCCAGGCAACGCGTGAGGCCGGGCAGATGGCCGGATTGGAGGTGGTGAAGATTGTCAACGAACCGACGGCTGCGACCCTGGTCTATGAAAGCAGCCATAAGGGCGCCAAGAAGGTACTGGTCTACGATCTGGGTGGCGGCACCTTCGACGTTTCCGTAGTTGAGCTGCAGGACGACGTTATTGAGGTCATCGCCAGCCATGGCAATAATCACCTGGGCGGCGACGACTTTGACGCCCTCATTGAACAGGTGCTGCTGGCAAAACTGCAGGAGGACGGCTTTTCAGACATCCCCCTCCAGGCCAAGGCGCGTATCCGGCGGGCTGCCGAAAATGCCAAAAAGCTGCTGTCCATCCAGCCTTTTGCTCTTGTCGAAGAGGAATATCTCCTCACCCATGACGGTGTGCCCTATAACTTCAGCATCGAACTGGCCCGGCAGCAGTATGAAGAAATGATAACCCCTCTTCTCGATGAGACCCTTGATGCCGTGCATCTGGTGTTAAGAGACGCAGGTCTTACCGCCTCGGCGATTGACGAGATCCTCTTGGTCGGCGGTTCAACCCGTACCCCGCTGGTGCAGGAACGGCTGGAAAGGGAATTCGGCATGGCGCCCCGCTTTGAGGTCGATCCGGATCTCTGCGTTGCCGCCGGTGCCGCCCTGCAGGCGGCGATGATCAGCGGTGAAGAGGTTCGGGCGGTGCTGGTCGATGTTACCCCCTATACCTTCGGCACCAGCGCCATCGGCGAGATTGACGGCCGCTTTTCGATCGATAAGTACGTGCCGATCATCAAGAAAAACACCCCGGTGCCGGTGACGAGAAGCGAGGTTTTTTACACCGCGGTGGATCAGCAGGAAGCGGTGGAAATAAAGGTGTATCAAGGGGAAGCCGAGAACGCTCTGGAGAATATCGAGGTGGGGAATTTTTTGGTCCAGGGCCTGGCCAAACGACCTGCCGGTAGCGAGATTATTGCCAAATTCGCTCTTGACTCCAATGGCATCCTCCAGGTGAGCGCCATAGAAAAGGCCACCGGCTTGGAAAAATCGATCACCATCGACAACGTCATGAGCGATTTGTCCAGGGATACCTTGGCCGCGGCCCGTGACAAGATTCGCAAGCTCTTTGGCGAGAAAGGTCGGGAGGAACACGAGCCGCAAAGACAAGGGCAGGGCGAAAGTAATGTGGCCGAGCCGAAGACCATGCGCAACAGTCGCCGGGTGCAGGCCGAGGCCTTGATCGAAAAGGCCCGCAGTCTGTTTGATAAGGCCGGTGAAGACGACCGAGAGGACATGATAAACCTGCTTGAGGCCATCGGCCAAGCCTTGACCGACGACGATGAAGACCTTCTCCAGGAAAACATGGATGAACTTTCCGAAATTATCTTCTATTTGGAGTCGTAAAGGATGGAACGTTGTCCCCAGTGTCGCGCTCGGCTGAAGAGCCGATCCGTCTGTGGCCGTTGCGAAGCCGACTTGAGTATCTTGCAGACAATTTTCGAAACCGCCGATATCTTGGCCAGGCAGGCGGTGAAGGCGCTTGCCGCAGGTGATGTTTCGGCTGCCGTTCGTCGGGCGGCGGCAGCCCGAGACCTTCATGCAACGCCTTTTCACTGCGCTCTTGCCGGATTTTTAATCAACAGATAATTGTCAATTGCATTGATTGTGTGTATGTTATAGTAAAACAATACACAAGGAGGGTCGAATGCGCACAAATATTGTCATTGAAGATGCCTTGATGGAAGAAGCAATAGTCCTGTCCGGGAACAAAACAAAAAAAGAGACGGTTGAGCAAGCTTTGCGGTTAATGATTCAGATTTTGAAACAATCCTCGATACGATCATTCCGAGGAAAATTATCTTGGGAAGGTGATCTGGAGAGCATGCGGAAAGATGCATGATTGTTGCTGATACATCAGCGTGGATCGATTATCTACGCGGGGTCAGTGCTGCCCATACCGACCAGCTTGACCGGGATTTGCAAGGCCAACGGATACTCATCGGTGATGTGATAATGGCGGAATTATTGCAGGGATTTAAGGCAGATAAGGAATACCGGATAATCAGAAAGATCATTGACAATTTAGAATACCGTGATTTTGTTGGGAGGGAGATTGCCATAAAAACCGCTGAAAACTACCGATCTCTGAGGTCAAAAGGTATTACAGTGCGAAAAACCATTGATGTTATCATCGCAACCTTTTGTATTCAAAACAATTTTTCTTTAATTCATAATGACCGTGATTTTGACGCACTGGAATTCCATCTTGGATTATCAGTCAGAAGATAATCCGTTGTCCGTTGAAACTCCGTCTTCTATTTTCCTCTTCGATCTGCCCTTCAACCATTGCTGCAGTTGCTCCATATAAACATAAAAGACCGGCGTAACATAGAGAGTCAGGGTCTGGCTAAACAGCAAACCGCCGACCACCGCCAAGCCCAACGGTCGCCGCGATTCCGCCCCGGCACCGTAGCCGAGGGCGATGGGCAGACCGGCCATCAGCGCCGCCATGGTGGTCATCATGATCGGCCGGAAACGGATGATGCAGGCCTCGCGGATGGCGTCGTGCGGGCTTTTGCCTTGCTGCTGGGCGACCACCGCAAAGTCGATCATCATGATGCCGTTTTTTTTCACCAAACCGATGAGCATGATAATGCCGACAAAGGCGTAGATAGACAATTCGGTATTGAAAATCAACAGTGTCAGCACCGCCCCGAAACCGGCGAAGGGCAGGGCGGTGAGGATGGTCAGTGGGTGGATGAAGCTTTCGTAGAGAATGCCGAGAACAATATAGATTACGACGATCGCCAGAGCCAGGAGCCAGCCCATGCTCGCCTGGGCATCCTGAAATTGCTGGGCGTTGCCCTGGAAGGTGGCATTAACACCATCGGGCAGGACGGCGGCATTGAGTTTTTTCAGATCGGCGAGGATATCCCCCAAGGCAATGCCCGGTCTGGTATTAAACGACACGGTCACCGACGGCAGTTGCCCGGTATGATTGATAGACAGCGGGCCGACACCCTCGCGCAGGGTGGCCACCGAGGTAAGGGGCACCAGTTTCCCCTGACTGGAACGGATATGCAGTTTATCGAGCACCGAGGCATCGGTGCGGTAACGCGGCAGGAGCTCCATGATCACGTCATACTGGTCGGTGGCGCCGTTGATGGTCGAGACCACCCGACTGCCGTAGGCGTTATACAGGGTGTCCTCAATTTGCCGCGGCGAGATACCGAGGAGCAGAGCCCGGTCGCGGTCTATCTCGACGCGTAACTCGGGGTTTTCCAGTTGCAGGTCGCTTGAGACATCGAGCAGGTCGGGTTTTTCCCGCATCGCCTGTTCGAGCTTTTTGGCCGAGGTATAGAGTTGATTAAGGTCGAGGCCCTGCAGGGTTATCTGATACAGACTGCGGGTGCGGCGGCCACCGACATTGATCGGCGGTCGGTTGATCGGCATCGCCCTTATCCCCGGGACCGAGTTGAGTTTTGGCCTGAGGATTTGAATGACCTGGTCGACATTCTCCTTACGTTCGGCCCGGGGTTTCAAGACAACCAGCATAAAGGCCGAGGTATCGACATCGACCAGGAAGCGGTCAACATTGGGGTCTTTTTGGAGAATGGCCGCCAGTTTCATGGTGTGATCGACCAGCGATGGCCAGGAGATGTCCTGCGACGCCTCCGTGGAAACCATTATCATATCACGATCTTCGGCCGGGATGAAACCTTTCGGGACGATAGTGAAGAGGTAGAATGTCGCCACCAGCATGACCAGGGAAAACAGCAGAGTCGTCAGACGGTGGCGGAGGACAAAGAGCAGGCTCCGGTCATAGAGCCCGACCAGTGCCTGGTACATTGCCTCGCTGGCCAGATAGATCCGCCCATGCTGGATGCGATGCGGTTCGCGAAGGAAGCGGCTGGCGAGCATCGGGGTCAGCGTCAGACTGATGACTCCGCTGACCAGAACCGCCACGCCGATGGTCACCGCAAATTCGCGGAACAGACGACCCATAATGCCGCCGAGGAAAAACAGGGGGATGAAGATTGCCATCAGGGAAAAGGTCATGGAGATGATGGTAAAACCGACCTCCTTTGCCCCATCAAGAGCGGCCTGCATCCGGCTTTTCCCCATTTCCATATGGCGGACGATGTTTTCCAGCATGACGATAGAGTCATCAACCACGAAACCGACCGACAGGGTCAGGGCCATAAGCGACATGTTGTCGAGGCTGTAACCAAGCGGGTACATGATCGCAAAGGTGCCGACAATGGACATCGGCAGAGACAGACTGGGAATAACCGTCGCCGAGATATTGCGGATGAAGAGAAATATCACCATGATCACCAAGGCGAGGGTGAGGATCATGGTAAAGCGGATTTCGTCGACCGAGGCCTTGATGGACAGGCTGCCGTCGCGGAGGACGGTCAATTTTGCGGAGGCCGGCAGGGATTCCGCAAGGCTTGGCAGGATGGATTTCACCGCATCGGCAACTGCCAGGGTGTTCATACCCGGCTGCTTGTAGACGGCAAGAAAGATCGATTGGGCCTTGGTTGACGAGGTGAAAAACCAGGCGGCGGACTGATCGTCGGCGACACTGTCGAGGACCGTGGCGATTTCCCCCAGCCGCACCGGTCGGCCATTGCGGACCGACACCACGATGTCGCGATACTCCCGGGCCTCGGAGAGTTGACCGTTAGCCTGCAGGGTGAGGTTGCGTTGCGCGTTGTTCAGTCGACCCATGGGTTGATTGCTGTTCTGGGCATTGATGGCAGCGGCAATCTCCCCGGTGTCGAGGTTTAAGGCCTGAATG
>JBBQVT010000145.1:0-9464 GCA_038211245.1 Desulfobulbales bacterium | reverse complement strand
ATCCTCTCCGAGGCGCCCCCGCAAATCCCGCTGCGACCAGGACAAACCGTGGTGCTGAGCGCCGACAGCCCAGTCGATCTCTCCCCCAAGTCGCCGATTTATTATAAAAACATCGAGGTCGGGGAGGTTGTGGATGTGGGCATCGACAAGGCGGGCATGAAAATCCGCTGCACCTTGTTCATTTATCAGGATTATCTCAGATTTCTCAGCAAAAAGAGTGTGTTCTGGCTCCACTCCGGGGTTGAAATGCGTGGCAGTCTGGCCGAGGGAGTGTCGCTTTCCACCGGTCCACTGGCAAAGATGTTGCAAGGCGGAGTGAGTTTCACCACCCCCGATATTCAGAAAAAACCGAAACCTATCCAACCGGAAGCAGGTTTTGAATTCCACCTCCACAACAGCTATCGGGAAGCCGTTGCGACGGTCACCGACCTGCAGCCTGCCGGCAAACGTATTGTCCTGGTTGCCCCGGATGCCGAGTCGCTGGCCCTCGGTTCTCCCATCCTCCACAAAAAGATCAAGATCGGCGAGGTGGAGAATTTCAGACTTTCCCCCGATCAGCAATCAGTGCTGATTGAGTGTCTGATCTTTGACGGGTTCAAGAACATCGTCCGGACCAACACTCGGTTTTACAATACCAGCGGCATCCAGGTCTCGGGTGATCTGAGTGGCATCAAGTTGCAAAGCGGATCGCTCCAGTCGATACTCGCGGGTGGTATCGGCTGCATCAATCCGTCTATGGGGTCACCGCCTGCAACACCTGAACCCTATCGGCTGTTCGCTACCCTGGATGAGGCCGTCCATGCCGATGAAGTCGAGCTGACAGTCATGCTTGACAGTTCCAGGGGTCTCAAAGAGGGCTCGAAGGTCCGCTATAAAGGCATTGAGATAGGCAAGGTCGGCGTTTTGCGCTTAGCTGAAAATCAACAAACCATTGTTGCCACGATCCGCATTTATGAGCAGGTTGCCGCATTGTTCCGCAACAACACAAAAATCTGGGTGGAACAGGCCGAATTCAACCTTTCCGGCGTTAAAAATGCTGAGACCCTGGTTTTCGGTTCTTTCCTCAACATCTTGCCCGGAAACGGCAAGCCGACACGGATGCTCAAGGCACTTGCCGATCCGCCATTGACGGAAATCGCCAATTCCGACGGCCTGGGCGTCATTCTCGAAGCCGGGCATCTCGGTTCCCTCGGTATCGGCTCCCCCGTCTATTACCGACAACTGCAGATCGGCGAGGTAACCGGCTACGAGTTGTCTCCCTCTTTCCAGAAGGTGCGAATCTTTACCAATATCAGACCTCAGTATGTGGCCATCATCCGCGAAAACACCAGATTCTGGCAGGTTAGCGGCGCCCGCATCGAAGGTGGCATCTTCTCCGGGGTAACGATCTCGACGGAATCCCTCACCTCTATCATCCGCGGCGGCATTGCCCTCGCCACCCCGGATGGTGAGCGCACCGGGTCGGCGATCTCTGCCGGGCACATTTTCCCCCTCCACGACCAACCGGAAAAACAGTGGCTGGACTGGAGTCCCGATGTCGTTCTTCTTGAGCAGGGTCCGAAAAATGCACTACCGACAAAAGGCCGGTAACAGCTTATTTAGTGTTCGCGCGAGCTTCGATTTATAAAAATCGCAGACAGGAGGAGCATAAAATCATTAATCATATATCCACAAGAGAGACAAACAGTCCTTACAGGATGTCATTTACAACAGGAGGTCTTTCTCTCCGGGAATCGGTGAAACTCGCTGTGATGTTTCTTAAGCTGGCCGATTGGCATGCCGTTCGAGAGAAGGTTATTGCCGAGAACCTACTGCAAACAAGGACTCTTACCACTTCAAAGCGGGTCTCCCGCGAGATTATTTCCAGGCTGAAAACTCTTTACCCGGACGAGCTGGATTTACTTATTCATGGTACTGTTCAGGAGCAAGGATATCTTCTGTGGATCTCGGTTTGCCGTTGCTATAAGTTTGTCGCTGATTTTGCAGTCGAGATTATTCGAGAACGCTACCTTAGCCTGAAGATTGATCTTCACTACGAAGACTTTGATTCCTTTTTTCACAAGAAATCAGAGTCGCATCCGGAACTTGATAAAATACGGCCGGCGACCAGGAATAAGCTCCGGCAGGTATTGTTCAAGATTCTGCGCGAAGCCGAGCTCCTGACTGGCGATAACACAATCAATTCAGCCATGCTGACGCCCCGACTTTTGCAGGCAATTCCACCAACGAGCCGCCGGGATATTTTGTTCTTTCCCATGCCGGAGTCAGCCATGGAAGGGTAAAAAAATGACATCTTCAATTACCAAATTAAATATAAAAGAAAGTTTTGGGCATCTGCTGAATGTTCTTTCCGGGCAACGGTTTTTACAGAAACAAGGGCTTGGTAATGAGGTCCCCTTTTTCATTTGCCCATTCGATGCTGATGCCTCAGTTGAAGTGGAGAGGCTAGAGCGACAGCTTGTTAACCGGTTAGGACAAACGGGTGTTCGGATTTTGGAAATCAACATTTATGACCTCTCTGTTGAGATTCTCAAAGATCGGGGTATTTGGGAACAGATACTCGAAATGGAAAATTCTGTATCGAAGGATCAACTCAAGGAATTACTCCAGGGTGTTTTAGATCCGGAGGCACATCTGGTACCGGCGATCGCTGTTAAGCTCGCGGGCAATGACTTTGATGTGCTCTTTCTGGCAGGTGTCGGCGAGGTCTTTCCCTATATCCGGTCTCACAACGTGCTGAATAATTTACAGAGCACCGCCAAAGAGAAACCCACCGTATTATTCTTTCCGGGGGCCTATACGCATTCCCTCGAATCCGGGGCATCGCTCGATCTTTTCAACAGGTTGCAAGACGATAAGTACTACCGGGCCTTCAATATCTTTCACTGCGAAGCATAAACGAGGATACACGATGACGCTTAAAAGCATTTTCAATAAGCCGGTTGATCGTCCGATTGAGGGAGTCATTAAGGCCGATGATGAAGCGAGCCTGCGCCTTGAACTTGAGGAGTATGTCCTGACCAACGAGGTCGCAGGACGTCTCGAATCTTTTCTCGATGCCTACAACAACTCGGCCACCGCAAACGGCGTCTGGATTTCCGGCTTTTTCGGGTCAGGGAAATCGCATCTTCTGAAGATCATGGCCCTCCTCCTTGAAAATCGTCAGATCGATGGGATTCCGACGCTTGATCTGTTTCTTCCGAAATGCAGCGACAACGAGATCTTGCGAGCCGACCTTAAACGGGCCATCGCCATCCCGTCAAAGAGTATCTTGTTCAATATCGATCAGAAGGCCGATGTTATCAGTAAAACGCAAATCGATGCGCTTCTCGCCGTCTTCGTCAAAGTGTTTGATGAAATGTGCGGTTACTATGGCAAGCAGGGTCATATTGCCCATTTCGAGCGCGATCTCGACAGCCGGGGCATCTACGATCAGTTCAAGGTTGCTTACCAGAGCCTGGCTGGCCGAGAGTGGGCAAAAGGCAGAGAACAGGCCCTGCTGGAATCGCAAAACATCGCTCGCGCCTACGCCAAGGTGACCAACAGCCCCGAATCGACGGCTCAAGGCATTCTCGATAAATACCGCAGTCAATACAAGGTCTCCATCGAAGATTTCGCCCATCAGGTCATGGCCTATATTGACAGGCAATCACCAGCTTTCCGTTTGAATTTCTTTGTGGACGAAGTCGGGCAGTATATTGCCGAGAATGTGAAGCTGATGACCAATCTGCAAACCATCGCCGAAAGCCTGGCCACCAAGTGCCGAGGCCGGGCCTGGGTGGTTGTGACTTCCCAGAACGATATGTCTACCGTTCTGGGAGAGATGAGCAGCCAGCAGAGCAACGATTTCTCCAAGATCATGGCCCGCTTTGCCAACAAGATGCTACTGACCAGTACCAATGTGGCGGAAGTTATCCAGAAGAGGCTCCTGGCCAAAACCGAGGATGGAGCCGAGTCGGTTTCCGATCTCTATCACTGCCAGGAGAACAATTTCGGAACCCTGTTTAGTTTCACCGATGGTTCCCGGGCGTACAAGGTCTATAGGGACCGTGATGAATTTATCCGTAGCTATCCCTTTGTCCCTTATCAGTTTGAGCTGTTTCAGTCGGTCATTGAAAATTTGTCGCGGCACAATGCCTTTGAAGGCAAGCATAGCTCGGTGGGTGAACGTTCCATGCTGGGGGTCTTCCAGCAGGTTGCCATTGGGATCAGCGATTATGAACTCGGCCAGCTGGCGACCTTTGATCTGATGTTTGAAGGAATTCAGACTGCCTTGAAGGCCCAGACCCAAAAAGCCATCCTTGCGGCCGAGCGGCAACTGAGCAATACCTTTGCCATCAAACTGCTCAAGGCCCTTTTTCTCACCAAGTATGTAAAGGAATTCAAGCCGACCATCCGCAACCTCTGTGTCCTTATGCTGGAGAGCTTCGGGCAGGATCTGCCAGGACTGAAAATGAAAATAGAAGAGGCCGTAAATCTTCTCGAACAACAAACTTTCATCCAGCGAAATGGTGATCTCTACGAATATCTGACCGACGAGGAAAAAGATGTCGAACAGGAGATCAAGAATACCGAGGTCGAATCAACTGATGTTGCGAGTGAGCTGGAAAAGCTCATTTTCGATCACGTTATTAAAAACCGAAAGATTCGTTTTGATGAAAACGGCCAGGACTTCTCCTACTCACGTAAACTCGATGATCGGCTCCATGGCCGGGAATATGAGCTGACGATCCATGCCGTCACCCCTTTTCATGAGTTTGCCGATAATCAGGCATCGCTTCTCATGCATACCTTTGGGCGCGATGAGTTGCTGGTGCTGATGCCCCCGGATGATCGTCTCATGCGCGACATCCTGATGTACAAACGGACAGAAAAGTATATCCGCCAGAATATTTCCACGACTCAGCAGGAAGCAGTTAAACGGATACTGACCGATAAAGGCTTTCAGAATAGAGAGCGTTACGCTGGCCTGCAATTGCTTATCCATCGTTTATTGGGCAAAGCCAGGCTCTATGTTGCCGGCACAGAAATCGAACTCGCGGGTGAAGATCCACAAAGCCGTATCAATCGTGGGTTTTCTGAACTGGTCATGCGGGTCTATCCCAATCTGCGGATGCTGCAGGGGATCAGCTACAAGGAAGACCAGATCAAAAATATTCTGCGGGACCGGCAGGGGACACTTGAGGGCATGGGGGTTACTACCCTCATGGAATCCGAGCAGGAGATGCTCGCCTACATCCAAAGCAACAACCGTGGTGGTGTCCGGACCACCCTGAAGACCTTGCTCGAAAAGATGGAGCGCAAACCCTACGGCTGGTATTATGGTGCCATCCTCTGCATTCTCGCCAAACTTTGCGCCCGTGGCAAAGTGGAGGTGCGAACAGACGGCAACATCCTGGAAGACGACGATCTTGAACGTGCTTTGCGCAATACCCATGGTCAGGGCAATGTCGTCCTTGAACCGCAGGTTGATTTCACTGCCTCGCAGGTGCGCAGTCTGAAGGAATTCCATGCGGATTTTTTCGATTCCCCGCCCCGCGCCAATGTAGCCAAAGCGCTTGGCAAAGAGACCGGTGTGGCCCTGCAGGCGCTCTTGCATCAGCTCACCCCTCTTGCCGCCCAGGCGACGCAATATCCCTTTTTAATAGCCTTGAACCCGGTGATCGATACACTCAAGGAGATTATCGGCAAGCCCTATACCTGGTATCTGACCGAGTTGCTGCGCCAAGAGGATACCCTCCTTGACCTGAAGGAAATGATCATTGATCCGATCCGCAAGTTTATGGGCGGTCCGTTGAAGGATATCTTCAATGAGGCCCGGAAGTTTGTCCAGGCGCAAGATCCCAATTTTTCCTACCTTGCAGGCGATGAAAGTGCGCAGGTTATCACCTCCTTGACCGATCAGGAGTGTTTCAAGGGCAACCTGATGCAGCAGGTAAAGACCCTGATGGACACCCTGCAGAAAAAAGTGGCGGCGCAAATCGAGCTGGAGATCGCCACGGCCAAAGAGGCGCTGACGGGTCTGCAAAGCCGTCTGTGCGACCGGTCCGAATTCACGGGGCTTTCCGAGACGCAACAAGCACAGGTCGCCAAGTCCTTTGCTGATTGCAGAGGACAGGTGGAAAAACAGACCCTCATTGCCGTAATTCGAGATACCCTGCGGCGTTTTGAAGAGACAGAGTATCCCCAGTTGTTGTCACGGATATCCGCTTGGTCGCAGGCAGGAGTAAAACCAGCCGCTACCGGTCCTGAAAATTACAAATCCTCCACCACCCCAAAAACGGCAACCACCACGGCAGAGCCTCCCATTGAGTATGTAACCAGCCGGTCGGTCCGAGTTTCCTTCGATAAGCCTTGGCTTGCGGATGAATCGGATGTCGAGCGTTATCTGGATTCCATGCGGAAAGCGTTGCTCACTGAAATTCGCAGCGGAAAAAGGATTCAGATCTAGGAGCCTCAAATGCAGACCAGCATGCACCAGATAGAGGCATTGATTGCCAAAGGCGAAGGACTCGATCTCGAGTTCAAGACCTGTCGCAATCAACTGAACCGCGATGTGTATGAAACCGTTTGCGCCTTCCTGAATCGCCACGGGGGGACAATACTTCTTGGGGTTCAGGATGATGGCACCGTTCAGGGCATTGATCCCGATATTCTTGATCAGATACGCAAGGACTTCGTTACCGCCATCAACAATCGCCAGAAATTATCACCGCCGACCTATCTTTCCCTCGACGAGATCGACCTTGGCGGTAAAAAGCTGCTCCGCATCTATGTCCCGGAAAGCTCGCAGGTGCATCGTTGCAATAGTCGCATCTACGACCGCAATGAAGACGGTGACATCGACATTACCGACCATACCGTGCAGGTCGCCCAGCTTTACCAGCGCAAACAGGCAACCTACAGCGAAAATCGGGTCTATCCCTGGATTCAGCCGAGCGACCTTCGTGCCGACCTTATCGACCGCTGCCGTCGACATGTCCGCATCAATCGAAAAAATCACCCTTGGGCGGATATGGACGATGCCGCTCTGCTCCAAAGCGCCCAACTGGCGCAAACGGATCCCGCCTCCGGCAAATCCGGAGTGACACTTGCCGGTGTAATGCTCTTCGGCCACGACAGCCAGATCCTGCAAGTCTGCCCTGCCCATCGTACCGACCTGCTGCTGCGCAAAGTGGATGTGGATCGCTATGATGACCGCGACCTGGTTCGCACCAACCTGATCGACAGTTACGATCGCATTCTGGCTTTTATTCAGAAACACCTTCCGGATCCCTTTTATCTGGAAGGCATCGAGCGCCGCAGCCTGCGAGACCACATTTTCCGCGAAGTCGCATCCAATATGCTCATTCATAGGGAATACGCCAGCGGCGCCACCTCCCGCCTGGTTATCGAATACGGCAGGGTAGTAACTGATAATCCCAGCCGACCGCACGGTTTCGGCTTGCTCAACCCTGATACGATGATTCCCTACCAGAAAAACCCTATCCTCAGCGCGTTCTTCAGGGAAATCGACCGGGCCGATGAACTGGGATCGGGCATGCGCAAGTTAATGCTCTATGGCAAGGCCTACGGCGGTGCAGACCCAGAGTTGATCGAAGGCGATATCTTCCGCATGGTCATCAGCGTTCCGGAATTCGGTGCCAATCCGGCCCTGCACCCAAAAATCGGGGCAGAACCACGGCAAGTCAGTGAGCAAGTCGGTGAGCAAGTCGGTGAGCAAGTCGGTGAGCAAGTCGCGAAAGTTTTGAATGCCTGTACACCGCAGCCACGGACAAAGGCCGAATTGCTTGAGATCCTCGGCCTGGCCAATGTCTACATGAACTACAAGCGGCATTTGCTCCCATTGATTGAGCAGGGGTTCATCGAAATGACCATCCCTGAAAAACCCAAAAGCAGCCTGCAAAAATATCGCCTGACCGTGAAAGGAAAAGACCTGCTGTCAAAGGGTGGATTATGAGCGGGCCTTGTATAACGCCTTGCTCGTGGAAATCAAGAAAGGCAAAAGGATTCAGATTTAGGAACCACACATCGATTTGAAAACACACGAAATATTGAAAAGAGGATCAATTTTCTGATGCCAGGAAATTGATCGGTTGCAAGGAGAAGGTGTATATGAGCAGTAAAAAAGTTGAGAAGAAACACCATCAGACCTTCGAGAAAATCAAACAGGTCAGCGAGCATGGGCAGGAATACTGGATGGCGCGCAGTCTATCCAAGATTCTCGACTACGCCGAGTTCCGCAATTTTATTCCTGTCATCGAAAAAGCGAAAAAGGCATGTAAAAATAGTAGCCAATCGGTTCAGGACCATTTCGTGGAGATGCACGAGATGGTCTTGCTCGGCTCCGGTGCCGAACGTAAGATGGATTCCTGGGCTCTTTCTCGCTATGCGTGCTACCTCATTGTACAGAATGGCGATCCATCCAAACCGGTTATTGCTAATGGTCAAACCTACTTTGCTATTCAGACCCGTCGGCAGGAACTGGCGGATGACGACGCTTTTCAACGGCTTAAGGAAGATGAAAAGCGATTTTTTCTCCGCAATGAGCTGAAAGAACATAATAAACACCTTGTAGAAACTGCCCAGCAAGCCGGTGTGGAAACCAATCTCGATTTCGCCATCTTCCAAAATCATGGATACAAGGGCCTTTATGGCGGGCTCGATGCCAAAGGAATTCACGCACGCAAGGAACTCAAAAAAAGCCAAAAAATCCTCGACCACATGGGCAGCACCGAATTGGCCGCTAATTTGTTCCGAGCAACACAAACCGAAGAAAAACTTCGGCGCGAAAATATTCAGGGAAAATCGAAGGCAAACCGCACTCATCATGAAGTGGGTGCCAAAGTGCGCAAAACCATCGAAGAGCTCGGAGGTACCATGCCCGAAGACCTGCCAACCCCTGAAACCAGTGTGAAACTGATAGAAAAACGGCCTGGCAAGCTTCCTGAATCAAAGGAACAATAAATGGATACCGCAAAACTTAAAAGGTTTGCCCAATTTGCCCGCCGCAGCCTGATTGAACAGGTATCGAATAAGCTGAACCTGGTGTTGGCCGAGGAGAGTGAAGCCCGGCGTGAATATGCTGAGGCGGTCAGACAGCTAGAGGAACAGATCACAAAAATGGGCGAAGCCCAGGTGGTCGATAAAGTTGCCTACACCTGGTTCAACCGTTTCTGTGCCCTGCGTTTCATGGATGTCAACCGCTACACCCGTATCGGTGTGGTTTCGCCCGCCGAAGGGCAGTTCCAGCCGGAGATTTTGGCCGAGGCCAAGATGGGCCATATCGATGAGGAGATGGTGAGCGGTAAGACCCGACAACAGGTCTTTGCCCTGCTGGATGGCAAGGCACCCAGCCGTGATCCGCAAGCCGAAGCCTACCGCCTGCTGGTAGTGGCGGCATGCAACTCCTGGCATAGACCAATGCCATTCCTCTTTGAGCGGATAACCGACTACACCGAGCT
>JBBQVT010000144.1:0-9528 GCA_038211245.1 Desulfobulbales bacterium | reverse complement strand
TGGGAACCCATGTTCCTTTTTATCGGCGGAAACTGCGCGAAGCCAAGATCGATTACGAAGCCATCACCTCGCTTGCCGCCCTGCGCCGTCTGCCGTTCACCATGAAAGAGGACCTGCACGCCAATTATCCCTACGGCCTTTTTGCCGTGCCGCTGCGCGATGTGGTGCGCATCCATTCCACCTCCGGCAACAGCGGCATGACCACGGTCGTTGGCTACACCAGAAACGACATCAAGAACTGGTCGGACCTGGTGGCCCGTATCCTCTGCGGCGCCGGGGTGACCGCCGAAGATGTGGTACAGATCGCCTACGATTACGGCATTTTCACCGGCGGCCTCGGTTTGCATTACGGCGCCGAACGGCTCGGCGCCTCGGTCATCCCCATTTCCTCCGGCAATATCAAGCGACAGATCCGCATCATGCGCGATTTCAAGACCACAACCCTGGTCTGCACCCCGTCGCATGCCTTGAAAATTGCCGATGTGATGATGGATATGGGGTTAAATTCAAGCGAATTTTCATTGAAATACGGGGTGTTCGGGGCGGAACCCTGGTCCGAGACGATGCGCCGGGAGATACGTGAGCGCCTCGGCATCACCGCCACCGACAACTACGGGCTGGCGGAGATCATGGGCCCGGGCGTTGCCGGAGAATGCCTTGAATGCAACGGCCTGCATATCAACGAGGATCATTTCCTCGTCGAAATTCTTGATACAACGACCCTTGAACCGGTGGCCGAAGGGGAGATCGGCGAATTGGTCATCACCACCCTGACCAAAGAGGCCTTTCCGGTCATTCGCTATCGTACCCGCGACCTTGCGCGCTTTCTGCCCGGCATCTGCCCCTGCGGCCGGACCCTCACCCGCATGAGCCGCATCCTCGGCCGTTCCGACGACATGTTGATCATTCGCGGGGTGAATGTCTTTCCTGCCCAGATCGAGGTGGCGCTTTCCGATATCATCGGCACCGAGTCCCCGCACCTGATCATCGTCGACCGGGAAAACCATGAGGACCAGCTGACCGTCATGGTCGAGGTGACCGAACTGCTTTTTTCCGACCAGATACGCAAGCAGTGGGCGTTGGCCGCCACCATCCAGGACCGCTTGGTTACCGATCTCGGCATCCAGGTGCAAGTGAAGCTCGTTGAGGAAAAGACCCTGGAACGTATTGGCGGCAAGGGTAAAAAGGTTGTTGATAATCGAAGGCTTTAGACCTATGACAACCCCGCAACAGAAAGGTACGGCGAACAAACCTCGCCGATCCGAGGCCGTGAAACGACTCCTCATCAACCTGTTTTTGCTGACCGCCGGCAGTTGCATTTTTGCCGTGGGTGTCAACGCCATCCTGGTGCAGCAGAAATTCATCAGCGGCGGAGTCATCGGCATCGCCCTCGTCCTCCATTACCTTGTCCCAGGATTGTCCATCGGACTGATGTATTTTCTGCTGAATATTCCCCTGATCTTGCTCGGCTGGTTCAGTGTCAGCCGGAAATTCGTGCTCTATAGCTGTTTCGGTATGGCGGTATTTTCTCTGGCGACGGCCCTGATTCTTCCTCCGCCTATCCCCATCGGCAACCCGATTCTGGCTGCGGTCCTCGCCGGCATCATCTGCGGTGCGGGTGGGGGAATTATCCTCAGGTCGCGGGGTTCGGTGGGCGGCATCGATATCCTGGCGGTCTTTCTCAACCGCAAATGGAGCTTTCGCATCGGCGCCACCACCTTCCTTGCCAATGCTCTGGTGCTGGTCGGCGGCGGCTTTTGCTTCGGTGTTGAACAGGCACTGTATTCCCTGGTCGCGGTCTATACCAGCAGCAAGGTTCTCGATTACGTACTGACCGGCTTCAACCAACGGAAATCGATTTTCATCATTTCCGATCACTCGCGGGAAATCGCCGAGCAAATCCTCGGCCGCCTGCACCGCGGGGTGACCTTTCTTCAGGGCACCGGCGCCTACTCGGGCAGTGAGAAGCAGGTTATTTTCTGTATCATTACCATGATTGAACTGTCGAGGATGAAGGAGCTTGTCTTCGATATCGACCCGGACGCCTTCGTGGTGGTCAACGACACCCTAGAGGTACTGGGGAAGAGACATGGCCGGATCAATGCAAACTGACGTCGCCCGGTCCGGTATCCTTCGCCTTTTTAAATGGGGTCAGAGTAAATTTAAAAATTGATTTACGTATTAAAAAAAATCTACATTGAGCTTGAGCAGAAGCAATAACAATAACAATATCATTCTCCCAATCATAGGCTATGGCTCGACTACCAAGAATATCACCGGTAAATGTCCCGGTTCACATAATCCAGCGAGGCAATAACCGTCAAGTCTGCTTCGTTGCCGAAGAAGACTATGGCAGGTATGCAGGCTGGCTTAAAGAGTATGCAAAGAAATATAGAGTGGAGGTTCATGCCTGGGTGTTGATGTCAAATCATGTGCATTTATTATGCACTCCTCGACTGGAGGGCGCTGTTAGCCAGATGATGCAGTCATTAGGGCGCAGTTTTGTGCGTTATTTTAATTATGAATATCAGCGAAGCGGCACATTGTGGGAAGGCCGCTACAAATCATGCCTGGTTCAAGAAAGCCGTTACTTGCTGGAAGTGTACAGATGTATAGAACTTAATCCTGTCAGAGCAGAAATGGTAGCAGCGCCTGGTGATTATCGATGGTCAAGTTATCAAAACAATGGATTGGGTATGGTTTCCGATTTATGCACACCACACCCGGAATACCTTGCCCTAGGAGCAGACCCCGAAGAACGACGAAGAAGCTATCGGGCTCTGTTGAGCGCACATATCGACAAAGAATTATTAGCGGCAATACGGGCAAATACGAAAAAGGGACTAACGTTTGTAAATGACCGTTTTATGGAACAAATTGAAGCTTTAACCGGTGTGAGGGTACAGGCAAGGAAAAGAGGACGCCCATTAGGGTGGCGGAAAGAGGGTAAATAAATTTACTCTGACCCCCATTTATGGACCCCCATTTATGAGAGGTTTCAATGTGAAATTTGAAGATTCTGTTTCAATTTCAGAGCTGTCTGAGAAGTGTCAGGTGTTATTGATTGAAAACAGTAAGTTGAAAGAGGAAATCAGAACCCTGAAGGCACGGTTGGTTTTTGCGGAGGCGCGGTATTCGGGTGATGAAATTTTCGGGAAAGAATCCGAATTTGAAATAATCGCTCCGCAAGCTGCTGAAGTTTCGCCTCCAGGCATGAGCAAGAATGCTGACGAAGGAGAAAAAATCAGGCTGTTTATGTCGCTTTTCAAAGGACGGGAAGATGTTTACGCCAGAAGATGGGAAAACAAGAAAAAAGGTACGTCTGGCTATTCTCCCTCCTGTCTGAATGAATGGAAACCAGGACCATGCGTTAAGCCGAAGGGGACATGCACCGGTTGCACCTATAAGGCGTATATTGCTCTTACTGAGAAAGTAATTGATGACCATCTGCGGGGGAAAATAGTCGCCGGCATCTACCCGATGCTTCCGGATGAGACGTGCTGGTTTCTGGTGATCGATTTTGATGATGGGGAGTGGAAAAAGGATATCTCGGTATTGCGGGAGGTGTGTGCGGAATTTGAAATCCCTGTTTCCATTGAGCGCTCACGTTCCGGCAATGGAGGCCATGCGTGGTTATTCTTTAAAGGGCCGATACCTGCATCCCTGGCTAGAAAATTCGGCACATCCTTACTTACCTACGCCATGCAAAACAGGCATGAGATCACTTTCAAATCCTACGATAGATTTTTCCCCAATCAGGACACGATGCCCAAGGGTGGTCTGGGCAATCTGATAGCGCTCCCTTTGCAAAAGGAGGCAAGAAGGGCCAAAAACAGTGAATTCATCGACCGGAATTTCGAGCCGTATCCTGATCAGTGGGAGTTTCTAGACACGATTCAAACGCTCTCAGAAGATGACGTAATAACACTTACCTCAAAACTGAGCCAGGGGAATGAACTCGGGGTGTTGAAAATAGATGAAGAAGAAACGCAAAAGTCATGGGAAACGACCAAGGTTAAATTACTGAAAACGGATTTTCCGCGAGAAATAGAGATCGTAAAATCAAATATGCTGTTTGTTCCGAAGGCAGGCATTTCTCAAAGGGCTCTGAACCAGTTAAAACGCCTGGCGGCTTTCAAGAATCCCGAGTTCTACAAGAATCAAGCAATGCGCATGCCGACCTATAACAAACCGAGAATTATCTGTTGTGCCGAAGATACTGCCGATTATCTCTGTCTGCCGAGAGGATGCGAACAGGACCTGAGAACATTTTTTTCTGAACAGGGAATGGACGTCAACTGCCTGGATAAGACCAATCACGGCAAAATGATCGACGTTGCATTCAATGGCAACCTGAGAGACGAACAGCCACAGGCAGTGGACAGGTTGCTTGAGCATGATATCGGCGTACTCTCCGGCACAACGGCTTTCGGGAAAACGGTTGTGGCAATCAAACTGATCGCTGAGAGAAAAGTCAACACCCTCGTCATTGTCGATAAAGCCAGCCTGATAATGCAATGGAAGAACAAATTGACTGAATTCCTGGCGATAAATGAATCCCTACCTGAATTGGACAGAGGTGTGAAAAAGAGAGGACGAAAAAAGGCCGGAAGCATAATCGGACAACTGGGGCAAGGTAAAAATAGCCTGGGCGGAATCGTTGATATTGCCTTAATGCAATCTTTGAACAGGAAGAATGAAGTTAGGGAATGTGTGAAAGATTATGGCATGATTATCGTCGACGAATGCCATCATGTCGCAGCCATGAGTTTTGACGAGATTCTTAGAACCGCAAAGGCAAAGTATGTCTATGGCTTAACCGCGACCCCTATCAGGAAGAACGGTCATCATCCCATAATATTTATGCAATGCGGTCCAGTACGATATAGGGATGACGCAAAGAAACAGGCGGAAAAAAGGCCCTTCGATCATTTCGTAATACCACGATTTACCGCACTGCGGGTCCCGCTTGACAAGGATGAAAAGGACGTATCCATTCAGGAACATTATTCGCTCATGGTTGTCAACGAGATGCGTAATCAGATGATTGTTGACGATGTGGTAAAAAGCCATGAGAGTGGCAGGAACTGCCTTGTCTTGACCGAAAGGACCAGCCATCTGGAATTAATCGCCGGGAAGCTAAGAGAAAGAATTTCCGAAGTCATGACACTCAGGGGAGGAAGGGGAACAAAGGAAATCGCACAAATCTTCAAGTGCATATCCGATACCCCCGCGGACAAGCAATTGACGCTGGTCGCTACGGGCAGGTATATCGGGGAGGGATTCGACGAACCGCGTCTCGACACCCTGTTTCTGACCATGCCGATATCGTGGAAGGGGACTCTGCATCAATATGCGGGTAGGCTTCACAGGCTGTTTGAAGAAAAAAGAGAGGTCCAGATCTACGACTATGTCGATATCCATGTAAGCATGCTGGAGAAGATGTATCATAAACGGCTGAACGGATACGCCTCGATCGGTTATAAGGCGAAAGCTTGCGCTGTCGAGGTGAACACAATCGATGTTATCTTTGACAAGAGCAACTTTTTGCCGGTTTACGGCAATGATATTCTGGCCGCGGAAAGAGAGATCCTGATCGTAAGCCCCTTCGTTACCAAGAAGCGCACCGTGCAAATGATGCAGCAGTTGGAAATTGCGTTGCGAAATAAGGTAAGGGTAACAGTTGTAACGAGACCGACAGGAGACTTAGTCACTTACAAAAAATCTTCGCACGGTTTTTGCGAAGATTTTTTGATAAGTGACTTATCCCGTATATCGGGGTTCGGGGAAAAGGAGCCAACCGCCTTGCAAGGGACTCTGGATATGTTACAAAATGCCGGTGTGAACGTGGTGTTTCGTTCACACATACACCAGAAATTCGCGCTTATCGATCAAAAGGTCGTATGGTATGGGAGTATCAATCTGCTCAGTTTCGGCAGCGCGGAAGAAAGCATCATGCGGCTCGAAAGCCCAAATATCGCCAGTGAACTTTTAAAAAGTATGGAAAAACAAGGAAAGCGATTATGAAATAATAGGAACTTATTGATATTCTTCGTAATTACAAAAATGAACGTGCCAATTATTACGGCATTATGACAATCGGTATTTTTGGTTCGACAGCACGGGGTGATGCTCGTGAGGAGAGTGAAGTGGATATTGTCCTCCGAATCCGGGAACCCGATCTGTTTATGCTCGTAGGAATAAAGGAAGAGTTAGAAGAAAGACTTCATCGTCCGGTTGATATTGTTACCTATAGAGACAATATGAACCTTTTCCTCAAAAAGAGAATCGATGAGGAGGCTGTGTATGCATGACCGGGAACTCTGCTTAGAAGTCTTGCGGCAGATAGAAGAAGCCGCAATCAAGATCGGCAACCGTTTCCAGGTGATACACCAGGCATCCGACTTCACCGATAGTCCGGCCGAGTCGAAAAATTCATGCCTATCCGGATGTTGCACACAGCCTTTTTTTGGTAATATGCCCCAAAGATGGCGGCAGAATGCAACACAGAAAATCAGACGCCGGTGTTGTTGAACCTGGAGGCATGGAGATAATTTTGTCTACACCGAGGTCTCTACCGGAATTTCAACAAATATTCCCCAACGAGGACGCGTGTTCAACCTACCTTTACTCAGTACGCTTTCCTGACGGTTTCTCATGTCCCTACTGTAGCTGGACAGGGGATGCATTCCGGTTCGAAGGACGGCAGGATATGCTTCGATGCCGGAGTTGTAGACGAGACACTCGGTTGACTGCTGGCACCATTATGCAGAACAGCAAGGTGTCACTCTGCACGTGGTTTTGGGGCGCTTTCCTTGTCACATCTCTGACTCCCGGCATGTCTGCACTCCAGTTTCAAAAGATGCTCGGGATCAAACGCTACGAGACTGCTTTCAACATGCTGCACAAATTGCGTGCTGCAATGGTTCGGCCGGGACGTGATTCTATTGGCGGAGATTGGCCGGTTGAAGTGGATGAGACGTTCGTCGGCGGTGCTGCGCAAGGTGAAGGGCGCGGGCGGCACCACAAGACACTTGTTGCCGGTATAGTGGAAGTGCGTCCGCGAAAGAAGGCTCCCGGTCCCGACCCAAACTTGCCGTCCGGCCAACGCCCTCAACATCGCGGTGGGCATGGGCGCAGCGTCATCGCAGGCCGGTTGCGACTCCAGATCATCCCAAACCGCACGCAAGAAGTATTGGAATCTTTTGTCTTGGAGAACGTACGCACAGGAACAGAGGTGCGAACGGACGGTTGGACAGGTTATGACAATTTAGGAGAACTGGGCTACAAACACATACCAGTGGCCTTACAAGGTGATCATGCTAAGACGGACCAGCACCTCCCCATGACCACATAGTCTTCGGAAACTTGGACGCATGGCTTCTGGGAACGCATCATGGAGTCAGTTCTAAGCACTTGCAGGGATACCTCAACGAGTTCGTGTTCCGATTCAACCGCCGGTTTTGGCCATTGGTAGCTTTCGATAGCTTACTAAAAATTGCTGCGCAGGTGGAGGCACCGGCCTACGCGGGGCTACACAAGGGTGTGTGGAAACATCCGGGAGATCGACGCGGATGAATAGACATGTGTGCAACATCCGGATAGGCATGGAAAAATTGGACTCGATCTGCATGATGCTGATCGTTATAGGAGAGTCACTGAAAAATCTCGAAAAAATCACCGGAGGAACGCTACTTCCCCAATATCCTGAAGTCGATTGGAAAAAAGCTATGGGTATGCGTGATATCATCACCCACCATTATGCGGATCTTCATGCGGAAACTGTTTTTTACACGTGCAAACGTAAAATTCCTCCACTCCTTGAAATAGTGAGAAAAATAACTCAGGGCCTACAGTAAACTGGCGATCCCCTTGTCAACGCCATCCTGGTTCCGCAGAAGTTCATCATCGGCGGAGTCATCGGTGCCACCACCTCTCTTGCCAACGCCCTGATGCTGGCCGACTTCAATCAACGTAAATCGATTTCCATCATTTCCGACCACTCGCAGGAAATTTAGCCAAGTAGAAGCTTTTACCAAAGAGGCCATCATGCCCTGGGCCAAAAGACACCTGACACCAGGCAATATAGTAGTTTCTGGTGGTTTTGGTTGTTTTTCGGGAATCAGGAACTTCAGTATCACATTACTCGACCGCTTTTCTAACCCTGAAATATTACTCAAAGCAGCTCTATCTGCAGTTTCTTCTCAAAACGGGCAAAGGTGGGCGAGCGGCGCAGTTTCCTTAAATCGGTGTTCGCAGCCCGCAGCACCTTGATGGCGTGGGTTCGATCCTCGCAGCGCCAGCTGCGGGCAGACTTGAAGTGGTTCATCATCACCGACTTCGGATTCGGCACCCGATCCGGCTTGGTGACTCGTTTTACGGCATAAGTATGGGCGGCGGTGGAGAGGTAGGCGGAGATCTTCCCCTCGTCGGCCAGGAGCCAGCTTTCCAGTTCCTGCTCGACGCAGACAAGAAATACAGGTCTGCCAACAAGGTCAGCCTTGCGAAGAGAGGGCCAACACAGCGTCTCTCTCAACTTTACGACAGGTCTTTCCGCCTGGCCAGGCCGGGCGTAAATCCCAGACAATAAGGACGCGCTCGCAGCCATCGGCCAACAGATTAGCAGCTACCAAGCCACAATTCTGAAGCAGGCGAGGTTTGTTATCCAGCGTCTGCGAAATCGGCGTGACCTCCGGATGAATTTGTCGTGCCAGAAACTCGCAGACCTGCTTGTCCGCGCCTTCCGGTCCACCCTCAAAGATAAAACCGATCTTCGTCATTCCCCGCCTCCCGCCAGGTTGCCCATGGTGTAAAGCTTGCCGGGGGCGAAATCGGCGGCCCATCGTTGGAGATTCTTATTGTCGGCGGGCCGCAGGAAGCGCGGTTGGCCCTTGTCATCACGCTCTACCAGCACGAGGTGCTCCAGGGTCAGGTCAGCAGATCGAGCAAATACGGTGAATGGGTGGTGAGAATGATTTGGGTTGTCCTGTTCAGTACGGCGTTGCGGATTTCTTCAACCAGCAGGTGGATACTGCGAGGGTCGAGACCGTTTTCGATCTCTTCAATCACAATCAACGGTGGCGGCTTTGGATGGCGTAGCAGGGCCAAGAGGGCCAACAAGCGCAGCGTGCCGGTAGAGAGCATCCAGCCTGGCACCTTGAAATCGGCCTCGGTCATTTGAAGCCAGGTCTTGCGCTCGATCTCGGATGAGGTCAGCGAGGGTTGGATGTCTTTGGCATAGGGCAGGACGTAGGCCATGGTTTCAACGATGCCATCGAAGGCGTTTTGGTCCTGCCGCCGCAAGTCGAGCAGAAAGTCTGCGATATTAGAGCCATCCCGTGCTAGCCGCACGCCACCCCCGGTGCGTTGTTGCGGTACGGGAAGCCCTATAGTGGACCCCAATATCCGGACAGTAGTTTAAGCTGTACGCAACCATAAGGAAGAACGAGCGATGAGCGAAGTGAAGAAACGGAAGGCCCACACTCCTGAGTTCAAGGCGAAGGTAGGTTTGGAGGCATTGCGAGGGCA
>JBBQVT010000143.1:0-9642 GCA_038211245.1 Desulfobulbales bacterium | reverse complement strand
AGTAATTTCGTGACACATGACAACATCAAGATCAAGGATCATGTTGTCCTCGGTTGGTTGATCACGCAGATGCGCTGCAAATATCTTTTCAGCTATTGTTTTTCCCATTGTTGGCGCTCCGGAAGAGAAGGAGGGTTAATTCTTTATGACCCGCATCGGCTCATGCATACGAGGTTCAACAAATTTTGAATTTACGAATTGGAGAATTCGACACACTACACAAAAAATGGTAATCTCGCCAGACTTAAACAAAAAAGCCAAAGTAACTTTCCCGGTATTCGGGAATAAGGAGGTATTACCCATGACGCCCACCAGAATGTCCCTGCTGATCATATTCGCCGGCCTTTGCATTACCGCACCCTTGCTCGCGGCGCATGGCGTATCCCTGGATGGGGAGGTCAAATATCCGAAAAACTTTTCCCGGTTTGCTTACACCTCACCCGATGCGGTCAAGGGCGGCACCTTGGTGTTGCATGATATCGGCAGCTACGACAAAATGAATCCATTCACCCTCAAGGGCGAAGCACCTCTTGCCCTGGAAAGCCTGGTCTATGAACCCCTTGCCGTCGCCAGTCTTGATGAGCCATTTTCGCAATACGGCCTTCTTGCCGCCGATATTGAGGTTGCCGGCGACAATAAATCCGTGACCTTTACCCTAGACCCTCGGGCGAAGTTTTCAAGTGGTGAGCCGGTAACCACCGAGGACGTTGTCTTTACCCTTGAGACCCTCAAAAGTGACAAAGTACACCCCTCTTACAATTTCTATTATCAAGATATTGAAGGCGCTGAAATTCTCGCTCCCGACAAGGTGCGGCTGCATTTTAAGAAAGCCAACCGGGAATTGCATATGATTGCCGGACAACTCAGGATAATGTCCAAGAAATTTTTTCAGGAGCATGGCTTTGAGGACCAGTCTGGGAGCCGGGAGTTGATTCCTCCGGTAGCCTCAGGGCCATATATTGTTGAAAAATTCAATATCGGCAAAACCATAACCTACAAACGTAATCCGCATTATTGGGCCGAGGAGCATCCGACACGCAAGGGGATGAATAATTTTGATGAAATCGTCATCAAATATTACAAAGACCAAACAGTTGCCTTAGAAGCGTATAAAGCCGGAGAATTTGATTTTATCTCGATCAATATTGCCAAACAATGGGCCCGCGATATGGAGGGGAAAAAGTTTTCCGACGATTCGATTATTAAGAAGATTGTTCCGCACCAAAACAACCTGGGTATCCAAGGCTTCCTCATGAACCTCAGGCGGGAGCTGTTTCAGGATACAAGGGTGAGAAAAGCGCTGGGATTGGCACTGGACTTTGAATGGACCAACAAATCACTGTTTCATGATCAGTATACCAGAAACAACTCGTTTTTCAGCAATTCCTATTTAGCTGCGAAAGGCTTGCCCGAAGGCTTGGAACTCAAGTACCTGGAGGCCTATAAAGACATTCTTCCCGAAGAGGTATTCACCACACCTCTGATGCCTCCAACGGTAGTTGAGCCGGCGGGCATTCGAAAAAATCTCTTAGAGGCAAAAAAATTATTAGAGGAAACCGGCTGGCATATCCAGAGCGGCAGTCTCGTCAACGCCAAAGGGCAAAAATTTAATTTTGACATCCTTCTGGTTTCCCCCGCCTTTGAAAGGGTCATGGCAGGATACGTGAAAAATCTCGAAAAATTGGGAATCCGCGCCGAATATCGAGTAATTGATCCAACTTTATACGCCGAACGCTTAAAGAGCTTTGACTTCGACATGATAGTCACGACTTATGGACAATCCCAGTCCCCCGGTAATGAACAGCGCAACTACTGGTATTCGACTTCGGCTGACCGGGCGGGCAGTCAAAACTACGCTGGAATAAAATCGGCCGCGGTGGATGGCTTGGTTGACAAAATCATTTACGCAGAAACCAAAGAAGCGTTGACGGCCGGATGCAGAGCACTGGATCGCGTCCTGTGGTACGGATATTATCTGATACCCAACTGGTATCTCCCGGTACACCGGATAAGTTATCACAACAAGTTTTCAGCACCTTCGCAATTACCGCTTTATTATGATCCATTTCAATTTCTTATGACGTGGTGGCTGAAGAAGTGAGAGGCGCCTTATCACTCAGCGTGTGGGATTAGCAACAGGGTACAGATGGATAGCGTCACAATTCACTTAAAAAATCTCTTGGATACCGAGAAGCTCGGTCGGTTATTAGGAGAAATGGCTGGTCCCGGCGAAGTTATCTGTCTGGACGGCGATTTGGGTGCCGGTAAAACCGCCCTTTCTCAGGCCATCGCCAAAGGTTTGAAAGTCCCGGAAAACTGCTATGTGACAAGCCCATCATTTGCCATTCTACATGAATATGAGGGGCGTATCCCCATGTATCATATGGACTTTTATCGGCTGCACGATGTCGGCGAGGTGATTGATCTCGGCTTCGAAGAATATTTTTACTTGTCCGGGTTGACCGTCATTGAGTGGTCAAAGCGGGCCCTTGAGATTCTGCCGGAGGAACGATTGTCACTGGAAATTTTGCAGGACCAGGACGAAATGAGAACAGTCATCATCCAGGCAACCGATATTTATCGGAAGAGATTATTGAACATCCTTCCAGAGTTCCAACTTGCAGATGTTTCAGGCCATAGGCGGAATGAAGAATAATTGACCATTTTCAACAAAAACTCAAATCGAAGAGTCACCATGAAGAGAAAATCCGTGCGTTTTAGCGACTGCTACAAAACATTCACCATCGATCAGGATAAGGCCATCACACCGGAAGAAACGTTAAGGAAATTCTATGCCAAGGTGTCCTCTCTTAATTTACGGATATTGAATGATGTCAAAAGGATAGATAATGGTCGATTGGACATCCCGGTCTATTTCAGTGTTTGTGGTGAAGACGCGGAGGCGTTAACCGGCACAAAAAAACAGATGGGCAAGGGCGCCTCTCCCGTACAGGCAGAGGCCTCAGCCTGTATGGAACTGGCCGAAAGGTTCTCATTTTTTTCCTATAAAAACCATCCCGGCAACTTCCTTAGCGGCGACTATCCGGCAATGACCAAGGCGGGATACCCGGTGCTGGCGATGGAATATCTCCTCGCTTCCGTGCATGACAGCCATTCGAGCGTTGAACTCCTCGGACAGTTGCTGGAAGATATCCCCATGCAGTGGGCCTGGGGCACAAACATAAGCCGGGGCGAGGATGTCCTTATTCCTTTTTCCTGGTTTTTTGCCATCAACGAGTTCAATGGACCCTCCGCCGGTAACACCCTTGAAGAAGCAGCGATCCAGGGAATTTGCGAGATCGTCGAAAGACACGTCTGTTCTCTTGTGAATAATCGACAGCTGACAACGCCTCGCATTGACACATCTTCGATTCAGGATGAAGTGGCCAAGGAATTGCTCCATAAATTTAATACCCATAACATTGAATTATATCTCAACGATTTCAGCCTTGATACCGGTATATGCACGGTAGGAGCCCTGGCGATTGACAGGTCGACATTTCCCGGCAAAAGCGAGATTGTCTACACGGCGGGAACAACCCCCAACCCAGAAAAGGCATTGATCCGGGCGATCACCGAGGTGGCACAACTGGCCGGGGATTTCAATAGCAACTCGAACTATGTTGCCTCCGGCTTGCCGAAGCCCCGTTCCATGGAAGAGATAGTGTATATTACAGATTCTTCGGTAAGTGTGACTATTGCTGAGATGGCCAACCTGGCCGATAACAATATTCGGGTCGAAATCGACAACTGCGTGGCTGCTCTCAAGAACATCGGCATGGAAGTTCTCATGATCGATGTGACCCATGAAAATTTGCTGATTCCGGCCTTATATACCATCGTTCCCGGAGCCCATTTCCGCGAACGATCGATGATTAATGATGTTGGACTCTTTGCCGCAAAACTCCTGGTCGATCTGGTCTCTGATTCCGAAATTCTTGAGAAAAAACTCCGGCAAATGAACAAGTTGTTGCCGAACGCCTATTATCTAGAGTTTTACCGAGGTCGCAATTTTTCCGCCATGGGTGTTCCCGAGTCGGCTCTCGAGCATTTTGATCGGGCACTGGAATTGCAACCTGAGCCGGAGGATTTGCCGTATATCCTCTCCTATATGGGGAGTTGTCTGAAAGATCTCGGCAGATTTGCGGAAGCCATGGAGACCCTGTACAAGGGCTTGGCAGCGGATGAAGAACGACCGGATATACACAATACCCTTGGCGTCTGTTTCTTTAAAACCGGACAATACGAAAAGGCTATAAGCCATTTTCACCGGGCGGTTGCCTTAAATCCGGCCTCCGCTATTGATTATGCCAATCTTGGGGTAAATTACCACAAAATCGGCAACAGAGATTCGGCCATTGAGTTTCTCACCCTCGCCTTAACCCTTGATCCCAGCCTCGATTTTGCCGCTACTCTTTTGGCGGAGATTACCAATAATTGATCTTTTTTGACTATGGATAAAGCCTTCTTCTCGAAATACCTTTGGACAACCTTGGTGCTCGCCATTTTCTGTTTTAGCGTCACCACCACCGGTTTTTCAGCCGATTCGCCGCAGAATCTGAAGGATCGAGCAAAAAAACTTTACTGGGGGATAGACGGCAACCAGAATTACGCCCAAGCCCTGCAGCTTTATCTGCGGGCGGCAGAAGCAGGGGATGCTGAAGCGCAATATATCAGCGGCGGCATGTATCTCAAAGGTCTCGGTGTTGACAAGGACTTCAAGAAGGCCTTCAAACTCCTCTATGAAGCGGCCGAGAACGGCAAGAGTAGTCCCGAATCAGAGCAAATTCTTGGCCAGGCATTCTTGCTCGGCTCGGCGGTGCCGAAAAATTATGAAAAAGCCCTGCAATGGTACCACCTCGCTGCTGAAAACGGCAATAAAGATGCACAAAATGAACTTGGATACATGTATTTTGTCGGCAACGGTGTTGAACAGGATGTGGAAAAAGGCGGTACTTTTTTCATAAAAGCGGCGTATAACGGCATGGCCATTGCCCAGTATAATGTCGGAATAATGTACTTTACCGGCAAAGGGGTCAAGGCGACCGATCTGGAAAAATCCTATGCATGGCTCAATGTCGCGGCCGCCAATGGTCATCTGCCGGCCAAGGCAGCCAGGAATTATCTTGAAACTATCCTGTCTCCAAATGAACTGGCTGCGGCTCAGAACTATTCGGCCGAATTAATGAAAACCATTATCCCATAGCGATTTTTAGCAAACACCACAAACCTTGCTTACCTTGCTGGTCCTAAGGTCGATGGCTGGAAGTCGTACGTTTCATCTCCCCGGGATAGGTCCCATCCTTGGTTTGATTATTGATTATACCGAACATTTGGGGTATTGAATCTGCTTGATCTGTGGCGCTACAAAGGCATCTTTTACCTCGGAGAGTTTGAGAAAGGTCGGTTGCATGTCGGGAAAAGAAATCTATCTGCTGCGTCATGGCGATACCGGCAGACAAGGCTGCTATATCGGCATTACGGATGTGCCTCTATCGGCAATTGGCCAACAACAGGCGCGCGATACCGGGAGGACGCTGCGGCAGGAAAAAATAGACCAAGTATTTTGCAGCCCCATGCTGCGTTGTCGGCAAACCTCTGCACAGCTTGATCTGCCAATTCCTTACCAGGTGCATGAACTCCTGAAAGAGGTGGATTTCGGACGTTGGGAAGGAAAAAGCTTTGCCGAGATTGTCGCAGACGATGCCGAGGCCGTTGCCGTCTGGACAAACGATCCGGCACATTTTTGTTTTCCGGGCGGGGAAGCTTTGATCGATTTTCACAACAGAGTTACCACGATTATGAAGATGCTTTTTGAAGAAAACAGTAAACATATCCTGCTGATAACGCACGGCGGGGTTATCCGCCATCTTCTCTGCCTCTGCCTGGGAATTCCTCTCGATAAATATCTTGTATTTGACGTGCAACCGGGGAGTTACACATCCCTCCTCCTTTACCCCGACGGCGGCGTTCTCACCGGCATGAATATCCGAGGTTGAGACGATGGCAAGGCTGATACTCATAACCGGAGGCGCAAGGAGCGGCAAGAGCTCGCACGCCCTAGAACTTGCCGAAAACCTTGGCGGTAAACGGCTTTTTGTTGCCACCTGCCCAAGCATCGATAGGGAAATGACCGAGCGGGTCAGGCGGCATAAGGAAGAGCGGCAGGGAAGAGGTTGGTCAACCGTCGAATGCGAGACCGAGCTGGCAACCTTGTTTCCTGCGCAGGTAAGCGGATTTGATGTAGTTTTGTTGGATTGTGTCACCCTTTGGGTAAACAACATTCTCTATAAACACGACCGTTCCGGGTCAGCCATCGATGACCGTCTGATCGGCCAATTGTGCAGGGAATGGCTCGATAAAACCGCAAATTACTCAGGGACGGTCGTCTGCGTGACCAATGAGGTGGGGCTTGGTATTGTCCCGGACAACGCCTTGGCACGTAAATACCGCGATCTGGTTGGTACCTGTAATCAGATCATCGGCACAAAAGCGGATGAGGTTATTCTCGTCAGTTGTGGAATTCCTCTTTATTTAAAAAGATAAAAAAAATTACCCCATGAACAAGGAACAGGAAAATACCCTATGAGTCTTTTAGAACGTACAGTTGAAAAAATATTTCCACAGGACAGTGCCAGTCGCGAAGCCGCCAAAAATCGTCTCGACAATCTGGCACTGCCGCACTGGTCCCTCGGCGATTTGATGGATCTGGCAATTGACATTGCCGGAATGACCGGGACGATTACCCCGGCGGTGAAGCGCAAGGCCATTGTCACCATGGCCGGCGATCACGGCGTGGTTGCCGAAAATGTCAGCAAGTACCCGCAGGAAGTGACGCTGCAGATGGTCTATAATTTTGTCCGAGGGGGCGCCGGTATCAACGCCCTTGCCGGACAAGCCGGAGCGGAGATCTTCGTGGTTGATATGGGCGTTGCCGCCGATCTCAGGGAACTGGCGGATGCCAAAAAAATTATCAATAAAAAGGTCGGCCTCGGCACCGACAATATTGCCGTTGGTCCGGCGATGAGTAAAGCCATGGCCAAACGGACGATAGAGTCGGGTATCGATATAGCCAACGATCTGGCGCAACGCTTTGATCTTTTTGGCACCGGCGACATGGGCATCGGCAACACCACGCCGTCAACCGCTATCGCCGCCGTTTGCACCGGCAAAAGCGTTGAAGAACTGACCGGCCGTGGCACCGGCCTGGATGATGCGCAACTGAGCCATAAGATTGCTGTTATCAAGCGAGCTCTGGAGATCAATAAACCTGACCCAAAGGATGGCATAGATATTCTTGCCAAGGTCGGTGGCTTTGAGATAGGCGGCATTGCCGGGCTGATTCTCGGTGCCGCCGCCAATCGAAAACCGGTGCTGGTCGATGGTTTTATTTCAACCGCCGGGGCGCTGATCGCTTATAAAATCGAGCCCTTTGTTAAAGATTATCTGATTTTCTCGCATCGCTCCGTCGAACCTGGGCATAAGGCGATGCAGGAGGCACTTGGCTGTAAGAAACCTTTGCTTGATCTCAATTTCCGCCTGGGAGAAGGTACCGGTGCGGCGGTCGCCATGAATCTTGTGGCCGGGGCAGTGGCCATCCTGACCCAAGTGGCTACCTTTGCCGAGGCCTCGGTGGCTGTGGCCGACAAGTGATCAGTCGGGGATTGTGCCCATGAGCTCCGGCGGCAACACCTTTATGGTCCTGGCAGTCAGGTTTTGTACGGCGATGCGCTTTCTCACCCTTATCCCGATACCCTGGCGGGCCGAGGAAGACACGCGCCATTTTGCCAATTCTTTGGCATTTTTTGCCCTCGTCGGTATGGTTATCGGCACCATCGGCTGCTGCGGTGTTTTCTTTTTGAGCAAGGGTTTTCCGCAACCGGTGGTCATCGCCGCAGGTCTTACCTACCTTGCCTTTATTTCCGGCTGTCTCCACCTTGACGGCCTTTCCGACAGCGCCGACGGCCTTCTCAGCTCCCGCCCAAGAGAGGTCTGCTTGAAAATCATGAAGGACAGCAGGGCCGGGGCAATGGGTATTGTTGTGGTGCTTTTGGTGCTTTTGACGAAATATGCCGCACTCAGCACGATGCCGAAGGAAGCCCTCCTGTCGGCATTTTTTTTGATGCCGCTGGCCGGTCGTTGCGCTATCCTTCTGACTATGGCGAGTTTGCCCTATGCCAGAGCCGAAGGGGGACTCGGCCGGTTGTTCTATTCCGGCAACAGTAAACAAGCGGCGGTCATCGGCTTTACGCTTCTCCTTGTTAGTCTTCTTTTTTTTGCACATGACCAGGTCCTGCCAATTCTTGTCGGCTTTCTGGCGGTGACTTTTTTATTTAATAGGTGGTGCAAGGCAAAACTTGGAGGGGCTACCGGCGATACCCTGGGCGCCGTCTGCGAACTCACCGAAATGATTGTGGCCGTTTCCTTGACTGCGTCCTTTCCTCCCTTATTCCAGTAATGACTTGAATATTATGCAAAGTTTCGAACATGGCGGAAATATCCATAAGGTGCTCCGAGAAGCGGCAAATGGGCATGGAGAGATCCTTGACTTCAGCGCCAATATCAATCCGATAGGACCTCCCGAATGGTTTCGCCCGCTGATCAGCAGTCAGTTACAGAATCTTATCCACTACCCCGACCCGGAGAACACCGAGTTCATCAAAGCGATTTCCGAACATACTGGAGTTGCCGGGGATCGGATCATCGTCGGCAACGGGACAACCGAGCTGTTGTACCTCATTACCAGGGTACTCCCGGCGCAACGGGCACTTATTCCGGTTCCCTCCTATGTTGATTATGTCCGGGCGGCAACGCTCGGCGGCTTGGCGGTAACCACCTTTCCCATGCCTGAATCGCTTGATTTTGCTCTCGATTGTGTAGCTCTCTCAGCGGCAATCCGCCCAGGCGATCTGGTGATCATCGCCACGCCCAATAATCCCACGGGCAGTACCGTCGACTGGGACACCCTGCTGGCCCTTATCAAGGATTACCCGGAAAGTTATTTCCTCATCGACGAGGCCTTTCTTGATTTTCAGGAAGGCGCACAATCGTTTGCTGATACGGCGGCCAATGTCCTGACGCTTAACTCCATGACTAAGTTTTATGGGGTTCCCGGGCTGCGCATCGGCTATGCCATTTTCCCTTTACCGCTCGCCCAGATAATGAGGGACAACCTGCCACCCTGGACGGTCAACACCCTTGCCCAGGAATTCGGGGCCATGGCCCTGAGGGATCTTGCCTATCAAAAAAAGACGCGGGATGTTTGCCATGAGCTGCGGCAAGAATTGCAACAAGAACTTGCGGCAATTCTTCAGTTGAAGGTGTATCCGGCGGCCGCCAATTATCTGTTCGTAAAGATTTTAGGCAGCGGCAAGGCCGCCGATCTCGCCAGGTTCTGCCTGGAACATGGGATCATGATCCGCGTATGCGCCAACTATACCGGTCTGGGTGATTCCTTTTTTCGTATTGCCGTGCGCAGCAAAAAGGAAAATGAGCAGCTTGTTGTGGTATTGCAGGCCTATTTCCCCGGTAAAAAAGGAAAAATTAGCGCGAAAAAGAAAGCAAAATCAATCATGTTCCAGGGAACATGCTCCGATGCGGGAAAATCCATTCTCACCGCCGCATTATGTCGCATTCTTTATC
>JBBQVT010000142.1:0-9693 GCA_038211245.1 Desulfobulbales bacterium | reverse complement strand
GCGTAACCAACGGAGATCTGATTGCTGGATGAGTCGACCTTGGCATGTAATTGCTTCATTCATGCCAAGGATGTTACCATGGACGAATCAGTTAGTCCCGACAAAAATCAGAGTAGAAAAAAATGACCTGAATAGTTACATCCATGATAAGTAATGTCAAGTGGAAAACGGAGATTTCCCACAACCTCCTAGAACGACGAAGAACGTTCAAACTGCTCCACCGATCCCCTTCACTGAGTTACCACTGCAGGTAGCGGAGGCGTTCCAGGCCGGTCTGAGAATGGACCCTCCGAGAATGCTCGTCGGAAGACCGGCCTGGCACGCCGGAGCGGATTTCCGGCATCTTTCAATTCCTGCGGCTTCTTTTTTCGTCCTGCTGTGTAATCGGACCTTTTTACAAGATGCAGGGGGGAAGATCGTCATTTTGTCTAATGTTGTTGTGGTAACAATTTTCAAAATGTCCCGTTAGGGCAACTAAAGGCAGAAAAATTCGCCATCTTTTTACATAACATCTTTACAAACCAAGCCAATTTCTATAGTACATAGTACTATAGTCCATAGAACGAGCTGACAACATTAAAGGAAATCGCGGCGGGTTGGCTGGAAGCGGACAGCGAACACATTGAAACCGCAATAAAGGAGTGATTTTTACAGGAGGTGCCCTATGACGAAAGAAAATAAAAAACCCAGTCGACTGGCCATCGCAATGCTTGAAACAGCGAAGGACATGAGACATGCTGGCGTTTTGGATGAGGCCTCTTACGGAAAAATAACCATGCGTCACCTCGGTGTAGAAGAAAAAATCCCGGCAGAAGCGTTGACCGGTGTAGAAATCCGAGCGATGCGCGAACAAGCACACATGAGCCAAGCGGTGTTTGCTCATTACTTGAACTTAACACCAGGGTATGTGTCGCAATTAGAGCGCGGGGCAAAACATCCGACAGGCGCGGCACTCACGCTGTTAAACATAATTCATCGCAAGGGGATTGAAACAATCTTCTAATAATCCCGCCATGAGACAAAATAATTCATTCTGTCTAGCTGAAAACACTGTACTTCATGGCTGGGGCGTTTAATGTGGCCCTAACAAGTTGTCCATAAGTTGTCCAAAGCTGGCGCCGGTTTTCGAAAGTAAAAACCAATATAATAAATTACATATCCGACTTTTTGGTCGGAGGTTCAAATCCTCTCATCCCGGTCACTTATTTCTCTGAAGTTCCTCATCAGGTTGTTTCACTCTTTGCCTCAAACCTCACGAATCGCATCTCTTTGAGAATTGCCCATTGTGAGGGCATAATGTTTCAACACCGTCGGAAATCCCCGGTTAAAACCGGCGAAAGCCTGAAAACACTTACTGCATTGCAGGCGTGATGGATATGGTATAAGGTCCTCATTTGCAGCTTACAGTCCCGTAAGAGTTTCCCCAGGACCAGGAACAATCATGAATATCCTTATGTATTCCCACGATACCTACGGTCTGGGCCATATTCGCCGTACTTTGGCACTGGCCCAGAACATCCTCCTTGACGAGCACAATATCATCATCCTTACCGGATCACCCCTCGTCGGCAGGTTCGATATTCCCTATGGCATCGATTTTGTGCGTATCCCCGGCATGATCAAACGTGACAATGATCTCTACCTGCCGCACTCCATCAAAGTCGAACCGGCCCTGGCCCTGGCCATTCGCCGAAGCATCATTTTGGCCACGGCCGAGGCATTTCGCCCCGCTCTTTTCCTGGTTGACAAAGCCCCACTCGGGCTAAAAAACGAGGTAGTTCCGACATTGCGCTGGCTGCACGAGAACTCCCCAACGACCAAGGTAGTTCTTGGCCTTCGCGATATAATGGACAGTCCCGAAAATACCATTGAGGAGTGGAAGGAAAAGAAAATTTACCAGGCACTGGAAGAGCTCTATTCGGAAATCTGGGTCTATGGGAGTCGGCAGGTCTACGATCCCATCAAGGAATACGCCATCCCCGAGCATATCGCCCCGAAAATTCATTTCACCGGTTATATCCCCCGGCACATCCCCCGCATCCAGAATCGCCCCCGCCTGCGACGATCCATGGGCATTGAACCGGATGAGAAATTCGTGCTGGTCACTACCGGCGGCGGCGGCGACGGCTACCAGGTACTCGACACCTATCTGACCATGCTTGAGACCCTGCCGCATCTGCAATTACGTTCGATGATCATCACCGGCCCTCTGCTGGCTGAGAACCTGTATGACCGACTGGCGGCCCGTGCCCACAAACTCAAAGTGCGGATCGTAAAATTCTACCGCAAGATGGAAAAGGCTATCCTGGCCGCCGACTGCGTGGTAACCATGGGCGGTTACAACACCATGTGCGAGATCATCTGTGCCGCCCGGCCATCCCTTGTCATTCCTCGCAGCATCCCGAGAGAAGAACAATTGATCCGCGCCCGCATCTTCGCCGCCAAGGGCCTCTTGGAGTATATTCCCTGGGAAGAGGTTGATGCCGACGGCATGCACCGCAAGATCCGCCGCCTCCTGGAAAACGCACCCCAATATGAAACGCTGCTGCGTGAATTCCCCATGACCGCTTTTGATGTCATCAACAACCGCATCCGGACATTTGGAGATATGCCATGAATACCGCAAAACCCGTCATGGGCATGGTGCTGAAAGGCTATCCGCGCATTTCCGAAACCTTCATTTCCAATGAAATTCGTTTGCTGGAAGAACAGGGAATCACCGTCCACATCTTCTCCATGCGCAATCCTCGCGAGTCTTTCACCCACAAGTCGGTGCAGAGTATCGGCGCGGCGGTAACCTATCTGCCCAGCGAATTTTGGCTGGCTCTGCACCGTTTTCTCTGGCCCAATCTCAGTACCGCAATGAAATTCCGATCTGGCTACCGGCGCGCCTTTGGCCTTGCCTGGCGGCGATTCCTGCGCAACCGCAACCCCATGACCTTCAAGCATTTCTTTCAGGCGGCATATCTTGTGCATCACGCCCAAGGCAAAAATATCGCGCACCTGCACGCCCATTTTGCCCACAGCCCCACCTCCGTTGCCATGTTCGCATCGGAAATCAGCGGCATCCCCTTCAGTTTTACAGCCCACGCTAAAGACATCTACACCTCGGATAAGACGCAGCTTGCCGAGAAGATTGCCAAAGCGGCCTTCGTGGTTACCTGCACCAAGTACAACAAAGAGTATCTTGAAAATCTGGTCGACCATCGTCAAGAAGTGCACTGCGTCTACCACGGCATTGATCTTCAGTTGTTTTTTGCCCATAGTGTGAAGCGGACCCCCAGCCCTCCCTACACCTTCATCACCATCGCCCGCTTTGTTGAAAAAAAAGGTGTGCCGGACATTCTCGAAGCCTTGGCCCTGTTGGCTAAAGAAGATTTCCCCTTTCACTATATCCTCATCGGCGATGGCGATGACAAGGAGGCCATCACCAGGAAAATCCGCGACCTGGGGTTGACCGAAAGGGTCACCTTGCCCGGCACCCTGGCACATGAACAGGTGCTGGAGATATTTCAAAAGGCCGACTGCTTCGTCCTTGGCTGCAGAATCGCTAAAAGCGGTGACCGCGATGGCATTCCCAATGTTCTTGCGGAAAGCATGGCCCTCGGCGTTCCGGTGGTGGGTACAAGGGTTTCCGGTATCCCTGAGCTTGTGGAACACGAAGTTACCGGTATGTTAACCGATGCAAGTAGGCCGCAGGAATTCGCCCAGACCTTAAAACGCATTGTCACCGACCAGGAGCTCAGACAGCGAATTATTCCTGCCGCCAGAGAGAGGGTCAGCCAGGTATTCGACAACAAACAGCTGATCGAGGTCCTGGTGGCTCTTTACCGCAACCTCACCAAACTGTAAGAGGGGTGCAGGCAATGCGCATCGCCTTCTACCCCTCTTTCCGGGCCTTGAACCATGATCGTTCTTCCGGCCTGGTATCCATTGCCAGGGACGTATTCAGTGCCATGCAGACCGAAGGGCATGATGCGTTCATCCCCCTCGACCAGTCCATGGAGTGGATCTATCTCCGGCCCCAGGCCTGGCTTAACACCCTCCGCCAGGCTTGGCATGGCGATAAAGCTCTGAAACTCAGGCGACCCGACTGCTGGCTGACCTACCACACCTACTACCGCGGCCCGGATCTCATCGGCCCGCTGCTGTCACGCCGTAATAATCTTCCCTACTTCATTCTCGCCGCATCCTACGCCACCAAGTATCGAAAACAATTAAAAACCTGGATTGGCTTTCATCTCAACAGGCGAGCCCTGCAGCATGCCGACATGATCTTTGTCAACAAACTCCGGGATGTCGAGAACTTGCGGCGACTTCTCCCGGCAGAGCGCATTACTTACATCAGGCCGGGTATTCGCACCCAGTCCTTCCCCATGGACCCGGCACTGCGCCACAGCATACGTTCCAAACTTAGCCTGCAGGAAAAACGGGTGGTGGTAACGGCGGCGATGATGCGCCCTGGAGTCAAGGAAGAAGGCATCGCCTTCGTCATCGAGGCCTGTGCCAGAATACGCCCGGGTATCAATGATCTGCACCTCCTCATCGCAGGCGATGGGCCTGGAAGGGCTCGTCTGGAGGAACAGGCTCGTCGCCTGCTTCCGGGAGCATATACCTTTGCCGGCCGCATCCCGGCTGCGGAGATGCACGGGATCTATAACGCCGGAGATGTCTTTGCCTTCCCGGGCATCAATGAATCTCTCGGCATGGTCTACCTGGAGGCCCAATGCTGCGGCCTGCCGGTGGTGGCCACCAGTCATGACGGCGCCCCGGAGGTAGTGGCCGACAAAGAAACCGGGAGGATTGTTCCACCCTTTTCTCTGCCGGATTTTGCCGGAGCACTTTTTTCCTTGTTGACCGACAGTGAATTGCGGGACAGATATTCCCAGGAGGCCAGAGAGCTGGTGCATCGAATGCACGACGTGGCCACCAACTACAAAACAATGTTTGCGGTTATGGAAAATATCTGCGCCCGGAGGCGATTATGAACATTATCGGACTGCTGCGACATGGCCCGACCGCCTGGAATCGCAACAAACAGATCCAGGGCATTCGTGATATTCCCCTCGATAGTGCCGCTTTGCCGGTCAAGTCATGGCAGCAACTCCTCAGCCGCTACGGCCCGTGGGACCATATCGTGACCAGTAGTCTCAGCCGTTGCAGAGAGACCTGCCACCTGCTTTTACCGGGACAAGCGCACGACATTGACATAGATCTGCGGGAACAGGACTGGGGAAAATGGACGGGGCAGACCCTGAAACAGATCAGCGCCGAGTCACCCGGAAGCATTGAGGCCCAGGAAAGGCTGGGCTGGGATTTCACTCCTCCGGAGGGGGAAAGCCGGAGAGTTGTCCTTGCCCGAACATATAAGGCCATTGACCGTGCCACCTACAGCCGCAACGGTCAACGCATACTTTTCATCACCCATTTCGGGGTAATCAAAATACTCCTCAACCATCTGGAAAATACCCCGTTCCTGCCGGAAAATTCAACCCTGGTGGCCAAGAGGGCTCTGCACCTGCTCAGCCAGGACGGCGCAAAACTTTCCATCCTCCAAACCAACATCGAAAGCCAATGAACGTCCTGCACTATACCCAGCATGTTCTTGGCATCGGCCACCTGTTCCGCAGCCTGGCCATCGACCGGGCCCTGGCTCCAGCCACCGTGCACCTGACTACCGGCGGCCCGACAGTACCCTTGTCCCTACCGGCCAATGTCCGACACCATCCGATGCCGGCCCTGAAAATGGACAGCCAGTTTCAAACGGTGCAGACCGTGGACCTAGAAGCCGATCTTGAGAGCACCTGGCAAGCCCGTGAAAAACTTTTGCTGGAGATTTTCCACGAAGTGCGTCCAGAGGTTATTCTCGTGGAAATGTTCCCCTTTGGCCGCAAGCGTTTTGCCCGGGAACTTCTGCCCATGCTGATCGCCAATAAGGCCCGGCAACAGCCCGCCGTCACCCTGTGCAGCGTGCGCGACATTCTTGTGGAAAAGGAGGATCAGGCGGGTTTCGAGAAGAAGGTACTCAAATGGCTCAACCCATATTTTGACGGCGTCCTGGTGCACTCCGACCCGGATCTCATCCGGCTCGACCAAACCTTTTCGCGGATGCAGGACATCGCTTGCCCGGTGTGGTATACCGGTTACGTCGCCGAGGGTCCGACCCTTTCCGATAAGCGCTCAGCCAGGGAGGCTCTTGGACTGGACGTCGATGCCCGGATTATTCTCGTCAGTGCCGGCAGCGGCACGGTGGGTGAAGAACTCCTTGAGGCGAGCCTTGAGGCAAGTATTCTTCTGCAAAAAAAACTGCCGCACCAGCTCATCATGTTCACCGGGCCGCATGCCGGTGCCGATTTGCGTTCCCGCCTCGAGGCCCGCTGCCACGGCCAACGCCACGTGTTTATAGATGATTTTACGCCGCGATTCGCCGATCATGTGCTGGCCTGCGACCTGTCCGTCAGCATGGCCGGCTATAATACCACCATGAATCTTCTCACCTGCAGCACGACCGGACTGATGTACCCCTTTGACCAGAACCGGGAGCAGCGTATGCGTCTCACCGCTCTGGCCGAGGCCGGCTATCTCTCCATTCTGGAGGCAGAGGACCTCGCGCCGGCAAAGCTTGCCGACATCATGAAAAACGCCATATCCACTCCCCCTCATTCGGCCGCAAGCCTTCGCCTGCAGGGAGACCAAGAAAGCGCGGCCATTATTCTGCGCCTGACCGACAAGGAGAGTCCGGCATGATAGTCTCGAACAAAGTATCCCCCCTCTGGCTGCACATACCCGCCGATATTGACCGGCGTATCGAGGAAATCCTCGACCGCCATCCAGCAGTGAGGGTCTTTTTCCGAGCCGACGACGTAGCCATCCCCTCCGCCAAACAAGATCTGCTCCTGGAACTCTTTGCCCGCCATGATACCCCGCTGTGTGCGGCCATCGTTCCGGCCTGGTTCAATCGATCACGTTGGGACGCCATGTGCGGCCACATACACGGCAAACAGCACCTTTTCGCCTGGCATCAACATGGCTGGAACCACCACAATCACCAATCCGCCGGGGAGAAAAAGCAGGAATTCGGCGCCGCTGCCACCTCCCAACAAAAGCGGCAGAACATTATTCGTGGCCGGGATAAACTCGAGACCATCCTCGGCGCCCATTTCCTGCCGGTCTTCACTCCGCCCTGGAACCGCCTTGATCAGGACACCATGCATATCCTGAAGGAACTCGGATTCCTGGCCATCTCAAGGTACCGGGGCGCCAAATTCCCCTCACTTTCCGGATTGCCGGATCTGCCCGCCAACGTCGATCTGCATACCCGTAAAGAGGTCAGCGCCGATGCCGACTGGCAGGCCATGCTCAGCGAACTCGATCAGGCCCTTGCAACAGGGCTTGCCGGACTGATGATTCACCACCAACGCATGAATGCTGCGGCCTTTGCATTTCTCGACGCACTCTTGCCGAGTCTCCGCAACCGTCCGGGAATCCGCTTGTGCCATTACCGACATCTGCTTGAGGATTTTCCGCGACAGTCGGTAGATTTTTCTTGATGGTTCGCCGAATTTCGAGCTGGCAATCATCAAATCAATAACTATTCTTAGGTAAAACGTGGCCAGAATCTCCTGCCATGTAAAGAGAATGTGCAGGTTGCCTATGTCGGAACCAGAGAACAGGCGCAGCAGATCAAATATTTCGCGGCAAATCGTTCTCCCCTGGAAAAAGTCCTTGGAGATGGCGTTTTCCAGCCTGCGTTTACGCTTTTTCCGTTCTCTGATTACTGCCTTCAGCCTCCTGCTGGCCATCGCCTTTCTGAGCTTCACCCTGACCAATACCGCCATTGCCAGGGAACTCTACCGGTTGCACGGCCAGATTGCCCTACCCCTCCTGACCCAGGCCGGATATGTCTTTGATGCGGCGCAAGCGGTTATCAATGCCGGCCCCAAGGAACTGTGGTTGATGATCCTCTCCCTTCTCGTCTGCACCGTGGGAATCGTCAACGCGCAACTCATGTCGGTTACCGAGCGCTTCCGGGAAATCGGCATAATGAAATGTCTGGGAGCGCTTGACCGCATCATCCTCCGCTTGTTTCTCCTGGAAGCGGCCATCCTTGGACTTTTGGGTGCCGGGGCCGGTTCCATTCTCGGTTTATTTGCCGCCTGGGGTGCAGCGATGCTGCAGTATCAATCCCTGAACTGCACCGGCATCAGCCTTGCACCGCTGCTGGCCCAGGCTTCCCAGGCCTGGGGAATCGGCATCGGACTGTCGATCCTTGGCGTTCTCTATCCGGCAATTCTGGCGGCAAAACTGCAACCGGTTATCGTCATGAAGGAAGAATATTGATGGATACACACGATATCATCCGCGTTGTCGGGGTAACCAAGGCCTTTGCCCTTGGCAAAATGCCGGTTCAGGTGCTGAAAGGCGTGGATCTGAACGTCGCCACCGGCGAATACCTGTCAATCATGGGTCCCTCGGGATCGGGCAAGAGCACCCTTTTCAATATCATCGGCGGACTCGACAAACCGACCTCCGGTCGGGTTTTTATCGACGAGGTCGATATCTCGCAACTCGATGCCTATGAACTGGCCTGGCTGCGTAACCGGAAAATCGGCTACATTTTTCAGACCTTCAACCTCATCCCGGTAATGACCGCCCTGGAAAACGTCACCCTGCCGATGATCTTTGCCGGTATGCACAGTGACCGTGCGGTCGAAAAAGGCCGCAAACTCCTGGCCGATGTCGGCCTGGGCGAACGATTCCTGCACAAACCCTCGGAACTCTCCGGCGGGCAACAGCAGCGGGTGGCCATAGCCCGGGCTCTCGCCAACGATCCGGCCATCATCCTGGCCGACGAACCAACCGGCAACCTCGATTCCGCAACCGGCGGAGAGATTATCGCCCTGCTCCAGAAAATGAGCAGGGAACGCAAAGTGACCATTATTTCCGCCACCCACGACTTCAAGATGCTCAGCGTCTCCGACCGCGTGGTGTGGATCCTTGATGGCCGGATCGATAAGATCGAACACCGCGACGAACTGAACATTTCTCTCGGCACCATCCAGGAACGCCATGAACCCGCGCTTCCTTAGTCTCATCCTGCCCCTGTTGCTTCTCTGTCTCCCGGCGCTGACCTGTCAGGCAGGTGCTCCGGACGTCCTTGAGCATCTGCGAGCTATGAGCAGCAGTCCGGACCGGAGCACAGGAAGCCCGGGCCAAATGGCCGGCGCCGACTATGTGCAGGCTGTCTTTACCTCGCTGCCGGAGAGGTTACAGGCTACTGTCGGCCGACAGACCTTCACGACACCGGTTCGCTTCTTTATCTCTGCCACCTTTGCCATAGACGGCAACGAGATACCTATCCAGCCCCTTTTTGCCAATGCCCTGGCCCCGGAAACCACCCCTGCCGAAGGGCTGCGGGGCAAAATTGTCTATGGAGGTGCGGGGCGACTTGAGGATCTTAACGGCAAGACCATGAGCGGCAGCATTGTCCTTATGGATCTTGATTCCGGCGGCAACTGGCAACATGCGGCCAATCTCGGCGCCCGGGCCGTTGTTTATCTTGACCGTGGCGATGATACCGCCCCACGCTTGCGCTTTCGCGACAAAGAAGAACTGACCCCCATCGATTTCCCCCGTTTCTGGCTGCCGATGCGCAGCTTTACCGACCAGTTCGGCGACCCGCAGAATGTCGAA
>JBBQVT010000141.1:0-9958 GCA_038211245.1 Desulfobulbales bacterium | reverse complement strand
CTCTCAGGATTCAGAACGCCTTCAATGTTGGCACCCAGGAATCCAGGAATCATGATGCCCCGACCCATACAGATCATCTTGACGTAGGGAGCACCAAGGGCCAATCCTTTAAAAATGCTGTCTTCCAGGGCAAATCCGCCGGCAAAGGAGAGATCAACCACCTTTTTGCCGTTTGCGGCCAGAATGCCGGCATACTCATAGGCCTTGGAATGCAGATTGATGGACGGTACGCCCCAGCTCTGCATCATGTTCCAGGGACTCATGCCGGTACCACCACCGGAACCGTCGATGGTCAGAAGATCGAGGTTGGCATCCGATGCAAACTTGATAGCCATGGCCAATTCTTCCATACCGTAGGAACCGGTCTTCAAGGAAATGCGTTCGAAGCCGAGGCTGCGCAGATAGTCAACGGATTTCATGAAATCTTCACGAACCAGAGCGACGGAATCGAGATGAGTGCCACCGAGACGACTGTGGCGGGCAAAAGACTTGATGGCCCCTTTGGCAAAGGCTTCCTTGACCTCCGGCAAGGCCGGATTGGGATCGACGACATAGCCACGCTCTTTCAGGAAGAGTGCATAATCGAGGCTGGTAACCTGGATTTCCCCACCGATGTTTTTCGCGCCCTGCCCCCACTTCAACTCGATAATACATTTATTGCCGTATTTCTCGGCAACATACTCGGCGACACCATTGCGGGTATCTTCGACGTTCATCTGTACGATTATCGCGCCGTACCCGTCAAAATAGCGCAGATAGATATCGATGCGGCGATCAAGTTCCGGCGATTTCTTGATCCGCCCGCCGGTGATCGTTGATTCCTTGTCAACACCGACGACATTCTCGCCGATAACGATGGGAATGCCGGTGAGGGCACAACCAACGGCAAAGGAATCCCAATATTTGGCGGCAATAAAGGTTGATCCCAGGGCCCCGGTCATCAAAGGGAGACGACTCTTTGTCTTGATTTTACCGCCGAACTCGGTGCTCAGATCAACATTGGGGAAGATACAATCGTCGGGGTTGTGGGTCATCCCCTCACCTAGGCCCACTGAGCCGTAGGCATAACCCTGGATACGCAGGGAGTTGTAGGAAACACCAACGTGGGTGGTGTTGTTGGCACCCGCCGTTACTAAACCAAAATCACGGGGATAGAGAAGCTTTCGTCCGACCAAACTGGATTTCCAGGTTTCACATTTGCCCGTGCAATCGGCACGACATAAAGTGCAAAGCCCTGATTCGGCAGGATTTCCTCTGTTGGCAGTTCCCAGTACATCATTAATTTTGTCAAAACGCATGCAGCACCTCCATTCATCGTACATCATTTATCTATGGACAGAGCTTTAACTGCTTAAACCTGCGTATAAACAAAAAAAGCGTCTGCCCCAGTGTGAGGAAACAGACGCCTTTGTCTTGAAAGCTGCCAAGCCCACGCCGTTGTGGGTCTGCAGTTATATAATATTTATTTTTGTAGCTTTACTTAATATTCTTGTCAAGAAATAAATCGCCGACGAATAGCATCGTCCAAGAGATGCCGACCTCCTCGGAAGAATAAACGGTTAGAGTTCATCAGAGAGAACAATCGCTTCGGCTATGTCGTGCATTGACTTCCGGGTATCCATGCTTCTTTTGCGAATCCAGCAATAGGCCTCCTCACCATTCATATTTCTTCTATGCATCAGAATTTCTTTCGCTCTCTCAATAACTTTTCTCGATTTTAATTCCTGCTCAATAACCCGGGTTTTGATGATGAGCTCAGTGTTGTGGATGGCCACCGCTGCCTGACTAGCAACAGCGGTCAGCATATTGATGTCTGTTTCAGAAAAGACATGGGGTTTGATAGTGAAACAGTTAAGAACTCCGACGACCTTTTCCTCCTTACCCTGCAGTGGCACACCAACCATTGAGACCAGGCCGAGCTTTCTGGCCATCTCTTTTTCCTTGAACCTCTCGTTTTTCAAGACATTATCAATCACCAACGGCCTCTGGGTGGAAACCACATAGCCGACAACGCCTTCATGCAATCTGAGCACCCGGTCTTTGACATAATCGGCATCGATTGATTGGGTTGCCTTCAATCTCACCAGGGGTGGATTTTCATTTTCATCAACCAGCCACAGAGAACAGATCTCAACTCCGGTTACCCGAGCCGTTACCATAACGATAAGTTTAAACAGATCTTCGAGAAAAAGATCCGAGGTAATCGCCTGGCTTATATCCATTAATGCCTTGATATAATGGTCATATGTGTGTTGATTTGATTTTTCCATGTTGAATTAATTGCAAATTATTAACTCACAACCATCAAAGTCAATTTTTTTCCTCTATACTTTACAGCAATTACCTGCCAAGATGAAAGAGCTTCCCGGCGTAACAATTTATGCACCATACCCTATGAAATATGAGAGTCAGTGTTGCTGTTGCATAAACCACATCAGCCCTTCTCGGGTGATGAGATTGTATTGCTGATCGGGATCGGTCTCGATCACCCCCATCCCTTCCATGCTTTTCAGCACCTGTTGCAACTCCAGCAGATTCATATTCATCTGCCCGGCAATGGCGGTTGAGGCTACCAGTTGCGGTGGACTCTGCCGCAAATTATCCCGGAGAATACTTAGGACCTGGAGTTTATGCGTTTTCAAAGACATAATCACCTCCTGATTTTTTTGCTGTGTGGCAACGAGAGTCATCGATCGCTTGTTACTTTTTAAAACGACAAGGCAAACATTAGAGTGGAAAATCTTTACTAGCACTGTTACGCACACCCATCATACGGTATCTACATGCTTTTAATTACTGATTGTATATTCTAAAACGGAGTCATGTGCAAACAAAAAAGCATTTTAAATACATTTTAATACATATAATTTATTTTAACTTAATTTATAGAGGAATGAACGTGCCGAGAACCTTTTTCCCCGGGCCTCTTCCCTGGAGGCGTGGTAACATTCCATTTTGCAAAGAAAAGATTTATACCCATCCATCATCAAATATTTCAATAATAACAATGTGTTTTCCTAAACAATCCGAAGGCTGGCAGATCGATAAACCAAGAACGTTGTTGGCCAATCCGCTCTTGCAGATGGTCGCAAGCAGGGTGCGTTGCGGCCGAACCGGCAAATCCCAGGATTTCTACAGATTTGAATTCCCCCGCTGGGTCAACGTTGTTGCGACCACTGCAGGCGGCGAAATGCTGCTGATCCACCAGTATCGCTTTGGCACCAACCGGGTGTCGGCCAACTCCGTGCGCCTCGTTTGGGGAAATAAATTGACAGATTTGTCGTTTCCCGGTAATTCCTAGCCCTCAAAGAGGATACGTCGCATCACAAAAAATTATGGCCACTCTTCTCAGAACTTTCTTGAGGGGTCAGAACTTGTATTTATTTTTTCAAAGCGACTCAAGACTATTTCCAATGGCAATCCTGCCCTCTTTTTTATCATTGCCCACGTATCAAATCCTATACCCTGCAAAGAGCGTTCATCATGAGTGAAGAAAATCAAACCCTCGTTCAACGTAAAGAAAAAGCTGATTCCCTCGCGGAGTTAGGTGTAAAACTGTATATAAACAGCTTCAAACCCGCCAATTCGGCAGGCGAACTCCTGCCCAAAGGCGCTGCCCTACAGGCGCAGGAAGCCGAACCGGGAGGGAGCATCTACAGCGTTGCCGGGCGGGTCATGGCCATGCGTAAATTCGGCAAAGCGGCTTTTTGCACCGTCGCCGACAGCAGCGGCCAGATCCAGGTCTATGTCAAACTCGACATCTTGGGGGATGTAGTATTCGAAACCTTCAAGAAATGGGATATCGGCGACATTGTCGGCGTTGAAGGTTCCCTGTTCAAGACCAAGGTCGGGGAACTGTCGATCCAGGCGGCAAAAATCGTCATGATCTCCAAATCCCTGCGCCCTCTGCCGGATAAATGGCATGGCCTGACCGATGTCGAGACTCGCTACCGGCAACGTTATGTCGATCTCATTGTCACCCCGGAGGCCAGGGATATATTCAGAAAACGGGTCGAAATTATCCGTCTGGTGCGGGAACATCTCAACGCTCGCAACTTCATGGAAGTTGAGACGCCGATGATGCAGCCGATTCCCGGCGGCGCCACGGCCAGGCCATTCAAGACGCACCACAATGCCCTGAACATGGACCTCTTTTTGCGCATCGCCCCGGAACTGTACCTGAAGCGACTCCTGGTCGGCGGCTTTGAGCGGGTTTTTGAGATCAACCGCAATTTCCGGAACGAAGGTCTGTCAACCCGGCATAATCCCGAATTCACCATGCTGGAGTTTTATCAGGCCTATGCCACCTATACTGACCTCATCGCCCTCACCGAGGAGATGATTGCCGATATCTGCATGCAGGTCAACGGCACGATGCACATTACCTACCAGGGAACAGATGTCGACCTGACACCCCCGTGGACAAAACTGAGCATGGATGAGGCCCTGACCCAGGTGGCCGGAATCAATCCGGCAATCCTCGCCGACGGCGCGGCGGTACTGGCGCTTGCCAAGGAAAAGGGTATCAAACTGGATGACAGCGCCGGCCCGGGTAAGGCCAAGACCGCACTTTTTGAACTGCTGGTCGAGGAAAAACTCATCAATCCGACCTTCATCACCTCCTATCCGACCGAAGTCTCACCGCTGGCGCGACGCAATGATAAAGACCCGACAGTTACCGATCGCTTTGAGCTTTTCATCACTGGCCGTGAGTTGGCCAACGGTTTCAGCGAACTGAACGATCCCCGCGACCAACTGGCCCGCTTTGAAAAACAGATCGCCGACCGCGGCGACGACGAGGAGATCCACCCCGAGCTGGATGCCGACTATATTCGCGCCCTGGAATACGGCATGCCCTCGGCCGCCGGCGAAGGCATCGGCATCGACCGCTTAGTCATGCTTCTCACCGATGCCCCCTCAATCCGTGACGTCATTCTCTTTCCCCATCTGAAACCCGAGGCCGGACTGCAGACCGAAAGGAACGAAGCAGGTGAAAAACCGGCGCCGGGAAAAACCTTATGATGTTCGAATGGTTTATCGGCTTACGCTATCTCCGGGCCAAACATCGGCATGGTTTTATCTCCCTGATCTCGCTTATTTCCGTGGGTGGCATCACCGTCGGAGTCATCGCCCTGATAGTTGTCCTGGCGGTCTTCTCCGGCTTTACCGACGGCCTGCGCGACCAGATCCTCGGGGTGAATTCGCACATCATCGTGCAGCGCCTGGGAGGATCGATAAAGGATTATGAACTTACCAGGGATCGTCTTCTCACCGTAAGCGGTGTTGCCGGGGCAACCCCCTACCTGTATGCCCAGACCCTACTCAGCAGTACCAGCAGCGGCAATGGCGTGGTTCTCCGGGGCATTGACCCGGAAACGGCGAAAAATGTCATAAGCCTGCCCAAACAGATGATCAAAGGCACGGTTGATGATCTGGTGAACGGCCCGGATACCGGCACCATCCCCAACATTATTCTCGGGAAAAATCTGGCTAGCGATCTCCGGGTGCAGGTTGATGATAAAGTGAAACTGATCTCCCCCTCCGGTCCGCTCACTCCCATGGGTATCATCCCGAAGATCAAGACCTGCCGGATATCCGGGATTTTTGAAACCGGCATGTTTGAGTACGATTCAACCTTGGCCTACATGTCCATTACCGAAGTCCAACGCTTTCTCGGCGTTGAAGATATCGTCCACGGCATTGAGGTGGCGGTGCAGAGAAGTGACTTGAATATTGCCGATCGAATCGCCGCCAGGATCACCGAAAAAATCGGCCCGGGCTTCATCGCCAAGGACTGGATGATGATGAATCGCAACCTGTATGCCGCCTTCAAACTTGAGAAAATCGGCATGTTTATCGCCGTTGCCTTGATTATCCTGGTGGCGGCCCTGAATATCATCAGCGCCCTGGTAATGGTGGTTATGGAAAAGAGCAAGGACATTGCGATTCTCAAGTCCATGGGGGCAACCTCGCAGGCCATCATGCGCATCTTCTTCCTGCAGGGAATGGTCATCGCTGTGGCCGGGACGACCCTGGGAGTCGCCGGTGGTCTCGGACTATGCGAGCTTCTGTCACACTACAAATTCATCGAACTGCCCTCGAACGTCTATCCGATGACTACCTTGCCCATCAAGGTGCTGCCGCTCGATGTCACCATCATTGCCGTCAGCTCCATCGTCATCACACTGCTTGCGACCCTGTATCCTTCGTGGAAGGCTTCCACCGTCCAGCCTGCCGAGGTGTTATCATAATGGCCCTCTTTTCCGCCCACAATGTTACCAAAACCTATGGCATGGGGGATAATACCGTGACCGTGCTGAAGGGGGTTACCCTTACCGTCGAACCCGGTGAGATGACCGGAGTCATCGGCGCCTCGGGTTCCGGCAAGACCACCCTCCTGCAGATCCTCGGCACCCTCGATCTGCCTACCGGTGGCGAGATATTTTACCGCGACCAGCCTTTGCTGACCAAATCATCGAAGGAACTCGCAAACTTTCGTAATGCGGCGATCGGCTTCATCTTTCAGTTCCACCATCTCCTGCCTGATTTCACAGCCCTGGAAAATGTGATGATTCCCGGTCTCATTGCCGGAAAAAGCAGGCAGGAAATGGCGGGTCCGGCCCACGACCTCCTCGAACAGGTGGAACTCGGCCATCGCACCAACCACAAGGTACTCGAACTGTCCGGCGGAGAACAGCAGCGGGCCGCCCTAGCCCGGGCGTTGGTCATGCAACCGGATCTGCTGTTTGCCGATGAACCGACCGGCAATCTCGATTCGCGGGCCGGCAACCTGGTCTTTGAACTCCTCCACAATCTCTGTCGCAAACGCAAACTGAGCACGATCATGGTTACCCACAATACCCTTCTGGCAGAGCGGATGGACCACTGTTTCACCCTGCGCGACGGGGTGTTGGAAAATAACAGATAGGCCTTTTACCCACTCATTCGCATTTATTCTTGTGTGCATGGAAACTTCGATAAAACACCGATGTTCCTGGTGTGGTGACGATACCCTTTATAAAGCCTACCACGATTGCGAATGGGGCGTTCCTGCCCATGATGACCGACATCTCTTTGAGATGCTGATACTAGAGGGTGCCCAGGCTGGCTTGAGTTGGCTGACGATCCTCAAAAAACGGGAGAACTATCGCAAGGCCTTTCATTCCTTTGATGTTGCGAGAATCGCCGCCTATTCTCAACCTGACGTCGAGCGTTTGCTGGCCGATCCGGGCATTGTCCGCAACCGCCTGAAGATAGCATCAGCGATTAAAAACGCCCAGGGTGTGTTGAATATTCAAGAGGAATTCGCCACCCTGGACGCATATCTCTGGCGCTTTGTCGATGGCACACCCCGGCTAAACGAGTGGCACTCCATAGCCGAGGTACCGGCCCGGACCGATCAGTCCGACACGATGAGCAGGGATTTGAAGCGACGCGGATTCAACTTCGTCGGCACAACCATATGCTATGCCTTCATGCAGGCGGTGGGCATGGTGAATGACCATATCGTCGATTGTTTCCGCCATGATGCAGTGCGAAGGGATCCGGCAGCGACCATCCAGCCGACACGGTAATCGACGCTGCTGCTTATTTTTGCTGTCTTCACCAGAGATACAAAAGCTGATCGGCTACCTGTATTTTTGTCATCCTCTTATTGGTGCGTTGCCTCTTCCTGCAAAACACCGATGCGTATCTTGCCCGTACCGACCGGAATTTTTTTCTTCATCTCACTGCGCCGTAAGGTCTCGGACTGCAAACCAAAACGCTGGGCAACAACGGCCGGATCAACCAGATCCTTACCAACCAGATTTTTGACATCATCGTCACCCGGCGACGAAAGTTTTTGCGCTACCAGTTGTTTAACATTATTCCTACCGCCGATATTGCCGCCACTCGTCGGAGCTTTATGGTTTTTCAGTTCCGGCTCGGAGAAAGTACCACTGATAGAAAAGAGAGAGGAATGCTCCACCCTCTCCTCGCGCCCTCCCTTACCGACGACGGTGGTGACAAAACCGGTTTCCATTTGGAGCTTCAGCTGCTGCTGCACAATGTCGGCGGTGCCGCTTACCTGCAGGCTGCAAGCTGGGGCAAGCAGGCTTGTCTCCCGGATTTGCACAAGGCCGTGGGTGATACTGAAGACACTTTTGGCCTCTGTGAAATCGGTCCTCGGCTTCTCGCCGGAGGCATCGCCGGAAACGGCACTCTGCCGACCACTTTCGCGAATTTCCGGCATCCGGCAAAGATTCACCCCCACCAGGGCACCGTCCCGCAACTGCAGCGTTACCTCGCCACTGAGATTTTTCTTCATCGTTTCAAAATTATCTCCGGCGGACTGCAGCACCAACTCGGAGGAGAGGGCGCCATGCAGAGAGTCCGATCCGGCAAAATCATGCAACAGAATTTCAGCTTTGAGGCCATGGGCTTTAAGAGTCGTCTGTATATTCGGCACCGCGGCCTGCAGGTCAAGGGTAAAAGCTGCTTCTGCTTGACCGCCGCTGGTGTTAAGGGTGGCTGGTGCCACGGTAAAGATGCCTTCCTGAGCGTGAAGCGGAAGATGTATCTCCGTCAGGGTCCCCCCATGTATTTTCAATGCACCTATGTGAATGACTCCATCAAGGGCACAATCCTTCCACGTTAGGTGCTCGGCCACTGCCTGCTCTTCCCGCCCAGGGTCCTTTTCAGTGCATTGCACTGCCGCAGTGGAGAGTGGCAGATAGCGATCCAGATCGATGCGATCAAGCTCAAAGGTAAAATTGACCTGTGGGCTCTTGAAATTCTCGGCCAGAAGAGAAAATTTCAGTTTCGAGTCATCAAGAGTGGCAAGGCCCTTTTCGATGGCGAATTTTTCCGCATCGCCGTGAACCATAAATTCCAAAGTTGATGTGCTGAACGTCTCGGAATCCTTTGCTTCTAGAGGAAACGGCAGATCGCAGGCGGATAAAAAATCGCGGGGCGAGAATGGCGAAAGGCGCAGAGACAAATCAAAATTCGGCGCCTTGGCCTGCGGGGTGATCTTACCACCCATTTGCCCCCGCAATTTACCGGCCACACTGAAGGAAATATCCACCGGCAAAGCACCCTGGTTATCGTTCTCAACGATTGGCCCAACCTTACCCTCCGCAGCCACCTGTTGGCCATTGATAGTAGCCTTGCAATCCAGAGAGACGGGGCGATCATGGGTGAAATCATTGAGAAGAAGCATTATGTCTTCAACGTGATACTGAACGTTGCGCGTTCTGTCATGCCACTTCACTTGCCCATCAGTCACCGCCAAGAGGGCAAAGGAGAGTCTCTTCGAAAGAAGGGCAAGAGACCACACTTCCGGCGGCTCAGACCCTGTGCTCTTTTCACCCTCCTCCTCGAACACCCAGTTAACCTGTCCGGAATCATTCTTCTCAAGATTGACCGCTAGACCGCCCACCACAAAACGGCTTATCTGAATCTGCTGCTTCAGGAGGGGCAACACCCTGATACGTGCTTCGAAGGTTCGAACCTTGATGAAATCGTCACTCATGAACCCCGGCGGATTGCCGATTTTCATATCGGAAAAGGAAATGCTCAGCCAGGGAAAAAATGACACCCCGAGATCAGGACCGAGAGAAAACGATCTTCCTGTGGCTTTGCTGATCTGCCTTTCAATTTCCGGAACATATTTTTGCACATTTATTAAAATCGGAACAAGGATAACGGTCACAATCAGGAGAATAAAGAATATCCCTACCGGAACGATGCCGTATCTAATAAATCGTCTCATCCTTCAACCCCATAAACGTCTCTGCACCACAAAATCTTCGCTCTCATGACAGAACCGGTGTCGGAACCGGATAAAACTTGGCATTTCCATCACACTCCCCTATTTACACTGGAAAATGCTGAAGAAATCACTAACATATAAAGCAATGACAAGTCTAGTGACAATTGTCCGATAACCGCAACATTCTCGCCGACAGTGCAACTC
>JBBQVT010000140.1:0-10002 GCA_038211245.1 Desulfobulbales bacterium | reverse complement strand
GACGTTGCAGAACATCTCAGAACACAAGAGGAAATGGCTGCTTACCTAGAAGCCTGCCTCGAAGAAGCAAATGGCGACGCCAGTTTTATTGCCAAAGCTCTTGGCGACATCGCCCGCGCCAAAGGTATGTCCCAAGTTGCTAGGGATGCAGGACTGTCCCGCGAAAGCCTCTATAAGGCACTTTCCGGTGAACGTAGCCCAGACTTCGATACCATTTTGAAGGTTATCGGTGCCCTCGGGCTAAAGTTGCATGCTCAACCCGCTCATTCATGAACAAGCGCCCAACCAGGCACCAAAGAAGACGCCGATAAGCGCTGGTGTTTATATTTACGCCGGTTGCGGCGCGGCTTATTGCCAACGTCCGGCGGGATAGGAATTACAGACCATGATCAAAACTAGCAGAAGGAATAAGGATATCGCGATTGCTGTATTAAGGGATGAGACTTACCAAAAGGTTGCCATCCGATACGATACCACTTGGGAGAAGACTTTCCAGATAACGCGCAAACTGTGTTTGTATGTCGAGGATGCGGTCCAACACGACATTAAAAAATTTAGAGCGAGAGCCAACGAAATCATTTAGAACAGAGACTATCCCTGAGACAAAAGACTTTGAACAGGCACAATCCTTATATCCTTATGGAAACACGGAATGCGCCTAACCGACCCAAAATGTGCACTCATACAGAAAATTTGTGATGGATAAATTTGACACATCGTCGTGCGGGCTCACTAAGAAGCAAATTGACTACATAAAATTCGCAGTCAAGAATGCAGTCTCTAAACGTCTGCCAATATTGCCGGAGCCGGTTGAAATGGCCTTGTTTTTTCAGGGCAGAGATGCCTGGATATTTAGTTGGGGGTTATGTGCTCACTCCTCTTCAGACCAAACTATTTCAGTATCTCTCGAAATGGTCGTAAAACTCAAGAAAGAGTTCTGCGGTTGCAACGTTCGTAAGCGTTACAAGTTTTTTTGCCGTGTGCAATTGGGGCAGGATATTTATCAACCAAAAGTATCGTTGAAGGAATTGGTCATCTAAAAATCGCCGAACCATCACATTGAGCTGACGGGAAGAGGTCCGGGGCGCTGACGCGACCAACTTCATTGGGCCCGCAGCTTATGAAAACGTTATGCACAGCAGTCCCGTAAAGGTTTGACATTCAAAACTATACAAGCCTTCTCGCGGCAATTCTTATCTTTCAGCTGATCCCCGGGGCAGGAGCTCTAACGATCCTCAACGCCACGGCCAGCAATAGTGACGATCTATTCATGGTTGCAGCGGTAGCGGGTCTCGCTGCTGTCATGAATGGCAACCCAATCTTTTTCAAGTCCTTCAATGGTTCGGTGTCGGGTATTTGTGTTGGCTCCGGCCTCGCAGCTTTTGCGTTTGCCTATGAGTCAAGACACAGCCAATTCTGAACCACATCATCATCATCGCCGCTTTCTATACGGCGCAACTTTCGGTAGGGTATTTTGTCGGCGTCTTGGGCGTTTGGGCCGTGCTCATAGTTCTCAATCGGCTTCGCGTCATGTCCCTTATTCCCTGTCTGCTTGGTGGCCTGTTGATGTGGTTTCTCATGTTGAAGTCAGGTGTTCATGCAACGGTGGCCGGGGTTATGATGGCTTTTGCGATCCCCTTCTCCGCTCAAGATGATGACAAGGCATCGCCGTCACATATGCTTGAACACTCTTTGCACAAAACGGTTGCCTTTGTCATTGTGCCGATTTTTGCGCTCGCCAATACCGGTATTTTGCTGGCGCCGGACTTCTCGGCGTCAGTGGCTTCCTGTGGCTGCAGAGCTTTGGCAAAACGACAGTAACGGATTTGGCACCATTGACCCAAAAGGCTTGACGCCGGCAAGGCGAAAGAATGAAGGTTACCTTACTGTTTCTTTGGTATTTCTCCTCCAGGAATGGTCATGGCAAATTTCTGGTGGCATCCCAGGCAATAGACCTTTGATTCGCCATGCGCTTTGTGGCAGACCGTGCAGTCTATCTCGCCCAGGTGCGATTGATGGGGATTGCGGTCTTTAAAGTCAGCCGGTTCGGTTTTTTTCGCCAGTTCTTCCATCGGACCATGACATTTCAGGCACCCTTTGTTGTCGACGGTGGCGTCGAGCGCCGGCAGTTTCGTCCCATGGCAGTTGGTGCAGGTCATAGAGGCCTTGGCATGGCGATTGTCGAGATACCAGGATTCGGCCCAGGATGCGAAAATTTCTTTGAGTACATTCATATCTTCCTGCGTCGGAGCGCCCCACGACTCCGGCGCGCCGATCAAACCAAAGCTTTTGCCGATCGTCCAGGAGTGACAGGTCAGGCAATCGCCATCTCCGCGAGGTGGCTGATGTGCCAGATGGATTCGGGTCAAATAGGGATTTTTCCTTTCCAAGCCCGGCATATCCGATTGATGGCAAGCCAGACACGATGCCACATTGTCTTCCACCGGCGTATGATCCCGGGGAAGCAATGCAGCTAATTCGGCGTGACAGTTTTTACAGGAGCTTGTCGTCGGCTCTGCCGCCATGGCCATGGTATTGGTCAACACCGCGTATGCCAAAGCAAAGACGCCAACGTAGATGAAGACTACCCACATATTTTTCATGCGTTACACTCCACGAGAATAAACCGGCAACCCGAACTTTTCATGGGTTGCCGGCTGTGTTACCTCCTTGGGAAAAGACTTCTTTGCTGGGAAGCATTTTCCGTCAAGGAACATCTACCCCTTGTTGGGGTTGTCGATAGAGATTCCATGCCTCGGGATCAAGCTTTGGCTTGTTCCTTTGCGGCATTGGTTCCGGCGACGCGACCGAACGAAACCGCGTCCGGAATAGCATTACTGCCGAGACGGTTGGAGCCGTGCACGCCGCCCGCCACCTCGCCCGCCGCATATAGGCCGGGAATGACCTTGCTGAAGATATCTACCACCTGCGCCTGGGGATTGATCCTCAGGCCGCCCATGCAATGATGTACCGCCGGCCACTGGGCAACGGCATAGAAGGGCCCCTGCACCAATGGAATCATCGCCTTGGTTATAGACTTGTTGAAATCGGGATCCTTACCTTCTTCAATATATTTGTTGTGTTTATCGATGGTTGTCGTCAGCGCATCGGCGGGAATTTTCAGCATGCCGGCCAACTCGCCAATGGTGTCGGCCTTGACAAACCGCCCCTTGGCAATGCCTGCTGCCACCTCCTCGTTGGAGCCGCCCATCTTTAAGACCATGGATTCACTGAAAATAGAATAGGTCGGCTTGGCGTCGCCCCCCAGATTGATTTGCGCAAAAGCACAAACATCGCGGCGTTCCAGTTCGTTGACGAAGCGTTTGCCGGCCTTGGTGACATAAACGATCCCATAGCCCGGACCGTTAAACGGATAAACAGCCGGTGTATCGAGGATGCCGGTTTCCGGCTCGGCGAAAGGATACAGTTGAATAAAGTTCATCTGCAGCGTGTCTGCGCCAACATATTGGGCGAAGCGGATAATTTCGCCGGTTGCACCCGGTTGGTTGGTGCAGTTGAAGGAATCGACCAGTCTCGGGTTATGCGCCAGTCGCATCTTGATATCGCGGCTGAATCCGCCGGAAGCGAGGATCACCGCTTTTTCCGCCTTGATGTTCAGTGTTTTTCGGCCGCGCTTGACCTCAAGGCCCAGCACCGGGCTGTCCGGGTCGACATCCTTGCGCCAGATCCAGGTGACTTCCGAATTGAGAGCTATTTTGGCGTCCCGTTTCTCGGCAATTTTACGCAGAGCTTCGGTGTACTCCCGGCCCACACCTGCCACGGCCGAATGGGTGCGGTACGCTGTATGTCCTCCGGCCCGCGTTACCGTCGGTCTAACCTGGGCCCCGCCTTCGTCGATCATCCAGTTCAACGCCGGTTCGGCGCCGTTGGCCATGACTTCAACCAGTTCGGGCAGATTGTAATAGTCACCGCCTTTCACTGTATCCTCGGCGTGCTGCTTCGGGCTATCTTCACCGAGTTTCAGATTCTGGCGATAGTGGAATTTGCTGTCCCAAGCCGCGTACACACCACCGTTGATGATGGAGTTGCCGCCGTAGGTCGGCATTTTCTCGAGAATGATAACCTTCGCCCCGGCCCCAGCCGCTTCAGCGGCCGCCGCGAGCCCGGCAAAACCGGAACCGACGATAACCACATCCCAGGTTTCATCCCATTTTGTCGGCAGGGTTTTCAACGCTGCCTGAGCCTCTCCCGGTGCCGCCAGGTTAAGGGCGAAGCCGCCGGCCATGGCAACGGCACCCAGGGCAACGGCACCCTGCAATACGGAACGTCTGCTTACTGATATCTCATTTTCACTTTGAACATGCTTGTCTGTCATACCATTTCCTCCATTGCTAAATTGATAATTGAAATCGCTGTAATAGGTTCCCAAATATTTAACCGGTATTATTACCGGGCTTTGTATCCAACAGGTTACGATGTCCATATTTGCTGCTTTGCCAATCGGCGTTGCTCCGCAACCAAAGGAGGTGCATATTGTGCTGTTCTTTTAGCAAAGATTGTGCCGGTTCAGAGACTCGGGTTGAAAATATTACCGACTATGCTGATCAGAAATGTATTCCCCTTTGATTTGGTCGGATGCCAGGCCGGCAACCCGTTTCCCCGGGACACTTTGGAGAAAGCCTTCGAGAGGGTTTTCGTGCGACAAAAAGCGCGAATAACCAGGAGATTAGATGACGGAAGATTGATGAAGACGGCGCAGCAGGCAGAGGGGAGGGTCATGTGTTCATTATAAATTTTCCGCAACAAAGCAGTGAAGGCCTCGCCCTGTCACACGTGCAAGCGTCCTCGGAAAGCGTGAGTGGCACCCGCACATTACGACGACAATGAGTGGCGGAAAAACCAACAATGTCAGAAAAATTTACAACATGTAAAACGATGTGTCCGGGGCAAGAGTGGCGGCATTTTGGGGATTTCTATCGCTATCAACAAACCCGAGCCTTTTCCGTAGGGTTTGACGAATTCAGGATTTTGCTATACTTTGGTATGAAATGGATTTTGCTACTCATCGTCTGTAGAGCAAGGAGCCCCCCATGGATAAGAAAATTCTCGTTCCGCTTGCTGAAGGGTTTGAAATGATCGAGGCGTTGAGCATCGTCGATGTCTTTCGCCGGGCCGGAGTGCATGTCGATCTGGCCGCCGTCGGCGAGAGCCTGCAGGTAACCTCGTCGCACCAAGTGAAGGTCATGGCTGATTTCCCACTTGCCGAATGTTGCAACACCATGTATGACCTGATTGTCCTGCCCGGCGGTATTCCCGGAGCCCAGAACCTGCAGAAATCGGCAATTCTCATTGAGCTCCTGAGAAAACAGAACAGCGGCAACAAGCTGTACGCGGCAATCTGCGCTGCACCGGCCCTAGTGCTCGAGCATCACGGCCTGCTGCAAGGCAAGAAGGCCACCTGCCATCCAGGGTTTGTGGAAAAACTCAGTTCACAGGATCATGTCAGTGAAAGGGTGGTGGTTGACAAAAATTGCGTCACCTCCAAAGGTGCCGGGACCTCCATTGAATTCGCTCTGGAGCTGCTCGGCATTGTCATGGGCGAGGAAAAGAAAAAAACGGTGGCCAAGGGCATGGCCATTGAGGTTTAAAAAGGATTGTGCTGGCCCGGCGGCAGAAAACGCCGGGATTGTTCTTGGTTTGGCCCATCTCAGCTATGTCCGTTGTCGATGGAGTAGGCGAGAAAGTCTTCAAGCGAGGCAAAATTCAAGGCGATCTCATGGGTTGCCGCCAGATTAACCAGGGGGGCGACTCCGTGATCGAAGGCCTCCCGCCAGCGGGCAGCACAGAGACACCAGCGATCACCCGGCCGCAGGCCGGAAAATCCAGACATGGGCGCGGGAGTCGACAGGTCGTTGCCTTTTATTTTGGAGAATTCCAGAAAATCTTCGGTAGCTACAATACACACTCCGTGCACCCCATAGTCATCAGCGGTTACCTTGCAACTGCCTTCGCGGGTAAAGCCGGTCATCGGTTCAATACTGCACATCTCGAGCGGCGTTCCGAGGATATTTTTATGTAAAGTCATATAGTTATTCCTTGTTATTGTGGACCTTCAATGTTTATTGACCGGTATGAGTCAACTCCATGTTCGCCTCATCCATCTTGAGAATCGATCGCAGCAGTCGGTAGGTGAACCCCCAGAGATAATAGTCCTCGACAGGATAGGCCGGAAAAAGACGGCCAGGCAACAACTCCACATTCTGGTGCAGCTCCGCTGTTTGAAAATGATCGGCATCCAGCCACAAAGCGCCTTGAATTTCTCTGGGATCGAGGTGAAGCGACGGCGGTTCGACCAGAGTGAAGAGAAAAGGTTGCACCAAGATCGGATGGCTGAGGAGACGGCCCGCCGGTTCGAGGACCAGGCGTTGCTGCAATTGGTCGACACTGAGCACGATGCCGGTTTCCTCGGCGGTTTCCCGAATACAGGTAGCCAGGAGATCTTCATCGGTTCTGTCTTTCCTGCCCCCGGGGAACGAGAAGTGGCCCGACCATGGATCGTCTGGGTGTGCTGCCCGCCGCAGGATCAAATAACTATCCCGGGGTATTTGACAGCGGATAATGGCGACGGCCGCGGAGGCTGTCTGTGGGGCAATGAGCATAAAAATCCCGTTTTTTGTGGCTAGAAGGTTTGGGAGAGACATCAAGAATTACTCTTAATAAGGTACCCTCTTTTTCCGGAAAAGCAAGGATCTGTTCGGTCGTCTCTTGAGCAGGTATTGGAGAAGAGTAATCCCGGTAAGAGCTTATAATAATGTGAATTTTGGATGCCATGAGACCTTTCTGGTCTGATATTTTAACAAAAACTACTTCCTCAGGAGCAGCGTATGCATTACGATGTGACCGTATTTAAACCCTATCCGTTCCGCGTTGGGCAAAAAATTCGTATTGAAGGTTCGCGTCGCGGTGGCGATTGGGAAATTGCCGCCATCGGCGAACATACCGTTACCCTCCGTTGTCCGGTTTCAAAAAGAGAATTTGAATGGCCGGGGTTTTGCTATCTGGTCGAAGAGGAACATGGCGTGGTTTGGCCGCAGAACCATTAAAAGGTAGGGTTTGCAATGTGTTTATTGTTTTTTTCTTATCGGACGACGCCTGGCCACCGGCTGGTAGTCGCCGCCAACCGCGATGAGTTTTTGGCCCGGCCGACGGCCAGGCTTGATTTTCTTGATCGGGAAAAGACCCTTCTTGCCGGACGCGACCTGCAGGGGGGCGGCACCTGGCTGGGCATTACCGCCGGGTTGCGCTTTGTCGCCATCACCAACTACCGGGAGCCGGCCGCCAACCGGTCGAATGCCCCTTCCCGCGGTGCGATTCTCATGAATTACCTGGCCGGAGAAATGGATGTCGGGGAGTATCTGCAGAACGTGGTGGCCAAGGCATCCATCTACAACGGTTTTAATCTGATTCTCGGCGATTCCCGTGAGTTGTATTATTTTTCCAATAAAATAAGCGCGCCCCGCTTGCTCAGCCCTGGTTATTATGGACTTTCCAATCATCTCCTCGATACCCCCTGGCCGAAGGTAGTGCGGGGCAAGGAGCTGCTGCGTCCGCATATGGTCGAAACCGACCATGTCGATTCTCCTTTGCTACTCGACCTGCTGGCTGATCAGCACCATCCTGCGGATTATCAGCTTCCGGAAACCGGGGTCGGTCTTGCCTGGGAGCAGTTGCTCAGCACCATCTTTATTGACGGCGCTAACTATGGGACGCGGTCTTCTGCAGTGATTACCGTTACAGACGCCGGGGCTATCGAGTTCACTGAAAAAACCCTGCACCGCACGGCCGATAAAGAAATACGGTCGGAGCTGGTACGCTTGGCCGTCAATTGATACGCTGTCGCCAAAAAATAACATGGCCGGATAGGCAACGGCAACGGCATAAAGAGCCCCAAGAAAATAGTTGGGGAAAGTTCCAGCGAGCTGCCAACGGTTCCGGCGGAGGTGTCGCGCTTAGGAGCCGTCACGAAATAACATGCTCACTTTCATTATTTCGCTACTGATCCTTATGCCGTTTCCACGACTACATTAACCAAGTTATTTCCGGACAACGGCTTACTCAAAGATTATTGGTTCAGGAGTAGTGGAGGAACGGAGTCGGGGTCCAGGAGGGCCTTAATAAGTTTGTCCGGATCGAAATAGGGGAGCAGAAGTGGTCGGTTTTCGGCAAGTACCGGGGCCGCTTTTTCGGCAATCCGTCCAGCCGAATCATGGTAGCCATATTCCCGCTTGATATACACCCCGGCGGCGCGGACTAACGCCTGCAGGGTCAGCTTCATCGCCCCTTGCGCCGTATACCAGGCGTGTTCCAAAACCTCATGCATCTCAAAGAAAAGGCCGAGATCCCAGAGTATTAAGCCGCGGTGGATCGGGTCGGTGATGTCGGGATAAATAGCCGCAAGCGCCTTCTCATACCTGCTATAGCGATCTTCGACATAAGTTTGATAACACTCGGCGAGTGGTTGTTGCCGGAATTTTTTCACAGTCTCCGTCAGCATATCAGCATTGCCGGTTTCCACGGCTACCGCCAATCCTTCCGACAATTTGTTGCGGATATCACGACTCAGCCGGTCTTCAAAGGGGTTGAAAAGGTGTTCATTCATGTGCCTTCCTCCTCTCGTGGTGGAATGTTCATCACAACTTAGCGGGCTTATGGTGTTCGTGTTTCTTGATAACGAAATAGAGCACCGGTACCGCCATACGGCTGACAAGAAGCGAGGCGATCTCGCCAAACATAAGAGAAATAGCCAGACCCTGGAAGATTGGGTCGGCAAGAATGACCGAGGCGCCGATAACCACCGCAAGAGCGGTCAGCAGCATGGGTCGAAAGCGGATGGCCCCGGCATCGACCACCGCCTTGGCGAGCGGCTGACCCTCGCGGATACGCTGTTCAATAAAGTCGACGAGGATGATCGAATTCCGCACCACGATACCGGCCCCGGCCATAAAGCCGATCATCGAGGTGGCGGTGAAAAATGCCCCGAAACCCCAGTGTGCCGGCAGAATGCCGATGAGTGAGAAGGGGATGGCGGCCATCACCACCAGCGGCGTAATATAGTTTTTAAACCAGCCGACCATCAGCATATAGATCAGTACCATTACCACGCAAAAGGCCAACCCCAGATCGCGGAAGACCTCAAGGGTAATATGCCACTCACCGTCCCATTTCATCGCCGGTTGGCTTTCAGAAAATGGCTGTTTGAGGTTATAGATTTCCACATGTGGCTGGGTGCCGCCGAAATCGCGGCCGTCAAGCACCGCAAGTTTCTTGTTCATCTCGAAAATGGCGTACACCGGGCTCTCAACCACATCGGCCACATCACCGGTAACGTAGATGACCGGCTTGAGATTCTTGCGATAGATGGGTTGCTCCACCTGCTGTTCGGAAACCACCACCAGTTCCCGCAGGGGTACCAGGGGTGCGGCCGGATTGGTTTCTGAACGTACGGAAATGTTGAGGATCGATTCGCTCCTTGCCCGGTATTCCGGCGGCAGTTCGAGGACGATATTGATACTTTCCTTGTCGGTCGGCTGATGATAAAGATCAAGGGAATAGCCCTGCACCGCGATCTCGATGGCTCGGGTGATCTGTTTCTCCGAGATGCCGCTGAGCGCCGCCTTTTCTTTATCGACGGTAAAGACCTGGCGTTTACGTTCCGCCTCTCGGAACCAATCGACATCGACGACGCCGGTCGAGCCGCTGAGGATTTCTTTCACCTTGGTTGCCAGTTTTACCCGGGAAGCATCGGTCGGACCGTAGATCTCGGCGACCAGGGTCTGCAATACCGGCGGGCCGGGCGGTACCTCGGCGACTGCTACATTTGCCCCGTATTTGGCGGCAATTTGCGCAAGCGGCGGGCGAATCCTGGTGGCGATTTCATGGCTTTGCTGTTGGCGGGCGTGTTTCGGCAGGAGATTAACCTGGATATCGGCAACGGTCGGGCCACTGCGCATGAAATAGTGGCGGACCAGACCGTTGAAATTA
>JBBQVT010000139.1:0-10083 GCA_038211245.1 Desulfobulbales bacterium | reverse complement strand
TGGTCGGGATGAGAGGATTTGAACCTCCGGCCCCTAGTCCCCCAGACTAGTGCGCTAACCAGACTGCGCTACATCCCGACATGTGCTGCACTTTCTACCATGTGTTCGGTTGGCTGTCAACAGTATCAACCGAACAGCATTTATTCTTTTCTTTTGGTCAGCAGGTTTTGCAGCTTTTGCAGTTCTTCCTTGATTATCTGCAGTCTTTGCGTCTGGTTGCCGCTGCTTGGCTCATCCACCACCGGCAGTTTGTTGTCTTCGCCGCCGGTTTCCAAGAGTTTTCGCGCCCCAGCGATGGTGTATCCTTCGCCGTGCAGGAGGGCTTTAATTTTCAGGATAAGCTCGACATCCTGATAGCGATACAGCCGTTGCTGGGAATTGGCGCGTTTCGGCCGAATTCCCGGAAACTCAGATTCCCAGTAACGCAGGACGTGCGCCGGCACCTCGGCCAATTTTGCCACTTCACCGATCTTAAAATAGAGCTTATCCGGTATCTGGGTTTTCATACCACCAACCATCCCTCTATAAAAGATGCCAGGGAAAGATCCCGGGCCGTTATTATAAAAAACGGCTTAGCTAAGAACTTCGCGAAACGGCTGTTAACTATTGATCAGTTCCCTGAGTTTTTTGCTGGGCCGAAAGCTGATGGCTTGACGTTTTTTAATGGTAATGGTATCTCCGGTTCGAGGATTGCGGCCTCTTCTGGGAGATTTGTTGCGCACGGTAAAGGTGCCGAAATGAACAAGTTTGATCGACTGTCCGCCGACCATGGTCTGTTTCATGCCGTCGAGAAAAGTGTCGACGATCAGAGAACAGTTGCTTTGGGAAAAGCCGAGTTTACTCGCCAGCGTCTCGGTCAGTTCCTTCCTGGTTAAATTGTTATTGTTGTCATGCATTGCGAAATGTACCCCCAAATTGTTCTGTAAGTAAACGTACTATTTTCTCGTGGGATTTCTCCACATTCTTTTCTGTAAGTGTTTTTGACTCTGATCTGTAGGTAATGCTCAGGGCCACGCTTTTATTGCCCTGTCCAATTTTTTCACCTTGGAAGACATCGAAAAGGTCACAGCTCTCGATCAGTTTGTCCGGGTGTTTGCGTACTGCAGCGAGCAGTTCACCGCTAGAGACGCCGTCTGGGACGACAATGGCAATATCTCTTTTTACCGAAGGATATACCGGCAGGCCGGCAAACTTTTTAGCGATGGTCGGTGGTTGGCAGATACCTTGGAAATCAAGATCGAAGAAGTACACATCGTGCTTGATGGAAAATCGCCGCAGCACCTCGGTTTTGATTTTGCCAAGCGATCCAAGTTTTTTTGTGGCATGGAAAACATCAAGGCAATAGCCGGTTTCCCCATAGGGTTCGCCGCCTCCTTCCACCGGGACGGCGAAGTGGATGGCCAGGCTGTTATCCATGCAACCAAGACCCATTTCTCTCAGGATAAACTCGACGCTGCCTTTGGTGTCAAAGATGTTGACTCCTTCCTGTTTGAAATAGAGCGGGGAGCTTTCGCCATAGCGATTGCCGCAGAGCACTCCGGCAAGTTGCATGGTTTCCGTGGGCTGGACATTCTCCCCGGCGGGACTGAACACCTTGCCGATCTCAAAGAGCTTTACATCGGTCTTCTGAAAATTGATATTGCGCCGCACATTTTCCAGTAATCCAGGCAGCAACATGGTGCGCAGCACCCCTTGCTCTTCGCTGATCGGGTTGAGCAGGCGGACAACCTGACAACGTAGGTCAGCATCTGCCAAGCCAACCATTTCCGTATGTTTTTCCGAGACGAAACTGTAGTTGATGGCCTCGGTGAAACCGGCAGAGACCAGCCGGTCGGCGATATCGAGCCGCCGTTGCCGCTGTTTGTCCTGTTCCGGATAGCTCAGCGCAACTGTAGGCAGGGTGGTGGGAATATTATTGTAGCCGTACAGGCGGGCAACTTCCTCGATAAGATCAGCCTCTCGCTCGATATCGACGCGAAACGACGGTGCATCGACCAGGACGGTCTGGTCATCTTGCGTGCGGCAGGGCAGGCCGATGGAGCTGAGGAGGTCTACGATTTCTCCAGCGGTAAGGGAGATGCCGAGAAGCGACATGGTCCTGGCAACGCTGAGCTTGAGAGTTTTCGGGTCTTTCGCTCCGCCGTAGCAGTCAACACCATCTTCGGGAGCCTGGCCGCCGGCCAGTTCGCAAATGAGCTGCACGGCACGGGTGAGGGCATTGATGATCCCCTCCGGGTCGACACCCCGCTCAAAGCGATAGGATGCCTCCGAGGCCAGGTTCAGTTTTCGTGCTGTGCGCCTAATGGAAACCGGATTAAAGCAGGCGCTTTCCAGGAGGATCGTGGTAGTGCTGTCGCTGACTTCGGAATTCTGGCCACCCATGATACCGGCCACGGCTACCGGCTTTTCGCCGTCGCAAATCAACATCATCTCGCCGTCGAGTTGCCGTACGCTGCCGTCCAGGGTGGTAAATGTCATCTCACTTTCTTTCGGTGCGCGAACAACGATCTTCTTCCCGGCCAGGGTATCGAAATCAAAGGCATGCAGAGGCTGGCCGTATTCCATCATGACAAAGTTGGTGATGTCGACGATGTTGTTGATCGGCCGTTGTCCGATGCTGAGAAGACGCTTGCGCAGCCACCAGGGAGAAGGACCGATTTTGACGTTTTTAATCAACCGTCCGGCATAGCGCGGACACAGCTCGCTCGATTCAACTTCGACGGCAAACTCCTCGCTGATGCTTTCAATCTTCGCTCCGCTTACCGGGAGAACCAAGCGCTTTCGCACAATGCCGGCAACCTCCCTGGCTATGCCGATGACCGAGGCGCAATCGGGACGATTCGGGGTAAGGTCGACCTCGACAAAGGTGTCTTTTAAGCCGAGAGCTTCAATAAAGGATTGGCCATGCTCGGTGCCCTCCGGCAGCTCCATGATTCCGTCATGGGACGTGCCGAGACCCAGTTCTCTTTCCGAGCAGATCATGCCGGCCGAGGCAATACCGCGGATCTTTGATTTGCCGATTTTCACATCGCCGGGCAGGACGGTGCCGGGAAGGGCGACAACCACCGCTAGACCTTTTCGCACATTCGGGGCGCCGCAGACAATCTGGTGCGTTTCTTCGCCAATTTTGACTTGGCATACCGTGAGCTTATCGGCGTCGGGGTGTTTCTCCGCGGCAACCACGAGGCCGGTACGCAACGGGGCGAGTTCGTTATACAAAGATGTAACGGCATCGACCTCCAGGCCCAGCATGGTCAGATGGTCGGCCAGTTTTTCCGGAGCCAGGCCGTCGAGATCCACATAGTTTTGCAACCAGTCAAGAGTGAGCTTCATAGCAGTATTCTGATGTGTAGTGAAACAGACTAGAACTGTGAGAGAAAACGCTGATCGTTTTCATAAAACAGTCGAATGTCGTCAATTCCGTATTTGAGCATGGCGATACGTTCGATGCCCAGGCCAAAGGCAAAACCGCTATAGACCTCCGGATCGTACCCCACCATTTTAAAGACCTCCGGATCAATCATGCCCGAGCCGAGAATCTCCAGCCAACCGGTTTTTTTACACACCCGGCAGCCGACACCGCCGCAGATAACACAGGCAATGTCCACCTCGGCACTCGGTTCGGTGAAGGGGAAAAACGATGGCCGGAAGCGAAGGGGCAGTTCTTTCTCAAACATCTTTCTGGTAAAGACGGTCAACACACCTTTCAGGTCGGCAAAAGAGATATTTTTATCGACAAGGAATCCTTCCACCTGATGAAACATCGGGGTGTGGGTGATATCCGAGTCACAGCGGTACACCTTGCCCGGCGCGATCACCCGAAGAGGTGGCTGCTGCGCCTCCATAATCCTGGCCTGCATCGGCGAAGTATGGGTACGAAGGAGAACCGAGTCGCTGATATAAAAGGTGTCGTGCATGTCCCGGGCCGGATGATGGGCGGGAATGTTCAGCGCTTCAAAGTTATAATAATCAAGCTCGACATCCGGACCTTCGGCCACAGAAAAACCGAGATTCTCAAAGATCGCACAGGTCTCCCGCATCACTATGGTGATTGGATGCAGTTTGCCGCCGGTCGGACAGCGGCCGGGCAGGCTAAGATCGGGCGTTGTCTTGCCGGAACTTCCTGAAGCTTCTGCACCGAGGGCAATCTTTTTTACCTCGAACAGACTTTCGATTTCAGCCTTTATGCTGTTGGCTAAGTGTCCGACTCGGGGTCGTTCTTCGGCGGGAACAGTACCCAGTTGGCGCATTATGGTACTGAAATCGCCCTTGCGGCCGAGAAACCGGACGCGGAATTCCTCAAGCTGCCGGCTGTCGGAAAGCTCCTCAAGACTCTTTCTCGCCTCAGCTTCTAAACTCTGTAACTGGTGTTCCATATTCGCTGCGAAAGGTAGTTGCAGAAAGAAAGAGCATGCCGGTTGTTGGTTGCTGGAACCAAAACCGGCATACAGAAAAAGACAGTGCAGTGGGACCTGTTATGCGTTGGCTTCTTTAGCGATCTGCACCACTTTGGAAAAAGCGCCGGCATCAAGTATTGCCAGATTGGCAAGCACTTTACGGTCAAGCTGTATATTGGCTTTTTTCAGGCCACCCATAAACTTGCTGTAGCTCATGTCGTTCATGTGCGTTCCGGCATTGATCCTGGCGATCCATAACTGGCGGAAATCTCTCTTTTTGACTCGCCGATCACGGAAGGCATAGACCAAAGCGCGGTCGACTGCTTCGGTGGCAGTTTTGTAGAGGCGGGATTTGCCTCCTCGGTATCCTTTGGCAAGCTTGAGTACCTTGTTTCTTCTTCTGCGTGCCTTAAAACCTCGTGTTACGCGTGGCATTTGTAAACTCCTTTTTATCCTGCCCGTCGATTTAACCGACAAGCTTTCTCTAGGCTTTCATTGTCCGAATAACTCTTTATGGGGGATTCGGTAAAGACCAGCCTGCAAAATTACATATAAGGTAAAATCTTCCGAATTCCCTTGAGGTTAGAAGCATCAACGAGGTCGGCTTTACGCAGACCGCGTTTTCTTTTTGTTGATTTACTGGTCAGGATATGGCTGGAAAACGCTTTTGAGCGTTTGATCTTGCCTGATCCGGTAATTTTGAAGCGCTTGGCGGCGCCTCTGTTGGTTTTCATTTTTGGCATGACATAACTCCTTTCACCTCAATATCACAATCACCGACGATTGCTTTTTTATATGAAAAACGAGCTTAACGGGGCTCTAACAATACAATTTATCCCTTCGGTCCGACAAACATTACCAGTTGCCGACCTTCCATCTTTGGTTCCTGGAGGATGATCGCATCCTCTTTCAAAGCATCGGCGATCTTATTCATCGAATCTAAACCGATGGTCTCGCAGTATACAATCTCTCTGCCGCGAAAGCGCATGGTGAGTTTCACCTTGTTTTTGTCGGCAAGAAATTTTTTAATATTTTTTATCTTGAAATTGAGATCATGGTCATCGGTTTTTGGCCGGAACTTGATCTCCTTGGTTTCAATGACCGTCTGCTTCTTTTTTGCTTCCTGCGTCTTTTTTTTCTGCTCGTAGCGGAATTTATCGTAATTCATCACCCGGCAAACAGGTGGATCGGCATTCTCCGAAACAACAACCAGGTCAAGACCTGCATCAAATGCTATTCTTTTTGCTTCTTCGGTTGAAACCACTCCCAATTGAGCGCCTTCCGCGTCGATCAATCGAACGTTGGGAAAACGAATCGCTTCATTGGTTAATGATTGTGCCTCACGTTGTACCGGTGCAGTCCTGCCTTTTCTGTTAATAACTTTACCTCCTCGATTCTACGAGCTTAATATTGCAATCGTCCCGGTGGAATGTGCTGCTTGCAGAGGGTTCCGGGCATATCCTGCCAGAGCAATCTACAGTCTAATATCCGCGACCTGCCCGAACTTCTGCGGCAATTTTTTCGGAAAATTCCGAGATTGCCATTGCCGGCAGGTTTGCCCCGTCCCGCATACGGACGGTTACAGTTTTATCTGATTTTTCTTTGTCGCCGACTATAAGCATATACGGTATTTTAGCAACTTGCGCTTCCCTGATTTTATAATTGAGTTTTTCGTTGCGCAAATCTTTTTCTATTCGGACCCCGGCCTTGCGAAGGTGTAGATATATTTCTTCGCAATAATCGGCCTGATCATCGGTGATATTGAGAATGCGTGCCTGAACCGGTGCGAACCACAGGGGGAAGGCTCCGGCATAGTGCTCAATGAGCACGCCGATAAAGCGTTCCAGGGAGCCCATGAGGGCCCGGTGGATCATAATCGGTTGGTGATCAGTATTGTCGGCACCGGTGTAATGCATGTGAAAACGTTCCGGCAGATTGAAGTCGACTTGAATGGTTGAGCACTGCCAGGATCTGCCAAGCTGATCCTTAATCTTGATATCGATCTTCGGTCCGTAGAAAACGCCCTCACCAGGGTCGATCATATAGGCGAGACCTCTATTTTCCAGTGCCAGTTTCAGGGCCTCGGTTGCTTTTTCCCAATTTTCGTCACTGCCGACATATTTGGCCGGGCGGGTGGAAAGATAGATGTCATATTCACTAAAGCCGAAGGACCTGAGAATATGCAGATTGAGATCAAGAATATTGAGAATTTCATCTTCAAGCTGGTCAGGACGGCAGAAGATGTGGGCATCGTCCTGGGTAAAACCGCGCACCCTGAGAAGTCCATGCAGAGCTCCGGCCCGTTCGTAGCGATACACCGTGCCGAGCTCACACCAGCGGATGGGCAGCTCGCGGTAGCTTCGCTTGTCGTTGTTGAATACCCCGATATGAAAGGGACAGTTCATCGGTTTAAGCTGGTATTTAACCTCATCGATATCCATCGAGGAGTACATGTTCTCGCTGTAAAAATCGAGATGCCCCGAGGTTTTCCAAAGATCCTGCCTGGCGATATGCGGCGTGTAGAGCAGCTGGTAATCGTGACGATAATGTTCGTCTTTCCAGAAATCTTCTATCAAACGGCGGAGTTGCGCGCCTTTTGGCTGCCAGAGAATAAGCCCCGGTCCAATTTCATCGCGGATGGTAAAGAGCTGAAGTTCTTTGCCGAGCTTGCGATGGTCGCGCTTTTTTGCTTCTTCCAGGTCGTTCAGATATTTTTTTAAGTCTTTTTTGTCGAAAAAAGCGGTTCCGTAAATGCGCTGCAGGACATCACGGGTCTCATCACCACGCCAATAGGCTCCGGCTACACGCAGCAACTTGAAGGCCTTGATAAATGAGGTGTTGGGCAGATGTGGTCCGCGGCAAAGATCAGTGAATTCTCCTACATGGTACAGGGAAACACTCTCAGTTTGCAGATCCTCAATGAGTTCTACCTTGAATTTTTCCTGGTCGGCGGCAAATTTCTTGATGGCTTCACTGCTGCTCATTTCCGTTCGCTGAAATGGCAGGGCGCGTCGCACCAATTCTTCCATTTTGGCTTCGATGACCGAAAAATTTTCCGGACTGAAAGGTTCGTTGCGCAGGAAATCATAATAAAAGCCGTTGTCGATCGACGGTCCTATAGCGATCTTTACATCCTCGCCGAAAATCTCGCGAACCGCCATCGCCATTATATGCGCTGTGCTGTGACGGAGAATATCCAGTGCCGCAGGATCCTCCAGTTGTATCGGGACAAGAACGGTATCCGTAGTGAGAGGGGTGGTGAAATCGGCAACAGCATCACCAATCCTTGCGGCAACTGTCTGCTTCCGATGCTTGTTGGAGAGAAGAGCGGACAAGGCCTCTTGCACGGTGGTCCCTGCGGCCACAGTGATAGATTCTCCTTCGGATAGAGACACGGTTATATTAGTCATGAAGTATTTGCATATAAAAATAAAGGCTAAAGAATTAACGCCTTGGGAAAGGAGTTCTTACTTTAGCCTTTTATCTTGGTAGGCGCGGAGGGGATTGAACCCACGACATCCACCACGTCAAGGTGGCGCTCTCCCACTGAGCTACGCGCCTGGGTAACTTATTTTTGCCTTGAAACCGCTCTATCCACGTCAGCGGTCTCCCCAGGCCTGGCAAGAGCCATTTATTAACATGATTGAATGGGCTGTGCAACATTTTTTTAACCGGGAATGGGGAAAAAAAGGCAGTAAACCGACCTTTTTTCTTGGATTTTTCACGGTGCATTCACTTCTCCTCGGGGCCAAGGTTATTTGGCCGGGGAGCGGGACTGAATAGCTTTTGCCAGGGTATATCTGTCGGCATATTTAATATCCATGCCCATGGGAATGCCGCAGGCCAGTCGGGTCAAGCGGATGGGGGCGTGTTGCAGGATATCGATCAGGTATGAGGCGGTTGCCTCACCCGGTACAGTTGAGCTGGTAGCGATGATTACCTCTTTGATTGTGCCGTTTTGGATGCGGGCCTGCAGTTCTTTAATTTTGATTTCATCAGGTCCAACGCCGTCCATCGGCGCCAGGACTCCATGGAGAATATGATAATGCCCCCGGAATGAATCAGTTTTTTCGATAGCCAGGAGGTCACCGGACTGTTCGACCACGCAGAGAGTGTCGGCCTGACGGCGCGGGTCGGCGCAGATGGCGCATGGATCTTTGTCGGAAAAAGAGAAGCAACAGGAGCAGAGCTGAATGGAGTCATGCAGAACGGCAAGGGAATCGGCAAGATCTTTAGCCAGGGTTTGCGGCTTACGGAGGATATTAAGCGCCAGCCGGGTTGCGGTTTTTCGGCCGATCCCGGGAAGGCGGGCCAGATTATCGATGAGTTTTTCAAGAGCCGGAGGAATGACCTGCATGGCAACCTATGATTGCATGAAGTTGGAGAGGCCGGGCAGGTTGAGACCACCGGTAAGTTGGGCCAGTTCTTGCTTGCTCAATTCTTTGGCCTTGCGCAAGGCTTCGTTGGTCGCCGCGACGACCAGATCCTGGAGCATCTCCACCTCGCTGGCATCGATAACCGCTTTCTCAATTGCCGCCGAGAGAACCTCGCCCTGACCATTGACGGTTATCAGAACCATGCCGCCTCCGGCGCTGCCGGTAATGGTCTTTTTCGCGAGATCCTGCTGGATTTTCGCCATTTTTTCCTGCATGACCTTTGCCTGCTGCATGATGCTGTTCATATCCATGTTCTTCGTCCTTCTTGAGTCTTTTGTTATCTGCTGTGTGAGCCGATGCGAATGTCGCCAACCTCACCGTTGAAAATTTCAGCAGCCATGATCACCAGCGGGTCGCTTGCCAGTTGTGCTCTTTTGCGGTTCGGGGATTCGCTGCCGTTGGTTTCAGCCGGATCATCGGCAGCCGGGATAATAAAGCGAATTTTTAGAGTTTTCTGGAAAAAATCCGAGACAAATTCCGAGAGAGTTTGGCGATTTTCTTTTTGCCGTAGCAGCGAACAATTGGCGGCATCGCTATAACTCAACTGCAGATTTCCTTCAGCATCCTGCTTGACGCTGTCTGCCCGTTGCAGATCCTGAGCCATCCACAACTTACTTTCCTTGACAAAACTGATAAATTCAAGCCAGTCTTTCCGGACATCCTTTTCATGGGGATGGTTTCTTACCGGCTTCATTTCCGGGGTGGGGATTTCAACTGCATCAGGATCGGCTGTGGAGAGGGGTTCATCAATTCCTTCTGCAGGTGCCGGTTCGGCTAGTACACTCACCTTAGGTTCTTCGATGGAGGGAGATGCGGACGGTGGTGGCGGTGCAGGTTGATCGACTACCGGAGGCAGTAAATCGGCTTTTGGTTCATCGTCTTCTGCCCTCATGTTTTTTTCCGGTTCCGGCAAGGCCGGGGAAGCTGGAGGGCATGCCGGTAGGGAAGTGAGTATTTCTTTCAGGTGTCCGAGCAGGGTTGAGACCGGAACGACATTATCCGCTTCGATGATTTTCACAAAAGAGGTCTCAAGGGTGAGTCTCGGTTGGCCGGCAAAACGGAGCTCTTCGGCCATAGCCATGAGCATGGCGAGTTTCAGGTGCAGCGTCTCCCTCGTATACGTTGCGGCCAAGGTTTGCAACTCGGTCAGCTCTTCAGCCGGCAGATCGATAAGCCCGGCGCAGCCATCGATTTTACACAGCAGCAGAGAGCGGAAATTGGCCATGAGGTCTTCAGTAAACCTCTTGATA
>JBBQVT010000138.1:0-10488 GCA_038211245.1 Desulfobulbales bacterium | reverse complement strand
AGGTTCGCAGGAGGCAATCGCTGCACGCCTTGCCGCCAAGGCAGATGCCGGGCAAGAGCAGATCAGCACCTCGGCCAACGCCGGTTCGCGGGTTAAGCGGTTTTTCGATAATCTGCTGTTTTTTTTATCGCTTATTTCCGTATTCACCTTGCTGCTGGCGGGTATTGGTATGCAGAGTTCTCTTGCGGCACTTCTCCGTCGAAAGGTCAAGAGTTTTGCCATTATCCGCGCCCTCGGGGCGTCCGGTTGGTTTTTGCTGCGCCACTATTTGGTGCTGGTGCTGTTTCTCAGCGCCATCGGCTGCGGCCTGGGGATCCTTGCCGGGCTTCTTCTCAAGCAGAGTTTTTCCGGACTTCTGGCCGGCCTCCTGCCGGAAAATATCGTTCTCGGCGCCTCGTTGTGGGATGTCCTTGAAGGCATGGGCTTGGGAATCGTGGTGGTCACTTTTTTCACCTTTTTACCGCTCAGTGGCATAGAGGATATCAAGCCGGTGGCTATTTTCCGCAAGGAGCTCCGCCCGGGCTTGAAACGGCGAGCCACCCGGATCCTTCTGGTCTGCGGCCTCCTCCTTCTTTTCGGTCTGGTGGTCCGGCAGCTCGACGATGTCCGCACCGGGCTGTACTTTATGGGCGGTGTTCTCGGCCTGGTGATCGTTATCGCGCTGCTGGTCGGCGGTCTTTTGAAACTCCTCGCCCGCTGCACCTTTCATACGCTTTCTTTGCGCCAGGCGGTGCGCAGTCTGCTGCGGCCTGGAAATGCCAGCCGGTCGGTTGTTGTGACCCTGGCCTCGGCTCTGGCCGTTCTCTTCTCCATCTATCTGGTGGAACAGAACCTACGGACTACCTATATCGATTCCTATCCCGCCGATGCGCCGAACCTCTTCTTTCTTGATATCCAAAAAGACCAGCAACAGGGTTTCGTCCAGCTGGTCGGTGGCCAGGTTGCACTTTTTCCGGTTGTCCGCGCCAGGCTGCAGTCGATAAACGATAACAAAATCGACCGCGAGGCCGAGCTGAAAAAGCGCGGCGACAGCCTGGCCAGAGAGTTTAGCCTTACCTATCGCCAGACCCTGTCCCCCGACGAGATTTTGGTTGCGGGAGACAGTCTCTTCGGGCCGGGGGATCGCCCCGGTTCTTTGCCGCCGGTGTCGCTTCTTGATACCGTAGTCGAAATGGGCGACTTCAAGATGGGTGACGTCCTTGATTTCAATATCCAGGGCGTGCCGCTCAGGGCTGAGGTTACCTCGATCCGCAGCCGCACCAAATCGATGCTCTATCCCTTTTTCTACTTTGTCTTTCCGGAAAAATATCTTCGAGCGGCGCCGCAGACCTCTTTTGCCGCCCTGCAGGTGGCGAAAGATGAGGTGGCGCAGTTGGAAAATACGATCGTCAACAACTATCCGAACATCAGCCCGATCAACGTCGGGGAGTCGGCAGCCGAGCTCGGCAAATTGATGCAGAAGCTGTCGGTCATGATCACCTTCTTTGCCTCTTTTTCCATCCTCGCCGGGGGGCTGATCCTCGTCAGTTCGATTCTTGCGACCCGGATGGCGCGGATGGAGGAGGCGGTACATTATAAAATACTTGGCGCCGACACCTTTTTTGTGCTTCGGGTCTTTTTTCAGGAAAACCTGCTTCTGGCCCTTTTGAGTGGCGGTGCCGCCGTCGTCGTCGCCGAGCTTGGCAGTTGGGGCCTCTGTCATTTTTTCCTGAATATCCGCTACCAACCGTACCCTCTTGCCTGCCTTGCGCTGCTGGCTGGTACGGCAGGCCTCGTGGTGGTTCTGGGCTTGCTGAGTTCGGTGGCCATTATCCGCAAAAAGCCGGGGCGATTTCTGCGGGAGCAGTTATAAGTCAGGGGTAAAGGAGTGTGAGGGGAAAAGTGAAGAATATTTTTGTGATAGTGTGCATATTGGCCCTTGCCCTTTCCAGTTGCAAGGGCGATCAGCGAGAGAAAGCTGCAAAGCAAGGGGGAAAGGAGGCGATGCTGACCATCGTTGCAGTCGGCGACAGCCTTACCGCGGGTTTCGGGGTTGCAGAAGATCAGAGCTTTCCGGCGCTTCTTGAGAAAAAGCTGCAGGCGGACGGCCACCAATACCGGGTCATCAATGCCGGAGTCAGCGCCGAGACCAGCAGCGGCACCCTTTCCCGTCTTGAATGGATTCTTACCCTCCAGCCGGATATCGTCATTCTCTCAACCGGCGCCAACGACGGGCTGCGCGGTATCGACCCGCAGGTAGCCGAAAATAACATCCGGGAAATCCTGAAAATCCTCAAAGAGCGGGATGTGGGCGTGCTCCTGGGCGGGATGAAGATGGTGCGCAACCTCGGGCCGATCTACGTTGCCAAGTTTAATGCTCTGTACCCGCGTCTGGCCGAGGAAAGCGGCGCGGTTTTTATGCCTTTTCTTCTTGAAGGTGTAGCAATGCAAGGTGTGCTCAATCAGTCCGACGGTATTCACCCCAATGCCGCCGGTCATCTGAAAATCGCTGAGACTATCTATCCCTATGTCTTGCAGGCGATCAAAAATAGGCAGGGGCGATGAGCTGCAGTTGTCCCTGTCCTAGTCACATTACCGGCCATACACAAAGTGTGGTGTTCGGCCAAAAAGGAGATGAACCGTCGGGAAAAAACCTCCAACATTATTTCTCATTCCCAAAAAATTGTATTTTTCGTGTACGGGGAATTTTATTCATTGACAAAGGGCCGTTTAATAAGGGACAAAGGACCTTTTAATGTGTGATGCCACTTTCGGTAGGTCAGAGAATTGCCGATGCCGGGCGTCGGGACAATACTAGGGTGCAAACATCTCATACTGTGATACAATGAGGCAAGGGAGATTAAAGAACATGAGTGATTCAGCAAAGATAGGCAAGAGAATTACAACCTTCAGAGAAAGACTTGAGATGAGTATCGATGATCTTGCCGAACGAGCCGGTATAGCGGTGAGCCTGATTAAAGATATTGAAGACGGAAGCGTATCTCCGGCCTTAGGTGTCATGATCAAGCTTTCTCGGGCCTTAGGGCAGAGGGTCGGGACTTTTATGGATGACCAGATCGGCAAGGATCCGGTTATTACCAGAGCAGCCGAACAAGAAGAGGGAATTGCCTCGCATAAAGAAAGCACGCAGGGCCATTATCGCTACCATCCTCTGGGGGCCGGCAAGGCTGATCGGCATATGGAGCCGTTCTTTATTAAAATCTCACCGACAGACGACAGAACCACTTCCTCGCATGAAGGAGAGGAATTTGTTGTGGTCATTTCCGGCCAGGTGGAGTTGCTCTACGGCAACCATACCCATGTCTTAAAAGAAGGGGACACGATGTACTATAATTCGCTGGTACCCCATTGTTTGAGCGCCGTCGGTGGTGATGCAAAAATATATGCTGTCATATTTACTCTTTAGTAGGTGACACTCATGCCAAGAAATGAAATTGTTAGGGAGATTACCCTCGGGCAGATCCTTGCTGAAACGGTTGCCAAGTATCCAAACGGGACGGCAGTAGCCTATGCCGACAGGGAGTACCGACAAACCTGGAAAGAGTTCTCGGATTCGGTCGATGATATGGCCAAGGGCTTGATGGCCATGGGCATCAAAAAGGGAGAAAAGGTGGCGGTATGGGCGACCAATGTCCCGCACTGGGTGACCCTGCAGTTTGCAACCGCCCGCATCGGGGCAATCCTGCTGACTATCAATACCAACTATCGCTCTGCGGAAATAGATTATGTCTTAAAGCAGTCCGATTGTGAAAATATATTTATTATTAACGGCTTGCGAGACGCCAATTACCTTAAAATACTTTATGAATTGATACCCGAACTGAAGACGCATCAGCGCGGCCAACTGCATTCAAATACCTATCCGTGCCTGAAAAGAGTCTTCTTTCTTGGGCCGGAGAAACATCGAGGCCTCTATTCGATGCCGGAGGTCATGTCGCTGTCGGTTGCCACCAGCGATGCGGAATACCAGGAACGCCAGGATTCACTGTTGCCAGACGATGTCATAAATATGCAATACACCTCGGGAACCACCGGCTTTCCCAAAGGGGTTATGCTGACGCACATCAACGTCGGCAATAACGGCTACTGGCTCGGTGCCGGCCAGAATTTCAGCCACGTCGATCGTATCTGCATTCCGGTGCCTCTTTTTCACTGTTTCGGCTGTGTGCTCGGAGTTCTGGCCTGTGTCAACCATGGCGCGGCGATGGTCTTTGTCGAGACCTATAATCCGGTCGACGTCATGATGTCCATTGAAAGTGAGAAATGCACCGGCGTGTACGGCGTGCCGACCATGTTCATCGCCATGCTGGACCATAAGCTCTTCAAAAAATTCGATTTCTCGTCTCTGCGCACGGGCATTATGGCCGGCTCTCCCTGTCCGGTAAAAACCATGAACGACTGCATTGAGAAGATGAACATGACTGAGGTTACCATCGTCTTCGGGCTCACCGAGGCATCTCCCGGAATGACCCAGACCATGTATAACGAGCCGTTGATCCAGAAAAAGTGTGAGACTGTGGGGCGGGCAATGCCCGGCATCGAGGTGAAGATCGTCGACCGGAAAACCGGCGAGGATCTGCCTCCCGGACAGCATGGCGAGGTGGTCTGCCGCGGCTATAATATTATGAAAGGCTACTATAAAATGGCGGAAGCCACAACTGCCGCCATCGATAAAGACGGCTTTCTCCATTCAGGGGATATCGGTGTCATGGATGAAGATGGTTATTTTGCCATTACCGGGCGGATCAAGGATATGATTATCCGCGGCGGCGAAAATATCTATCCCAAGGAGATAGAGGATTTTCTCCATCATATGGACGGGGTGCAAGATGTCCAGGTGGTGGGAGTGCCAAGCGCTAAATACGGTGAACAGCCGGGGGCCTTTGTCATTCCCCACCCTGATTCAGATATTACGCCGCAGGATGTGATTGACTTCTGCCAGGGCAAAATTGCCTGGTTCAAAACCCCAAAGTATGTCCACTTTTTAAAAGCTTTCCCGCTTACCGCCAGCGGCAAGGTTATGAAAATTAAGCTGCGAGAGCAATCGGCTGAGCTTTGGCCGGGGTTGTAAACAATAAAAGTGGAACCGGGTGCATACCCGTGCTCCACTTTTTGCATTCCGCCCGGAGCCGGCAGGTCTAGAGACAATGGCCGGTCGTTTTCAGATCGTCTTTGTTACCAGCAGTACACCAACCGTCAAGGCCAGGACCACCCGATACCAGCCGAAAATCTCCAGACCGTGGCGGTTCAGATAGGCAACCATCCATTTTACTGAGACCACCGCCGCGAGAAAGGCGAAAAGCAGGCCGATTCCCAAGGATTGCGGGTCGAAGGTTTGCAGCATCGCCTGACCATGCTTGAGGGCGTCGTAGGCAGTAGCCGCGCTCAGGGTAACGACTCCGAGAAGAAAGCTGAACTCGACGGCCGCCGGCAAGCTGAGGCCCACCAGCAGCCCGCCGACAATAGTCACCAGGCTGCGACTGACTCCCGGCCACATGGCAATGCATTGGGCAAAGCCTATAAAGAGCGCCATTTTCCAGGTGAGATCCTCAAGTGCGCTGCCGGCACGAACTTTGAGAATGTGGCGGTTTCGGTAGCTCACCGCCAGTATGGCCAGACCGCCGACCAGCCAGGCTGTAACCACCGGCCAGGGGCCGAAGAGGTAAGACTTGATGATCTTATTGAATATCAGGCCGATGACCGCCGCTGGCATAAAACCAGCCACTACACCGATCAACAGGCGGAGACCGACTGGGTTTTGGCCGAAAAGCCCCATGAGCATCTGCCTGACCCTACCAAAATAAAGCCCGAGGACGGCGATAATGGCCCCGGCCTGGATGCAGATGGCATAGGCGTCGGCCGCCTCTTTTTTGCGTTCCTGTTCGTTTGCCGACAGCGAACGGCTGTCGCCGATGCCCATGATTCGCTCTGCCAGGAGCAGATGGCCGGTCGAGCTGACCGGCAGGTATTCGGTTAATCCTTCGACGATGCCGAGAACTATCGCCTGGCTGTTGCTCATTTCACTTTTGTTCGGCGCAGCAGTTTCTTGCGGTGCTGCGGTAGCGCAGCAGGCGGTGAGAAGAGCGATGGCCAAGGTTGCAGTTACGAGCAGATTTTTGCCGAACATATGTTTGTCCTGGGATCAAGGAAAATTTTGGATTTTGCGGGATTGGAAAAGGACTGCATCTTATAAACCGGAAAAGAGCGAGAAAGCTAGTGAATTATTGGTTTCGGGGAGGGTTCAATGTTGCCTGAAGCGAAACATTGTTGAGAGTTTTTACAGCGGCGCCGGGCGAAAGGTGGGCTGTTCGGGTTGAACAGCCCTCGAATTCCATTTCTAAATCAAGCGTTAACTTCAGCGGCTGCGCTATGCGGCTCCTCGCCGTACTTCTTTGTACTGTCTCGTCGCTGCTCGCTTGTCTTTTCGTTTCCATCTTGATTTAGAAATGGAAGAAGACCATTGCCATGTGAGCAGAGACATCACCCCATCTTTTTCAAGCTGATGGGATTCGGTGCCATGCGAGCGTAGCCCTTATCCTGAGCGACGATATCAAGGGGTAAGCTGGCCATATCTGCAAGGTCGAAGGTCATTTCAGCCATAACAGAGTGCTCAGCGATCTTCACGTAGGTGTGGCAGGCATCGCAGGTGGCAATACGGAAGCCGGGCTCATCTTCCGACGCGATGGTGCTGAGCATTGCCGTATCGACGCTGCTGCAGTTCGGACAGCCAATGAACTGGTACGGGCCGGAAGTACCACAGTAAGAACAGTGCAGGAGGCGCTTCGGACCTTCAATAACGGATGACAGCGCTGCCTGGGCCGAGCAGAGGGGACAGCGTCCGCCCTGCCACTCGCTGCCATCGAGCGGAAAGGTCAGTCGCAGGGCGAGAAAGTAGGGACGGCTCAACAGAAACAGGAGTCTTGTAAGTTCCTCATCGTTGCAGGCAAGGGCGGGCAGGGTCGGAGCTTCGTCCAGCGGCAAGCGCATGAAGTCGATGGTGCCGTTCTCCAGGGCGTGGCATAGCGGTTCAAACTCAGCGGTCGGCAGCTCGAAGATTGCCGCAAACACCTGGAAAATTTGACCGGCAATTTCCCGCGGATAGGCCTTCGAGTCCATGGGTGACATGGCCGAGCGCACTTTCGGCAGAAGCTCAGCTACCTCAAGATGAAAGCGCTGCCATCTGGCGTAAAGTTCGAGGGGATCTTTGAGGTGCGGACGTTTTTCAATCAAAGTCTGAATATCAATGGTCATGATCATCCTTATGGAATTTTTGGGTAGGTAAAGGTGGTCTTTTCTCCGGTTAAGCCTTCTTCGAGGAAGACTTTGAGCCGGCCTTTCTCTGCGGCTGTGAGTTGCAGGGGCTTGAGCACGGTGTTGCCTTTGCCGCCGCCTGCATCGAAGAATTCGATTACCTCATCCAGGGTCGCGTAGATGCCGTTGTGCATGTAGGGTGCAGTCCCTGAGATTTCCCTGAGTGTCGGTGTTTTGAATGCTTTCCAGTCTTTTTGGTCCTTGGTGACGAGGTATCTGCCCGGATCCTCGGCAAGCGTCCGATAATCCTGGAAACCCGAGACCTTGGCGACGAAGCGGCGGGTTGCGGCAATGCGCGGGTCCGTCAGATGTTCGGGGTTTTCCTGAACTTGCAGGGCGTGAAACTGGTCATCAGCCAACTTGGCGCCGAAGTGGCAGTCGGTACACTTGCCTTTGCCGGTAAAGATTGAATATCCTTGCAACGCCTCCGGCGAGAGCGCTGTTTTGTCACCGCCCAGGAACCGGTCTAGTGGCGCATGGCGGGAAACGAGGGTCCTTTCGAATGCGGATATCGCCATGGCAATGCGTTCCCGGGTGACGTCAGGGTCACCGAAGACCTCTTTGAACTCCGCTAAGTATTCCGGCACGGAGCGAATCTCCTCTTCCATGAAGTCCAGGTTCTGGTTCATCTCGAAGGCCGACATCATCGGAAACAAGGCCTGTTCCTCAAGGCTTGCCGACCGTCCGTCATGGAACAGGCGCGCCTGAAAAGCAACATTGATGAGCGTCGGAGAGTTGCGCCAGTTCCGGGTAGTTGGATAGCTGAGCGAGATCTCCAGGCCGTCGCTGAAGCCCTGCTTCGGATCATGGCAGGTAGCACAGCTCATGGTCCCGTCTCCCGATACCCGCCGGTCGAAAAAGAGCTTCTTGCCGAGTTCCACCTTGGCAGGCGTCTGCAGGTTGTTGGTAGGCGTCGGGGCCATTCCTAACTCCTCTAAGTGGCCGGAAAAGCCGCACACCGGCAGACAAAGGAACATGATCATGAATGCAATTATTTTTTTCATTCGCTCACCTTCCGGCTGTATTTAATTCCTCGTCGATGATCTTCTTGAAGAATGCAAAAGGTCGTTCACCGACAATTTGCCGTCCGTTAATGTACAGGGTCGGCGTGTTGTAGAGGTCGATTGACTCGGCGAGCTTGAGATCGCGGTCAATTTCCGGGGCGTGTTTGCCGTTGTCGATGGATTCGCTGAATTTTTTCACGTTAAGCCCAAGCTCGCCAGCATAGGCGATTAGGCTGGCCCGGTCAAGTTTCGGTGAACGGGCGAGTAAGAGGTCATGCATTTCCCAGTATTTTCCCTGGTCCCTGGCAGCAAGCGTTGCCTCGGCCGCGATCTTTGAAAAATCCCGGTATTTGTAGGGATAATTTTTGATCACCAGGAGGATCTTGCCTGGGTAAGCCTGGAGTATCTGTTTGACGGTCGGACCGGCCGCCACACAGTGTGGTCACTGGAAATCGATGAACTCGATGATGGTGACCGGCGCGTCGGTCGGCCCAAGGGATGGAGAGTCGCCGATTGGGATTTTGGTTCTCTCCTCTGCGAGTGCTGTTCCAAACAGCAGCATGACGAAAATACAACTCAATATTTTTTTCAGCATAGTAAACAAGAAAAGGGGATACCGTGGTATCCCCTTTTGTCCTCAATTTAAATTGGCGGTTTAGCCGGGGTTACATCTTGCCGACCGCTTTTATCCATTTGGGATAGCGTTTTTTGGCATCATCGAGCGGCAGTGTTCCGCTCAGCATGAGCTGAACCGTACCGGGATTGGCCAGGGTGCTAAGATAGATATGTACGGGCCCGGCAATGCAAAAGAAGACAAAGGCCAAATTATGGACGAGGTGCGAAATGAGCATCACCGTTGTGTTGTCCTTCATCAACCACATGGCGAGACCAGAGGCAGAGATGGCTATTCCGGCTCCGAGAATACCGAGATAGTACAGTTTCTGACCGGGGTTGTATTTGCCCATCGGTGGAACCGTCACCTTATGCGACAGATATCCACCCGCCACCTTGAACCATTGCAGGTCGTCGGCGTCGTATTCAAATGCATCCATGAGATAATGCCGCATGGTGTAGAGAAGTGACAAGCCAAAGGCCAGTCCCAACCAATTATGCACGTCCTTCATGGTGTTGTAGCCGCCGAACACCGAGGCGACGGGGTCCAGATGAAACAGGAATGCGAATCCCGTGATGCTAAGCAGGATGCAGCTTCCGGCGAGTATCCAGTGGTTCAGGATCTCGTCGACATGGGACTTTCTTATCATCTCAGCCATATCACACCTCCTCTTCCTTTTCCTTGTGGGGGCCAATGGCCAGATAATGGAGCGCTGCCGCAGCAACAACACCGCCCAGACCGATCCAGGAGAGTGGCTTCAAATAGTTGTGCCAGAAGACCACGCTGCTTGGGATGGTTGGATTTTCCTTCATGCCATAGAGTTTCGGCTCTTCTTTGAAGGCGTAAATGGAGCCTAGGCCGCTCAGGTCTTTTTCGCCGTAAATGGTCTTAAAGCCATCTTTTTTGGCACCATCAATGAGCTCAGTACGGTCGCCGAATTTCAAGGCTCCGGTGGGGCAGGTCTTGACACAAGAAGGTTGCATTGCTGCACCGATCCGGTCGAAACAGAGATGACATTTGGTTATCTTACCGTCGGCATCGTAACGGGGAACATCAAAGGGGCATGCAGTGACGCAGAGCTTGCAGCCAATACACTTGTCGCGGTCATAGGCCACGGCACCTTCTGCGGTTCGATACAATGCACCGGAAGGACAGATCTGCATGCAGCCTGCATCCTCGCAGTGCATACAGCGCCTGCTGACAAAAAGCCAGCGAACGGGGTCTGCCTTCGACGGTATCTCGCTGTAGCGGATGATGTTGAATGCCGAACTGGCCAGGTCCGGCGGATTTTGGTACGTACCGTTGTTCTTGGTTTTGACGGCCGGCAGCTGGTTCCAGGACTTACAGGCAACTTGGCAGGCCCTGCAGCCGATACAGGCCTCGGGGGTTACCAGGATTGCTTTGCGGGTTTTCGTGTTATCGTTTGCCATATTACACCCCCTATGCCTTCCGGACGTTGACCATGAAGGCCTTCGACTCGGGTATCATTGTGTTCGCGTCACCCACGTTCGGTGTAAGCAGGTTGGCGCTGTCATACCCGCTGCCGTCTTCCGGGAACTG
>JBBQVT010000137.1:0-10501 GCA_038211245.1 Desulfobulbales bacterium | reverse complement strand
CAGCCGGATCTCCGTTGGTGACGATGGCACAATCTCTCTTCTCGGACCGCAGGGCACCCGTACGGAAGTTGCAAAGATGGCGGTTGTCGGCATAACCGATAAAAAACAATTGAAACGTGAATCGGATACAGCTTTTTCCCTGGCGCCCGAAGGAGCCGAACAACCAATCGAAAACACCCGGGTGGTGCAAGGCAGCCTTGAACTGGCAAATATTAATATGGCCTCGGAACTGGCGCAAATGATGGATAATTTCCGGACGTTTGAAACCTATCATAAGGTATTGAAGGGCTATTCAACCATCGGTGAACTCCAAGATGATCTTGGAACCCTGGCATAATCTTCACTCGCATTAATTCGTTAAAAGAAAGGAAAAACAATGATCCGCTCACTTTGGACCGGCACCACCGGAATGCACAGCCAGCAGTTGAATATCGATGTTATTTCCAATAATCTGGCCAACGTCAGCACCACCGGTTTCAAAAAAAGCCGAGCCGATTTCCAGGACCTCCTGTACCAAACCATGAAGGTTCCCGGAAGTCAGAGTTCCGCCGACACCCAATCGCCGACCGGAATTCTCATCGGCCTGGGTGTTAAACCGGCGGCCGTGTCGAAGATATTCACCCAGGGAGACCTCATCCAAACCCTGAACGAACTCGACGTTGCCATTGAAGGCGAAGGTTTTCTGCAGATCGAGATGCCGAACGGCAACACCGGCTATACCAGGTCGGGAGCCTTAAAGCGCGACAGCAATGGCCGTTTGACCAATTCCGATGGCTATCCGATACTTCCGGCGATAACCATCCCCGACGGTTCCCGGCAGATCACCATCAGCGAAGGCGGCATCGTCAGTGCCATCATTGGTGCCGACACAACCAGCACGCAAATCGGTACCCTGGAACTTGCCACCTTCACCAACAACAGCGGCCTGTCGGCCATCGGCAAAAACCTCTTCACCGAGACCGCCGCCTCTGGAACCGTTCAAGTAGGCACACCCGGGGTAAGCGGCGTCGGCACCCTGCTGCAAAATTACCTGGAAGGTTCCAATGTCAACATTGTCGAGGAACTGGCCAGCATGATCACCACCCAGAGGGCCTATGAAATTAATTCAAAAGTCATCCAAACCTCCGACCAAATGATGCAGACAACCAACCAGCTGGTCTAATTATGATAAGATTTCTGCTCACCATATTTTCACTTTTCGCGCTCTTTACCAGCTCGCAAGCGCTTGAAATCACGTTCAACCAGAGCGCCCAGGTAGATGATACAATCATCCGACTGGGCGATGTGGCAAAGTGCGACGTACAGTCGCCCTTAGCGGAAGCGCTTATTACCCAACCCGTCGGCCAGGCACCGGCTCCCGGTGAGACCATTGATCTCCGCTCCCAGAACATCAAACAGAGTCTGCTCGCTACCAACCATTCTCTGCCGAGCGACATCACCTGGAGCGGGTCACCAATGATCCACGTAAGCCGCCAGGGCATTGTCGTTGGATCCGACAGAATCCAGGACATTATTGGCGAATTTCTCAGCAGTAGTGCAAAAAACCTGCCAAAAGCGGATATCAGGTTCATCCCCATTTCCCTCCCCTTGCCGTTTACTGTACCAAAGGGTGCTCTTACCTACGACGTTATTCCTTCCAACCCGGGGATCCTCAGCAGTTCGAGCTTTTCCATCATATTCAAGGTCGATGGCAAAGTTGTTAAAAATATGTCGGTACGAGGGAAAATCGAGGCGCTTGCCCAAATTGTGGTGGCAGCTGAACCGTTGAAAAAGGGCCTTATCCTCCAACCGCAGCACCTTACTCTCGTTGCCATGGATATCGGCGAAATCGCCAACCCGGAAATTGATTCGCACAACCTGCTCGGCCTGCAACTCACCAAAACCGCAGCGAGGGGTGCTCCGATTCTCGGGTCCATGGTGGAGGTGTTACCAATAATTAAGCGTGGTCAAAAAGTGAAAATGGTCATCGAATCAGGACCATTGCACCTGACGGCCACCGGATTTGCCCATAGTGACGGCAAACTCGATCAGATGATCAAGGTACAAAATATCGAATCAAACAAAATGCTCCAGGGTCGGGTTTCAGGGCCGGGTGTTGTGGAGGTGCTGCTTTAATATGGAAAAATTCCTTTTCCCCCTTTTTGCTCTTGTACTGCTGTCAGCATGCGCCGCTCCACAAAGTGCACCGCTGATCGTTCGCGAACCGCTCGAGGAAATTCAATCCACCGGAGAACCAACCAACGAGGCGGGTTCGCTGTGGCGGGAGAGCAATCATTCGATGTTCTCCGACCGTAAGGGCCGGGATGTCGGTGACATCGTCACCGTCATTATCTCCGAGAAGGCCAGCGCCTCCAAAGAAGCGACTACCTCGACCAGCAGAAAGAGCAATATGTCGGCCTCCATCCCCAATTTTTTCGGCCTGGAGGCTGACAAACTTTGGGCAACAAGCCATAATCCCGTTGATCTCCAGAGCTTGGTAAAAGCCGATTTTGCCAATGGCTTCGACGGCAACGGCACTACTACCAGAAAAGAAGACCTCAGCGCCTTTCTCACTACCCAGGTGGTCGGTCGCTATCCCAATGGTCAGCTGAAGATTCGCGGCGGCAAGGAGGTTATGGTCAACAGCGAGGTACAGATCATCTATCTGACCGGTATTGTCAGACCGGTCGATATCACCGCTGCCAATACCATCAATTCCAATAAGATACTCAATGCCCGGATCAGCTATACCGGCAAAGGGGCAATCAGCGACAAACAGGAACCCGGCTGGGCAATGCGCTTTCTTGATAATGTCTGGCCATTTTAATTTTAACATTCACGATCCCCGGTGTCCGGCATGCAATCTTCACGCACTCTCCTTATAACGCTCATCCTCTGCTCGCTGCTCGCTGTCCCCTGTGCACATGCCGCCAGGATAAAGGACCTGGCGCAGCTGCACGGGGTACGCAACAATCAGCTCCTCGGCTATGGACTGATAACCGGCCTGAACGGTACCGGCGACGATATGAGCAAATCCGCCTTTACCCTCCAGGCCATATACAATATGATGACCCGCCAGGGAATCACCATCAATCCCGACAATATAGCTGCCATCAAGCTGAAGAACGTCGCTGCCGTAATGGTAACAGCCACCCTGCCGCCGTTTGCCAAGTCCGGATCAACCGTTGATATCCAGGTATCATCGATGGGCGACTCAAAAAGCCTCGCCGGCGGTACTCTTCTCATGACCCCGCTGGTTGGACCGGACGGTAAGGTGTATGCAGTTGCCCAAGGGTCATTGTCAACCGGTTCCTTTGCCTTTGGCGGCAAGGCTGCCCAGGTGCAAAAAAACCATCCCACCGTCGGCACCATTTCCGGAGGGGCAATCATTGAGCGGTCGGTGGAAAATGAATTGGGTGTCGGCGGCAAGTTGGAATATCAAATGAGCAATGCCGATTTTACCACGGCCGCCAATATGGCCGAGGTCATTAATAAACGATTCGGTCAAGGCACCGCCTTTCCTGAAACTTCAGGGACGGTAAAAGTGGCAATTCCATCACAATTTAAAGAAGATGTGGTCGATTTCATCGCCGCAGTCGAGATCCTCGATGTGGAAACCGATGTGACGGCCCGGGTGGTGGTCAATGAACGTACCGGCACCATCGTCATGGGAAAAGACGTCAGACTGTCAACGGTAGCCGTGTCCCATGGCAACCTGAGCCTTATCATCAAAGAAGATGCCAGTGTTTCGCAACCCGATCCCCTGTCACAAGGTCAAACCGTCATCACCCCTAGAACCAAGATAAAGGTGGTTGAAGACGATGGCCAGCTCGTCCTCCTCGATATGAATAAAGGCGTATCCATCGGCGAGATTGCCACTGCCCTCAATGCCATAGGCGCCACCCCAAGAGATCTCATCGCCATTTTCCAGGCCATCAAGGCGGCCGGCTCGCTGCATGGTGAGCTGATTATTATCTAATTTTCTGCACCAGGAACATTATGGATTTACAAATTGATCCGCGCATTGTAGCCAGTCGCGCAACCCAGCCATCCACCGACAAGAAAGCTAAAGATCTCGCTTCACTCCGTAAATCCAGCCAGGAATTTGAAGCACTCATGGTCATGGAAATGCTCAAGTCCATGCGGAAGTCGGTGCCGGAGGGCGGGCTCTTTGAAAAAGACAACGCCACGGAAATTTTCCGCGATATGCTTGACAGCGAAACGGCAAAGGTCGCCAGTCGCGGCAAGGGCCTGGGCATCGCCGATGCCATGTATAAACAAATGGCCAAACAGATCGAAAAGAAAAAATAACCTTGCCTCACCGGTTGTTCCAGCCAAATTCATTTTTTTCTAAAGCTTTTTCACCCCGCCTCCGATAATAATTGTGAAGAAAGAGTTTCTACCCAACACGGCAGACGCACCAAAACACGGTGCGATATGCCGGAACGAGTACGAAACAAATGGTGCAAGGAAGCACGATTGAAACAGCAGGGAGGCAAGAAATGTTAGAAAATTCGAGTATCAGCGCATATCAGCCGGCAGTCAACTACCCCAGTCGGCAAACCGGCGACATTACCACATACCAGCAAAGCGGGCAGATCTCCAAAAAAGAAAGTTTTAGTCTTGCCACCGACAAGGTGACACTTTCCTACAGTTCCGAATCGGTAATGACTTATGACAGCTCTATGACCCTGCAAGGCAACAGGGGCGACGGTTTTGATCTGATGCGCGGCCTGGTCCTCAACATGTTCAAGGAGCAGGGAATAGATTACAAGATCGCTACCGGCGATTCGGAAATTGATATCAGCACAATAACCCCTGAAGAAGCGCAAGGCTTAGTTGCCGATGACGGGTATTTCGGGGTAGATAAGACATCACAACGTATTTTTGATCTCGCGGTCGGCATCGCCGGCGGTGATCCCGCAAAACTTGATGCCGTTCGGGCGGGGGTTGAACAAGGTTTTCAAGAAGCCTTCAAAGCAATGGGCGACTGGCTTCCGGATATATCTTATAAAACCTATGACGCAGTAATGCAAAAACTGGATGACTGGGCAGGGGTTGATAACAGCCAGCAATCGAACAATTAGGTGAAGTCATGAGTATAGAGTTCTTTGGAGTCGGCGGTCCGGGACAGATCGGCAGTCTGAAAAAATCGCAGAAGATACAAGGCGACAAAAAAACTGAAGGTGTGGGAGAAGACAAAGTTCAGTTTTCCTCAGTACTCCAGGATGTCAATCGGGCAAAAGCGGCAACGGCAAGTGGCGATGCGGAGCGAACTGCGCGGGTGAAGGAACTGCAAGCTCAGATCAAGGAAGGTTCCTACCAGCCTGATCTGCAAAAAGTCTCCGCCTCATTGTTACAATTCTTAGTCGAGAACCGATAATATGGATACCGAGACCACCCACGACTATCTCGTCCGCCTGCGTGACGTCATCCTGCTGGAGAGAGAGTGCGCCAAAACTCTTGACATGCCGGGTATGACCAAGGCCATGAACACCAAGGAAGAAATCGTCAAGGTGCTGGCCCATATCAAGGTTATCGACGAGCAGGACAAACCTATTGCCGCCCAGATTCGCAACGAGAATCGCCGCAACGCCTTTCTCTTCAAATCAACTCTTGGGTGGATCAGAGAAACGATGGAATTTTTCGGCCAGAAAACCGTACCCTCTACCTATTCAGCCCATGGCTATGCGGTTGCCTCCCAGGTAAATGGTCGCCTCCTTTCAGGAAGGATTTGATATGGCCGGTCTCCTCAATGCACTCAACTCCGCCAGGACATCTCTTGAGGTCCATCAGAAATCGATAGAGATTACCGGTAACAATATCTCCAATGTCAATACCGAAGGATATTCCCGGCAAAAGGCCGATTTCGAGACCTATCCGGCGATGAATTTCGGTAATTTTTTCATCGGCCAGGGCGTGAAAATTTCCAATGTCAGCCGCGAACACGATGTATTCATTGAACAGCAGCTGCAACTGAAGGCTGTTGATTATGGTTTTCAGGATGCTTTGACTCGCCCCCTCTCTGAACTGGAGAGTGTTTTCACCATCACCGACGACAATATTTCCACCGATATTGACAATTTTTTCGATTCACTCCAGGAACTTACCGCCGATCCGAGTGATCTTGTGCAGCGCAATAACGTCATTCTTCAAGGGGATGTGCTGGCAACCAGCTTCAACAATGCCGTCAATGACCTCAATTCGATAAAAGAAAATATCAACGATACACTGGTTTCCAAACTCGACGCCGTTAACTCACAAATCCGAGAACTCGCCGACCTTAACGACCGCATTTATTCTATCGAAATCCAAGGGCAAATGGCCAACAGCGCCAGAGACCAGCGCGATATGGTAGCCAAAGATCTGGCTAAAACCCTTGGCGCCATATCCTACGAGGACAAGAACGGCATGTTATCGGTACAGCTTCCCGGTGGCCTGCCACTGGTTCAGGGCAACATGCCGATGTCTATCAGCGCCGACACCTCCGGCGCCGACATGATTCTCAAACTCCACGCCGGTGGGGTCACCAGGAATCTAAACTCTAAAAATCTGGGTGGTGCCTTTCAGGCCTTGGTTGATGTTCGCGACAACCTCATCCCGGAAATGAATGCCGACCTTGACAAACTTGCCTATGAGCTGAGTGTTCAAATCAATCTCCAGCATCAGGCAGGAGGAGGACTCGACTCAAGCACCGGCAATCTCTTTTTTAACATGCCGCCCAACTATGTCGCCTCCCCTCCCGGCCCTGCTCCAACTGCCACGGAATATGCCGGTGCTGCTCGACGAATCAGTGTTGTTATAACCGATCCGGCAAAAATTGCCGCAGGGGCTGCACCTGCAGCCGGTCCTCCGCCGGGCACTGTCGCCCCGGGGGACAACAGTAACGCCATCATACTCTCGAACATCGGCGACACCTACCTAATCGGCGGCACCGACACTTTCACATCTCTCTACGGCAAAATTTCCGCCAAAATAGGTGTCGAGAGCAATCAAAACCAATTGTCCCTGAAGGGTTCGCAAGACGCTATGGATCAGCTTGAAAATTTCCGGGACGGCTTGGTCGGGGTGTCGCTTGAGGAAGAAATGATCAGCCTTATTCAGTTCCAACGCGGCTTCGAGTCATCTGCCAAGTTTCTCTCTACCATCGATGAAATGATGGCGACGGTAATAAATATCAGAAGATAGTCATATATAGGGCAGGCGCATTATGAAAGTAACCGACAATTCCACCTACCGGTTAATGCAGACCAACCTTGACCGAATCACCAACAACCTGCTGGTGCTTCGAAACCAAGGGGCCACCGGTCTGAAACTGAACAAACCTTCCGACGATCCCGGTTCCATACGCCCGGTCCTGACCACCAGATCACAACTGCAGCAAAACGACCGATACCTTGAAAGCATGGGCATCGCCGGGGATAAGATGGCCGCAACCGACGGCCATCTTTCCCAAGTTGAAAATGTGTTGGTCCGAGCTAAGGAAATCGCCCTGAATGCGGTAAACGGATCATTAAGCCAAGCCGATCTGGCAACACTCGCCGACGAGGTTGCCTTGTTACGCAATCAGCTGCTGGATACGGCAAATGCGGTTATTGACGGCAAATTTATTTTTGCAGGATACCAGGAAGATACCAAACCGTTTACAGCGAATCCGACTTATAATCCGGCCACATATGATGTAAATAATGTCAGCACCTGGCCCTACCTGTATCATGGTGATAATAATCCAACCCAACTGGAAATTACCCCCGGCGAATTCCTCAAAACAAATCTGACCGGCAACGAGCTTTTTATGGGTATAACCAATGCCATTGCCGCAAATGGCTATGCCAACCCATATCAGGGTGAATCAATGACCTCGGGGCCAATAAATGTCGGCATCCCCGGCAATGATATTACCATCACCACCGGCGCCGTTCCACCGGTGGTCACCACCATTCTCGGGACTGCACTTACCGACACCAACAACAATTATGCCGGAAAAGTGGCCGCCCTTTTCAGTCAGGCCGGCACCGGCCTTGTCGGCACTGCCAATGCAGCCACGGCAAACCTTGGCCCTCTTAACCTTACGGGATTCGTTGCTACTGAGGATACCTATAGCCTTGATATAACCTCAGGCGGCAGTACCATGAACGCGACCCTTAACGGTTTACCCGGCGGATACGCATTTTCCCTGAGCGGCATGGCCTCAGCTCTTGCCAACACCGCCGGGGCGACAAATCTGAGCCCCACCGGCGGCACGCTCGCCAACGGCGTCAGTTACGATATTTCCGGCGGCACCTTAGTCCTCACCGGACCGGCAAACGGTTCGGAGATAGAACTGACTGAAACCATCACCGACGGAGTGGTAACCGTACCCCCTACCGGTGGAATTACCGGCGGCACGCAGACCGTTTACGGTACAATCAATATCGCCCCCAACTTTCCAACCGATGTAACCCTTGCCGGAACAGGCCTTGCCGGCGTCGGCCTGACCGCCGACACGCTCAACGGCGCCTCCGGACGAATCGACCTTTTCACCGTGCTGACACGGGCGGAAGAAGCCATACGCGCCGGAAATTTTGACAATATCGCCGGCCCAGGCGGATCATTGCAGGCACAAATCGACAACCTCGAGATCGCCGCAAATCAAAATCGCAGCCAACGCAGCACTCTTGGCGCCAGGGCACAGCGTGTTGATAATGCCATTCTTCATCAGGAAGATGCCCAGGTAGATCTCAAACAAATCCTTTCACGCTATCAAGATGCCGATATCTTGCAGATATACAATGATATAATCCAGAAAGAGAGCGCCTTCGAAGCCGCCCTGAGCATCACCGGCAGGATCTCGAAAATTTCGATTCTTGATTATTTATAAACATCGGTTACTATCGTCCTGCTAAGGGTGGTAGGGGCTGTGTTCTTACCACGAACCACGCGGATCAAATCCCATGGTAGCCGAATTGGTGAGCTCGGCTGAAGTCATTCAATGCCCAGGAAAGGCTTTTCCTCCCGAGCTGACAACCATCATAAATTATCCGGCGGAACAAACCGTCATCACGGTGGCAAATATGCTGGTTCTTACCAGAAAACTCGGGGAAGGTATTATTATCGGTGACGATGTGACAATCACCATTGTTGAAATGAAGGGAGGGAATGTCAGGATTGGTATTGATGCCCCCCGCAGCACGAAAATCTACCGCCAGGAAGTTTATGCTCGGATCGTTCAAGAAAACCGCGAAGCTGCTCGTTGGAATATGACTGATTTTGATACAATTAGCGATAACCTCATCGTGAGAAAAAAAACAAATGGAAAAAATTAATACCCGCTTTGGTGAAGTTGAATATGACCCGGAAAATCTCCTCCATTTTCCTGCCGGGCTGATTGGCTTGCCAAACCTCCGCCACTTCATTGTCATGCCCAATAAGAAGCAAGGTCCTCTTTTTTGGATTCAGAGTGTTGATGAATCCGACATAGCTTTCGTCCTCACCGATCCGACTAATTTCTTCCTCGATTATCAGGTGGCACCGGAAAACTCCGAACGCCAAAGCCTTCATATTGAAGAAAATGATGAGTGTTTTACCCTGGCTGTCGTTACCGTGCCACCGGACCAGAATATCACCCTCAATCTCGCAGCACCGATTCTTTTTTCACCAAAGACAAATCGAGCTATTCAGGTAATTATTGAAGGCACCATTTTTTCTTCAAAGACCCCTCTGCCAAAATAGTTCCTTCTCCGACACAGACTGCAGTCAACAACAATAAATCGTTAGGTTGACTGCCTTCACCATCCATGCCATTCTTCTTTTTAGTCACTTACAAAAAAATATTTGTGCGTTTTTTACCAAGATTTTTTCGTTAGGTGCCATATTCCGCTTTTCGGCGATGGGGCAAATTCATCTATCCATTCCTCCGCCTTTATTTCCCTATTCCCCCTTTCGGTTTTTTATTCTCCTTTTAGATCTTTTCCGCTAAAGAAAAATCATCGACAAGACGACAAGTATCTTACCTGCGAGGTACAAGTAAACGAGACTTTACGTTTGTAAAAAATGATTGAAAACGACGCCGAAGCACCCTTCCAAGGAGGATTTAGACAATGGCACTTACAATCAATACAAACGTATCATCACTGAACGCCCAAAGAAATCTCGGAAAATCCCAAGGAGACCTTTCCAGGTCCATGCAAAGGCTTTCATCGGGATTGAGAATCAATTCGGCCAAAGACGACGCCGCCGGTCTCGCTATCTCCGACCGTATGACCTCGCAGATCAGGGGTCTCAACCAGGCTGCACGTAATTCCAACGACGGCATTTCCCTGGCCCAGACGGCGGAGGGAGCGCTCCAGGAGACCACCAATATCCTCCAGCGGATGCGGGAGCTGGCTATCCAGTCGGCCAACGATACCAACAGTGCCTCCGACCGCGCCTCCCTGCAAGCCGAAGTCAACCAGCTCCAGCAGGAGATGACCCGAATTGCCACCAGCACCTCCTTTAACGGCAGAAACGTCCTCGACGGCACCTTGAACAATGCCCAGTTTCA
>JBBQVT010000136.1:0-10590 GCA_038211245.1 Desulfobulbales bacterium | reverse complement strand
TGGCGATTGTAATGTCCATGAAGCCCTGCCTCGTATTCCCGAGACAGCAACAACTCGTCGATGAATTCCGGTGACTGCCGGATGATCTCGCGGGTAAGATTGACAAATATTTTTGAATCGCTCCAACTCACGCGCTCAATCCATTTGGTTGAAAGCAAAACCTTTTTCCCCGGCCACCAGTTCTTGGTATCAACGATGAGATAACGAATCGCCCACGTTTCGTCATCGACGATAAAGTCCTCGACATGACCGATCTCCCCGTCTGACGACTGGATGTGATAGCCGCGCACGGCATTGGTGCTGCGCAAATGCGGATCCCAGGGATTCTCCCCTTCGTTATATTCTCGCCATTTTCCGCGATCCCGAACGATGTTCGGATAATTACCCCACATATTCGGTCCGCCCCAATATATCGGCCAGTCATAATACCCGTAGTATGCTTCCTCAAATTGGCGCGAAACGGGCTTATCACTTTCCAGGGATGGACTTTCTTCAATTTGCTTTTTGCTCAAATTAACCAAAATGTGCTGTTCTTCGTTGCTGACACCAACCAGCGCGTACGGGGAAAGCAACACCCGTCGGCCAGTAAGCCAGTTGCCCGAGTCGGCGACAAGATAACGAATCGTCCAGTACTGGTCATCGAAATAGAATTCCTGGGCCTTACCTATCGCCCCGTTAAGGCTATCCAGTTTATACCCATGGAGCGTTTTTGCTTTATATAACATATTAATATTCCTTTCGTTAATTGACTTTATCAAGCGCATGTCACAATGATTTCGACCCGGACCGGCGACACAATCCACTGCAGCCATGATTGGCCAACGATTTTCAGACAACAGCAACGTGGTGCTATTCCTGACAACTCTTTGTTTTGCAACCCCTGTGCCAGGCGTCTAACATTCAAAGCGAACTCTCTATAATGCTGATATGTAACGATATTTGTCCGAGACAAAAAGCAAAAAAAGTAACCAACAGCCATATAAAAAGGGTCATATACAACCAGTGTTGGCATATGACCTTTTTCGCTGTCCTCAAGCATATGACCTTTGAACCGGATGTTGTAAGGTTGGTAATAAACACCCCGTGGCACAGCAGTTACGGCTGTAACTCCGAAAATGTGCCGGCTGTTTGCCGGCACAGAAGGACCAGTTCTTTGATGACGTTCCGTACCGCGTTATTGGCGGCAAGCACACCGCCATACGGATCTTCGCTGGAGGCAGGAACCATGGCATCAAACTCACGCCAGGCGATAACCTGCCGTGTTGCCGTATCGAGAAGGTGCGCCCGCAGGGTGAAATGGGCTTGACTTGGCAGCATGAGGAATTCATGCTGTAAGCGGACGATTTCTAAATCGAGACGCAGTTGACCGGCGACGCTGGTCGGCGACTGCACAACAGCGCTGAAGCCGCCGCTACGTTCCAGGGCGGCCACGACCAGGGGCGCCAACATGTTTGCCGGTGCATCGACCCATTGGCTTTGCCGGAAATACTCAAAGGTATGCGCCCGGCGGATATACACGATCTGATTGCTATCAAAGCCCGGTGCCGCCCGCGGGATACTGACGATCAAGGTCGGTGCTCCAACCTTGATCGCTGCTGCCGGCTCCATCTGAATAACCGCCTCCGGACTATCGAAGGAAAACAGCGTCGGCGGCGGCAAATTGGCTGGGAGCAGCATGGAACAGCCGGACAACAACCATGCGGCTAAAAGCATAGTGCCGAAAAGAGCGTTTTTAAACCTGCTTGAACTATTTCTCACGGCGATATTTTTTCTCCTGGTCCTAAAAGAACCGGCTGGCGACCTCGCAGCAGACTGCTGGGATTCCGTTCGGTTTGCTCGCTCAGACGGCGGAGGGAGACGACAAGAACGTTTAATTCGGTCAAGAGTCGCCCCGTTTCCGGGAGCGTTTCTCCGGTGAATTGGTTTACGCCGGAGCTTACCTCGGCAAAGGTTTTTCTTGCATCGGTAGTTGCAAGACGCATCTCTTTGGCCATTTTCTCAACGGCGTCGGCACCATTGCTGAGGCGACCGAGCACCGGGTCAATATGGGCAGCCGCCTGGGCGGCATCGTCTGCCGCTTGTGCTGCACTGGCAATAAATCTGCTGATATCCTGCCGTTGCGCGGCAATGGTGCTCATCAGTAGAGAAGTATTGACGAGAATTTTTTTTATTTCCGCCCGATTTTCGTCATCAAACAGGGCGTCGATGGTTGCCGAAGTTCGGTCGAGCTTGGCAAGTACTGAGGTGAGGACATTTTCCACTCGTGTGCTTAAAGATGGTCTGGTCCGGATCATCGGGTACCGGTCCGGCCCAGTCGCCGTTAATGGTCGTGCCTCCGGGGTGCCGCCGCTTAACTCGACATAGGCGATACCGGTTAAACCCTGGGTTTTTAATACCGCCTCGGTGTCTTCTCTGATCGGGGTATTTTTGAGAATGGCGAAAAGCAGCTGCACCTCCTGTGGATTGTCTGGATCCAGCTGGATTTTTTCCACCTTGCCGACATCAACCCCCAGATATTTAACCGGTGCATCGACACTGAGGCCGGCCACCGATTCATTAATGATCGACATATAGTGCATAGAGTCTTTTTTGTTGCCGGCACCGACCGCCAGCCACAATATGCCGGCAATGAATACCGCACCAAGACCAAGGACAAAGATACCGACCGCTACATAGTTTACTTTTGTGTCCACGGCTGTTCCTGGGTGGGCTTTTTACTCTTAATTTTAGTTTCTGCTTGCACCTGCGCCGCCCTGCCGCGTGGGCCGTCAAAGTATTCGCGGATGATGGGATGATCCATATCGGCCAGTTCCGCCATGGAGCCTAGGCCAACCACCCTGCCCTCGCCAAGGACGGCAACGCGATCGGTAACCTGCCATAAAAAATCCAGATCATGGGTAATGATAACCATAGTCAACCGGTATAATTCATGCAGGACGCGCACCAACGCGTCGATGCCGCCGGCACCACCGGGGTCAAGGCCGGCGGTGGGTTCATCGAGAAACAGCAACTCCGGATCAAGGGCCAGCGCGCGCGCCATCGATGCTCGTTTCAGCATGCCGCCGCTCAGTTCAGTGGGATACTGCAGCCCCGCTTCCGGCTCAAGGCCGCTCAGGGTAATCTTCCATGCCGCCACTTCATCAATCAACCGAGCATCAAGATCGGTGTGTTCACGCAGCGGCAGACCGACGTTATCGCGAACGTTGAGGGTGCCGAACAAACCGCCGTGCTGAAACATGACGCCCCAGCGCTGCCGCAGAACATGCGCCTCTTCCTGCGAGATGGTCAGGATATCGGCACCCAGAATTTTAATTGTTCCCGAATCCGGGCGATGCAGCATAATCATCTCCCGGAGAAGGGTAGACTTCCCCGATCCACTGCCGCCGACGATGGCGAATATCTCACCGCGCCGAACATCAAGGTCGAGATCCTGGTGTACTGTATGGCTGCCGAAACGGGTACACACCCGGCGCAACTCAATGACGTTTGGCTCTTTTTTAGGAGGAGCAATTGCAATGTGCATATCAAAGCCCCAATATGCTGAAAACCACAGAGAATCCCGAATCCAGGACGATCACCATAAAGATCGACTGAACGACGCTGCGGGTGGTCTGTCGTCCGACGCTGTCGGCATTACCCTTGGTGCGAAAGCCCTGATAACAACCGACGATGGCGATAATGGCGGCAAACACCACGGCTTTGCCGACGCCGATCAAAAAGGCCGACAGATGGATCGTACTGCCGAAACGCACCAGGAATTCATGAAAAGTGATATCCAGCTGCGAACGGGCCATGACCATGCCGCCGAATACCCCGGTGACATCGGCAAAAACCGTCAATAAGGGCAAGGCCGCCAGCAGGGCGAAAATCTTCGGCAAGATCAGAAATTCAAGCGGTTCAATGCCGATGGTGCGCATGCCGTCGATTTCTTCCGTGACCACCATGGTGCCGATCTGCGCCGCATACGCTGAGCCTGAACGGCCGGCGACGATAATGGCGGTGATAAGTGGCGAAAATTCGCGCAACATCGCTAAACCGACGAGATCGACGACGAAGATGCCGGCGCCATAATGCCGCAGTTGATCGGCACCCTGATAGGCAACGACAACTCCCAGCAAAAATGCCGTGAGTCCGATGATCGGCATGGCGTCAAAGCCGTCAATCTGAATATTCTTAAGTATCAGACGAAGACGCCAACGCTTCGGCTGTGGGGCAATGCGCACCAGGGCAAGCGCACATTCACCGATAAAACTCAGGAGTGCAAACATACCCTGCCGGACAGCCTCACCCTGCATGCCGATTTTTGCAAGCCTTGACAAATGCGGCGCAACCAGCAGCGGCATATCCATCTGTTTTTCAACGACCTCCAGCAATTTATGAAATTGCGGTGGCCAGCCGAGCAGCTGCACCGACCGGCCGGTATCGCCTATTTTTTTGAAGTGATGTTGCAGGATCCATACCCCAACGCTGTCGATAGTTTCCAACCGTGAACCATCAACCACCACCTGGGAGGCATGGCAATCACTGATGGGCGTAAGCTTCAGATCTGCATCGGCGATGGTACGAGCAGTCCAATTGCCGGACAAAACGAAGCATCCGGGACGTGTTTCGGTGATTTCCGCTGAGTTCATCACTTGTAAACAGATTGCTTTTCGTGCAAAGCAATTCCTGCCAGACGGTCCAAGTCCGCATCCGTTACCGTAGGAAGAAAGATCTTTCGAAAAAGCTCATCGTGGACAATACTGACGATTGCCACCATAGGGGCCGCCACCAACACCCCCAACACGCCAAAAGCGGCGAAGCACAAAAGCATGGAAAAGATCACCGCCAACGGATGCAATTTCATGCCTCGGGCCATGATAAAAGGCAGGATCACATTGTTCTCCAAGGTCTGCACTGAGATATAGGCGAGCACGACCCACAGCGGCGTCATCCCCCCGTTGCTGAGCGCCAGCAGTATCGCCGGTATGGCGCTGAAAATCGGCCCCAAAAATGGAATTACTTCCAAAATGGCCGCCGTCAGCCCTAAAACCAAGGAATCCATAAAACCAAAAATCGGCCACATGAGCAAAAGGGGTTTCTGCAGACGTTCCCAGTAACCAGGCAATTCCTCTGAGATATTTAACACCGAGTCCTTCATCGGGCCGGATAGGGCCCAGCCGACTAAAGCAATAGCCGCGACAAAGGCCAAGGCGACCAGCCCCGTTGGGATTTCCCTCCCACCCGTTAAAACCCGCATCCGAGAAATGAGTGGATTAATGGCGAGAGCAATCAGCAGCACCAGCAAAAATGAAAGCAGAATGGGCGAAAGCAGAGAGAATGCCTGAATAAAGGCGAATAACCCGGCAGCCAGTATCACGTAGCATGCAATCGACCGCTCCTTCATCTTCGGCTCGGCATTGTTCGGCACAGTGTTAAATCTTGCCAAATACCAGCAAGAGCACGATGACAATCAATATAAGCCCGGCTCCGCCACTCGGTCCATAGCCCCAAGATCGACTATGCGACCAGACGGGGATCACTCCTATAAATGCCAGCACGAGAATGATGAGCAAAATTGTTCCAATTGACATGATTCAACCTCCTGAGAGAAGCGTTTTCGATGCTGCATAATTGGCCTTCGCCACACTCTTGGCAACGCCCTAGCGTGGTTCCAGTCCAGACAAAGGCTGACTCGCCGCCGAAAATGCGTCGGTAGCGAGTTTGCCCACCTTGACTTACAGGATTGTCATGTTGTTGACGATCTTGTTTACTCCGTGCACGTCCCCTGCAAATTTACCGGCCAGATCCTTTTCAGCTGCGGTCTTGGCCTTGCCGCCCAAGGTGACGACGCCATTCTGGGTATCGACTGTGGTGTTGAGAACGCTGGTTGAGCGATGGTTGAGTAAGGTCGCTTTGACCAGGGCGGTGATCGATGCATCGTCAATCACATCGCCGACCGTATCGACTTTAGTGGTGCTCACCTGAGGAGTTTTCTTTGCTGGGGCATTGGCCACTTTCATTTCATTTTTTACATTTTTGACGCCTTCCACATCCATGGCATACTCAGTCGTCAGATCCTTCTGGGCGGTGCTGTCGGCATTGCCACGTAAAGTGATGACGCCATTTTTCGAGGTAACCTCAGTTGCCAGGCCGTTGACGTTTTTATGGAATAAAAGCGTTGTTTTCACTTTGGTGGTAAGCCATGCATCCGATTTTGCAGCCGGGGCTCCACTTTTTGCCTCCAGTTTGTTGTCAACGCTCTTAACTCCAGGCAGACCGGCGACGGTTTCCCCGGCCAAGGATTTGTGCGACACATCGGAGACGGTGCCGGTCAAGGTGACAACCCCATCATTTGCCTGCATCTTGATGTTATCGTCCTTGAGGTAAGTCTTGAACACATAGGTTCTTTTAGCGGTTGATTCAATTTGATCATCCGTGCCGACGGCAAAAATCGGCGAGCTGATTAAAAAGGTTGAGGCAACGGTGGCGATCATTGCGAGGCGGTACATTGGTTTTTTCATGGTAGTGTTACTCCTATTTTTTGGTTGGTCGGCAGCAGGGAGATCCTGCATATTTGTTTTGGCAAATGACAACGCATTTGCCCTGAGAAAAACATTCATTTTTCCCGTTATACATTTCTTATAGTTCAATTCTTATGCCAGGCTACCAACCTTCTCCGCACTGTCAGCTATCAATACGATATTAATTAATATTTTGATCAAACGACAAGGACTGCAACGGTGCTGCAGGCTGTAGAAAAAAGGTCATACTTAACCGATGGTCATATGTGACCACCTGCTCTGCTTGAGTGGGGAGGAACAAAGGAGATGTAAGAAAGAGTGCTAAGGTCGGTGCCCTTTTGTTGACAGAGCATCCCATATATGCCTCAATAATTCTGTTCAAGTCAGTCTTTAAGCCTTTTCCCAGCATCATTGGCATAAAAGGACTGAAAGTGGGTTTATTCTTCGATAATTTGATATACTGTCCCTGGAGTTTTAAAGCACAATGGAATCAAGGAGGTAAAAGATGTGTGGTGTACTGGCTTTTATGCTGCATTCTCATATTCCCTATTGCCGGAAATCAGGTGTATGGCCGGCGGGGGAGGAATGGCTTTTCGAGGCCATGAACGAGACCTACATCCCGCTCCTGATGGCGTTGCACAGGCTTTATTTCGATAAAATCCCCTCCAAAATTATGATCGGTCTTGTGCCGGTGCTTATGGAACAATTGACCGACGGTTATATGAAAGAGCGCTTTTGCGCCTATATGGAAGATAAAATCCGCCGCGCGCGCCAAGATATGCAACGTTTTGAGGCTGATCCTGCCATGCATGGCGTGGCTGCATATTGGCTGGAAACGTTCGAGGCTAATTACCGGGCCTATACCACCGATTTTTATCGCGATATTTTAGGTACACTCAAATGGCTTCAGGACGAAAACGCTATCGAGGTGATCACTTCAGCCGCAACCCATGGTTTTTTACCGCTCATGGAAAATGACAGTGCCGTGTATGCCCAGGTGCAGGTCGGTGTCGATACCTACAAGAAATATTTCGGTCGCCAGCCACGCGGGTTCTGGCTGCCGGAATGCGCCTACCGGGGACCTGAATGGTCCAAAAAGGAACAGCGCATGCGCAAGGGGCTCGATGCCTGGCTGGGCGATGAAGGCATTGAATATTTCTTTGTGGAAAATGTCGGCATCACGCGGGCATCATTCGTGGAGAACCGCTATGAGGAAGCCGTTCCCACCACCTTCAACGGCTACCGGCTGGAATCCGGCGTTGCGGTTTTTGGGCGCAACGAGGCTACCGGCAAACAGGTCTGGTCTCCTGATCAAGGCTACCCTGGTGACACTAATTACCTGGAATTTCACCAGAAAGATGCTGAATCCGGTTTGCATTATTGGAGAGTTACGGGACAGGATGCAAAGCAGGTTTATGATGTCGATGCCGCCCGCAACCAGGTCAAAAAGCAAGCGCGCCATTTCGTCAATTCGGTTATCGCACTGCTGGAAAAGACCGTTTCTCCGGCGGCCCGACCCGTAATCGTATCCCCCTATGATTGCGAACTTTTCGGCCATTGGTGGCATGAAGGTGTCGCCTGGTTAGAGCAGGTCTGCCGCGTTATGGCAGACCAGAGCAGCGTAGCCTTGCAAAGCCTGGACGAATATTGCGGCCTTAATCGCCGCTATTTTGCAACTATCAGCATGACACCCAGCACTTGGGGCCTAAACTCGGACTTCACCGTATGGCAGAACCAGGAGCATGGCTGGATCTGGCCGCTCATCAATGACAGCGTGCTGGAAACGGAACAGACCCTGGCAATGATCATCCCCACGGATGAGCGCGGCAAGCGCATTATGCGTCAGTTAGGGCGCGAGCTGCTTCTGATGCAAGGCAGCGACTGGCCCTTCCTTCTCTTTACCACGCAGGCCAAGGAATATGCCAATCAGCGCTTTCACCACCACCATCAGCGCTTTCTCAAGCTCATCTGGGCCGCAAAAAACCTAGATGATAAAAACCGCTTGAGCGATGCGGATCTCCTGCACATGGAAGATATCGATTGCGCCTGGTCTGATCTGGATTACACCATCTTTCGCCACCGCGGCTAAGCGGTTGGCGGCAGATGGTTCAGGCAAGTGGCTGGTAGATGAGTATTTTGAAACTGGCTGGGTGGATTCCACACATCCGGCAATGCCTCTACCCGTGGCGCTTGATCTGAAGACCTTGTATGAGCAGATGCTCTTTATGTATATCGATCTGCCGCCGCGCGATGGGGAAGCACTGGAAATCAATCTTGGTAGACACCTAGCGGACCAAAGCACGCGCAACCGAAATGCACGTAAGCGGGTGGTACTGTCCGAAATACATTGGCGGCACCACCAGCGACGGCTTGACGAACTTCTTGACCGCACGGATCGCGCCCAGCACGCTGTACTCCGTGGTGAAGACGATCCCGTTGGGAATCTCTACAAACTGCCCGAGGAACGCGAAGTTCTTTGAGCCCGCCGGCACCACCGCAGGCCGGTCGCCCTTGGATCTGCTGAGGAACTGGCTGATGCTGTAGGGCAGCATGCAGGGGATGCAGGTTGAGGTGTCGAGGATCTCGTTTTTTTCCACCTCGTCTTGGTCGAACTGCAGGTGGCCTAACAGCTCCTCCAGGATCTCGCGACCGGTGCACTCGGGCATGGTCTTCTTCACAAACGTGCCGATGTTGTTGTCCCGCAGCGCCGTCACCCAGATGACGCACGTGTCGCGGGGCTGATCGGGAAAGACGGGCTGGCGGTACGTGTGGAGGTGCAGGATCCACGGAGAGGCGGTGAGTGGCAGCGGGCTCTGGCGGCCCATCTGCCGCTCCACTAACCACTCGAACTTGCGCTGGAACAATCCTCCGCGGAAGGTGACGGTGAAGGTCATCATCTTGGACTGCGAGATGTCGCGCAGGAACTGGTCGGGGCGGCCGAAGTCGGGCTGCTTGGCGGCGATTTTTTTCCACAGCGTCCACGCTCCGCCTAGATTCCGGCTGCCGACCGCGGGCTTGTCCACCGGGCGGTCGTGGGCGCCGAACGAGGAGTTGCCGACCATGGAGCCGATGGTCAGGAAGACCAAGTCGGTGTCGCGCACCTGGATGGAGGGCTTGGGCTCGCCGCTCTCGGTCTCGAGGTGGATGCGCTCAATCCACCTCTCCTTGCCGCCGGAGTCGATCTTGAAGTCTACGTCCGAGATCCTGCAGTTGTAGTTGAAGTTCACGCCCTTCTTCTGCATGAAGCGCAGGGCGGGCAGGATGAACGAGTGGAAGTTGGTGTAGCGAGTACGCTCCAGAGCGACCATCGTGTTCATGTTCGGCATATCGTGAAAGAAAAGATGCATGTAGCGCTTCATTTCCACGGCTGAATGCCACGGCTGGAAGGCAAAAAGTGCCCGCCACATGTACCAGTAATTGCTGGTGAAGAAAGCTTCTCCAAAGATGTCCGTAATCTTTGCACCGTCTGGAATCAAGGACTCGGGTGTGGCTAGAAGTTTTGCCATCTTCAATTTTTCAGCAGTGTTGAGACCAAGTTTATATCCGGTGTCCTTCTTACCATTCTCATGCAGAAGGCGAACGACAGTGTGAATTCTGCATTCTTCACGGTTCTTCTGATGGTCTTGCAGACACGATTCATTATCATTGTACGGAATAATGGACCACAGTTCTTTGGTGCAGGGATATACCTTGTCTTCAAACATACGACTGCCTTGCATAAAGTACGCCGGTTGGTCGTTCACTATCATCTCTGAGGCATCACAGCTTCCTCCGACAAGATCCTTGTCGCCCTTTTGCTCATAAATATGGATATTGGATGGATTAAAGTCCGCCTTCCGGATCAGATACATCGCAGCAGCAATGGAGCCCAAGCCAAGACCATTAAGATAAACCTTGACAGAAGAATCTTCTCTCTTTTCCATTTCAGTGTGCCTCTCTTTTGTTATGTGATTCAATCGTATTTCATCATCTACTAATTGCTTTGACTGCTGCAAGTAAATATTTTGGATTGTGTGCCGAATCGTACATTGGATGAACCTTCTTATCTGTATCAAACAAGCCATAAACTGCCATTTGAGCCGTCCTC
>JBBQVT010000135.1:0-10620 GCA_038211245.1 Desulfobulbales bacterium | reverse complement strand
GCAGACAAGCTGCTCAACTCAGCTATATACCGCAAGGGCATAAGTTTCGTACGAGCAGACAAGCTGCTCAACTCAGCTATAACTTTCAGAGGGGTTTGATTATGATTCAAAAAGCAATTCAGGTGGACGAGAAGGTACCGTTGCTCCAGGCGATTCCACTCAGTTTTCAGCATCTCTTCGCCATGTTCGGCGCCTCGGTTTTGGTCCCAACCCTTTTCGCCATTGATCCGGCGATCGTCCTCCTTATGAACGGCATCGGCACCCTCATTTATCTTGTATTGTGCCAGGGCAAGGCACCGGCCTTTCTCGGTTCGAGCTTCGCCTTTCTCTCGCCGGTATTTGTCGTCCTCGGCAGCAACAAAGCTCTCTGGGGCAGCAACTATTCTTACGCCCTCGGCGGCTTCATTGCCTCCGGCTGCATCTTTATTCTCGTCGCCCTGATCATCTGGCGCTATGGCTCCGGTTGGCTGAAGGTCGTCCTGCCCCCGGCAACCATGGGACCGATCGTTATGCTGATCGGCCTGGAACTGGCCGGGGTCGCCACCGGCATGGCCGGTATTATGCCGGACAAGAGCGGTGCCTTTGATACCAAGGCGATCATCGTCTCGATTATCACCCTCCTGGTCGTCACCTTTGGTTCCATGCTTTTCCGCGGCTTTTTCGCCGTCGTTCCGGTGCTGATGGGTATTGCCGTAGGCTATGTGGTCGCCTTTCTCATGGGCATGGTGAGTTTCGGCGGGGTAGCGACCGCTCCGGTACTGGCACTACCCACCTTCTACACCCCAAAGTTCGACATTAACGCCATCCTCATCATTATCCCGGCGGCCCTGGTGGTCATCTCCGAACATATCGGCCATCTGGTAGTCACCGGCAATATCGTCGGACGCGATCTCACCGTCGACCCCGGCCTGCATCGATCGCTGATGGGCGACGGCGTGTCGACGGTGCTCTCCGGCTGTTGCGGCTCAGTGCCGACCACCACCTACGGCGAAAATATCGGGGTCATGGCCATCACCCGCGTCTATTCGGTTTGGGTGATCGGCGGAGCGGCGGTGATTTCCATTGGTCTTGCCTTTATCGGCAAGCTGTCGGCCCTCATCCAGTCGATCCCCACCCCGGTTATGGGCGGCATCTGCATGCTGCTGTTCGGGGTTATTGCCGCCTCCGGTGTCCGGATGCTGGTCGAGGCCAAGGTCGATTACTCCAAACCGATCAATCTGTCGCTTACCGCCATCGTCCTGATCGTCGGTATTAGTGGTGCGGCGGTTAATATCGGCCAGGTGCAGTTGAAGGGTATGGCTCTCGCCACCGTGGTCGGCATGATTCTTTCGCTGCTTTTTTATTTCCTCGATCGTTTCGGTCTGATGAACAACAAATCCGAGGGCTGACACGGATTCCAGAGCACAAGAAGAGTTGAGCCGCGGTTATGGGAAGGTTATTCATTCCCGGGATGGGTCTTATTCTTTATTCTCATCTATTCGCTGCAAGCCCTCCATGAGTATGCCGATGAATCCGCCAATGGGCGGCAGCTTGTCGAGCTCCTTGGGGATTCCCTTGGTGTAAGCGAAGTGCCCGCTTTTTATACGCACCAGGGCATACACCGCCTCTTTATTGCGAAGATCAAGGAGGCGGGCATGGATGATTTCCCCCTCCTTGAAAAAAACCATTGCCTTGCCCTCTTCAAGTGCCAGATCAAGGCGCCCGGTTTTCTGTGAAGAATTGATGAGCTGCAACAGATCAACAATGGAGATTTCCGCCAGTTCCCCGGACATTCCGGAGGTTATATTGCCGGAGCGCAGGGTCATGGTCTGGGCCCGAGCAACCAGGAGTTTAAAGAGGAAAAGCTGCAGGACCGGATATTTCTTCAGAACATGTTTAAAGTTTTTGACACTCAGCTTGGCCACCTGGGTTTCGGCCAAGGTGTGGATGGAACTGACCGCCGGTTCACCGGAGAGAAGACTCATCTCGCCAAAGATCTCCCCATCGCCCATCTCGGCAATTCTTGCACCGTCACCGGCCAGCACCGCCACCTGACCGGTCAAAACGATATACATATTGCTGCCGGGGTCGCCTTTTTTAATGACCACCTTATCGACGGGGATGGTGGTAAACTCAAGGAGCAGGGTCAAATCGCTGAGAGCATCATCTTCAAGGGTCTCGAAGATATCGAGATTGCGCAAGATGTTGAAAAACTTTTCAAGGTGCTGCCGTCGCCGTCGTTCTTCCGTCTCATTGAGCAACTTCATCTGCAGGGTGGCAAAGTCCCTTTCCTTCTTTAACTCGAAATGAATCAAGCCATCGCAGCCGCCACAGTCAAACCTCGACTTTTGCCCGCCTATTTTTACAAATCCGCTGTATTTTTCCATAGACGTCATAACAGCCGCTATCGCCTGTGCCAAATACAGACAGCCTGGTTTGTGGGCGGGAACGGTAAGGCTGAAATTGTCGATCTTGAATTCTTCGCCAACGTTGTAAATGGGACAGGAGCGTTCTTCGGTGACAATGAAAATCGCATCTCGAAATTTATTGGCCGGCTTTTTCACAATGAACTCCTTATGGGTGTACGACGGCTTACGCCGCCGGCGCCTTTTCAACAAACCTTGTGCCTACTTCGAATTCACCCGATTTATTCTTCATCAATGGTTTTCAATTGAAAGGCAAACTGTCTGTTGTTACGATTCCCCTTCCTTCTCTCGTGCTTTGCCATGTAAAGGCCCTCCGATAAAAGGTTTACCGGCACCATAGTAGAAGGTAATTGTACCTGCTTTTTTATATCACAAACAAAAGGAATTAATCCAGGGCAGAAAAACTTGCCGGCTGACAAAGGTCTTCTATCTGTCGCTCTTTACCGTTATGATCGCCCCGGACACCGGTCTTGCAACGAGATGTTTTTATGGGCTCTGGATGACTCTGGTGGTTTTTCTCTGGGATGCAGCTATGGTGATGACCATAGACAACAGGGGCGTTCGCGACCGACTCGGCCGCTCAATCTTCTGGGTGCAAAAGGTTTCCGGTGTGATGTTGACCGTCTTGGGCCTGTATCTGCCGTTTTCCTGATAGGGCGACTGAGTTGCCCCCCTTCCGTCGGTCATATCCCAACAAGGGGGGAATATCTTAATCAACTACCACGTCGGCCTTCATCAATTGGCTTTTTGACCGGCTCTTGAAGAATTCAACAACGATAGGGATCAAAGAGATGGTGATGATGGACAGCACCACGAGCTCAAAGTGATTTTTAATAAAGGGAATGTTGCCGAAAAAATAGCCGGCGATGGTACAGGCAAAGACCCACCCCGCTCCGCCAAGTATGCTCCAAGGCAGAAATGCCCGCCATTTCATTTCCGCCATACCGGCAATAAAGGGGATGTAGGTGCGGAAAAATGGGATAAACCGGCAAAGTGTCACCGCTTTTGGACCATGTTTTTCATAGAAGGCGTGCGCTTTATTCAAATTCTTCTGGTTAAAAAACAGACCGTCCTTGCCGCTGAACGCCTTGTGCCCGAACCAGACTCCCATCAGCCTGTTGAAATTGTCGCCGAGGATAGCGGCCACCGGAAACAGGGTGAGGACGATATTCAAGTCCATTGCATCGGTGGCGCAGAGTGCCCCGATGGCAAAGAGCATGGAGTCGCCGGGAAGGAAGGGGGCAACAACCAACCCTACCTCGGAAAAAATGATCACGGCAATGAGACCGTATACCAATGGTCCATGTGAGGCGACAAGGGCAGTGAGATGCTTATCGATATGCATGCAAAAATCAAATACTTGTAAAATTAAATCCATGACTTTCATTCATTCAACAGAGGTTAACGAGCAGAGCCGGCAACGGGAATATTTGGAAAGAGCACATCCCGTCCGACCTTCATAAACACAGCTGCGGCAAAACTATCCTGTTCCTCTTGTTTGTGCAAGTTTTTAGATTTAGATGGCCTTCGATGAAAGGGAGTTGGGGCAATGAGCCGGTCTGCAGGAGGCTGGAACCGCAGAAACAGAAAATTGAGGGGCTATTCTTGACTCCGAAGATTATGATAGCCACTCTCTGGAGTTTTTACAACCATCATTGGATTTCTTGTCGGCAATCGGAAAGTATGGACCATAACTCCTCCCCCTGATGCCGTTTGGAGTATTTCTTCGGCCAAAAAATCAATCAAGGAACAAGATATGGGTTTTTTTACAAAATTTTTTTGCGTTGAGGCAGATAAGGAGGTTCGGGAGGTGGAACTTGCCGAAAACCACTTCAGGATCAGTTCACCCTTCGCAACCCGTCAAACTTCCACAGAGGAGAAACTTTATGCCATATGCAATAAGAATGCACTCAACCGGCGGCCCGGAGGTTCTTTCCCGGGAAAGTTATGACCCCGGAACCCCGGGACCGGGCGAAGTACGACTGATCCATGAGGCGATCGGTCTTAATTTTATTGACGTTTATCAGCGCACCGGTCTCTATCCCCTGCCGTCCATGCCGGCTATTCCCGGGCTTGAAGGGGCCGGCAGGGTCGATACGGTCGGTGAAGGAGTTGACGAATTTAGAACAGGTGACCTCGTCGCCTATGCCGGGGTGCCGCCGGGCGCCTATGCCCAAGTGCGCTGTATCCCGGCGCATCGGCTAGTCAAACTGCCCGAGGCAATTTCCACTCGGGATGCCGCCGGCATGATGTTGCAGGGCATGACGGCGCGCTACCTGCTGAAAGGTTGCTTCAAGGTCGGTGGCACCACCACCCTTCTCATCCATGCCGCCGCCGGCGGCGTCGGTTCGCTTGTCTGTCAATGGGCGAAACACCTCGGCGCCACCACCATCGGCACCGTCGGCAATGCTGAAAAGGCCAAGCTAGCCAAGGAAAACGGCTGCACCCATACCATTCTTTATGGGCAGGAGGGCTTTGCCGCAAGAGTAAAAGAGATCACCCACGGCCGGGGAGTCGATGTGGTCTACGACTCCATCGGTATTGCGACGTTTATGCAATCCCTCGATTGCCTGCGGCCGATGGGAACCATGGTCTCCTTCGGCCAGTCTTCAGGGCCGCTGGAACCTTTCAACATCGGCATTCTCGCCCAGAAAGGTTCTCTGTTCCTGACACGACCAAGCCTCATGCATTATACCGCCAAACGAGAGGACCTTCTCGCCCATGCCGAAGATCTGTTTGCGGTTATCACCGCCGGGGTGGTGAAGATACGGATCATGCAGGAGTATGCTCTGCAGGATGCGGCGCAGGCGCACCGGGATATGGAAAATCGGAAAACCACCGGCAGTTCGATTCTTATTCCGTAGGCGGAGTTGTCGGGTAAAACGGTTTTTGCGCCCAATGGAAAAATTCATTTTCCTCTATCGTGAAGGATTTGCCTTCTATGGTTATCTTTAATGTGCCTTTGGTCACAAAGATGTATTCATAGATAGTGCCTTTATGCGGTTCGCCTCTGCCGGAACCGTAGGTTTTCGCAGCAAAGATGCGAATGATACATGTAATCCGTTGGAGATCGTCTTTCTCAGGGTTCTTTTCGGCTTTCTTCCGGTGCTGATTTACGCGTACCTCTCGGGCGCTTTAGCCTTGAACCATCTCAAACACGCCGGACATTTTCTCGTTATGCCACTTCTCGCAACCACGCTCTATTACTATGCCTTTGTCAAAGGAACCTCTCTGCTTCTTTCCGGCGTAGTAGGCGCCGTCTCCGGTTCTATTCCGCTCTTTTCATTTGCCTTGGCAATACTCTTTCTGCCGGAAGAAAAAATAAACGGCTCAAGAATTAAAATCTACTATGCGACCTTGGCCGCCAGTTCCTTGCCGTAGGCCTGGGCTACCTTGATGCCGCCATCGACCGAACTGAGATTTTTAACATGAGCGGTGCACTGACCATATCCATGCCGTATACGTTCTTCATGGTATCAAAAATCCGCTCGGCCGCTTCACCACTCCAGCCGAACGAACCAAAGGCCCCACCTTTCTTATCCTTCAACTCAGCCCTTTCGGCAAGAAACAGAAAGGTCTTCACCGGTACGGCTTGCATAAACGATGAGTGCTTTGGGCATTGCGACTTCTCCTTTTGATGGCGTTTAAAAAGCTCTGTTATCGATCGGTTGACAAGGTAATATCCCCATACCAGGCCTGCGCACTGCTGCCGGTATCATCGGTATCGGTCATGATGGCTATGGCATTGGCCTCGCCCGGAGCGGATCCGAACAATTTTTGATAATCGGCAAAAATATCTCTTTGCTCGACCAACCATTGTCCGCTGTTACTCGGTCCCGACTGAACCGCCACCATCATTGCACTGGCGGTATAGGCGTTGGGAAGAGAATCGCCGGTTTTCAGATGGTTCGCCCAAATATAGTTAATCGCCTTGGTCTGCCAGAAGTATTTGCCGGCAAATACGACATAGATTCGCGCCGCGTAATCGTCCCCGACTTTGGTTTTTTCATCGCCCCCCGCTACCGTATGGTCAATTTTCCACGACCAGCGCAGGTAACGATATTTATGCGGATCAAAAACAATTTTCTTCACCAAGCCGGACGCTGCCGCCTGGCTGGTGGCCTTAACAACGGTCCTATCATTATCCCGAATAAGGCCATACTCGGTGAGCCCCTTAAACTCTTTTTTCTCCCACCCAGTCAAACCTTCGGTAGAGAAACGACCGACCGCCAATTCTTCGGCCAAGACGGATACTGCAGTGAGCAGCCCCAAGATAATCCCGACAGTTATGAATCGATACATAGGCTTCTTATTTTTTTTTTCCGGCAGTCGACGGCACTCTGCGTGATCCGTTTAAAATAAATGGAATATTGCTTGATCATACCTGATATTTCCATGGAAAACCGTTGAAATCAACCCTACCCAATGGCAGTGCGATTTCCACGATGCGCTCGCCGAGATCCGGCCCCCCGCAAATCTTCTATGTATAAGACGGCGCTCATCTCTGAACTATTCGTTTGGTTTCCAGATTTCTTCATAGTTCCCAGCAGATTTTTTTTTCGAAACAGATTATTATGCATGCCTGAATCCGATACAGGTAAAGGCATTTAACCGTGGGAAATGTTTCCAATTATGTTGTCAACCCAACTTGGAGTAGCACCTATGCTTTATGACGTAGTCATTATCGGCGGAGGAGTGGTGGGTTGTGCAATCGCTCGGGAACTCTCCAGGTTCCGGCTGAAGATTGCCCTGACGGAGGCGTATTGCGAAGTCGGCTTCGGCACCACCAAGACCAATAGCGGCATCATTCATTCGGGGCATCACTCTCCACCCGAGTCGTTGAAGGGCAAGCTGGTAGTGCGGGGCAACCGACTGTACGACGATTTACAGCGAGACCTGAAATTTGGCTTCAAACGCATCGGCGAGCTGGACATTGCCCAAAACCAAGAAGATCTGCAGATCCTGGCGCAGCTGAAGGAAAAAGGCGAGAAGAAAGGCGTGGCAGGACTCGAACTGTGGGACCGCAAGCGCCTTTTGCGCGAGGAGCCCAATCTCAGCTCGAATTTACTGGGCGCCCTGCATGCACCCGCAGCCGGGGTCATCAATCCCTACGAATTAAGCTTCGGTCTGGCCGAGAGCGCCGAAAAAAATGGCGTCAATTTTTATCGTGAAAATCAGATCTTCGCCATCGATCTCCATGACGGTGTCTTTGTCGCCAAAGGTTCGCGCCTTGGAATCCATGGGCGATTCATCATCAATGCTGCCGGGGTGTTTGCCGACAAAATCGCCGAAATGGTCGGTCTTACCGATTTTCAAATCCAGCCCCGCAAGGGCGAGGAGTACATGCTTGACAAGCGACTCAAGGGCGTGGTCAACTATCTCATTTTTCCAACTCCCCAGCCAAAGAGCAAGGGCATCCTCATTATCCCGACCTTCGACGGAACTATCATGGTGGGGCCAACGGCCGAGGATGTGGAAGACCGTTACGACGTTTCCACCACTCTTGCCGGCGCGCACAGGGTTTTCAGCCAGGTGAAAAAATACTGCCCGTCAATATCCGAGCGCGATGTTATCACCGAGTTCGCAGGGCTGCGTGCCGTTGCCGACACCAATGATTTCATCATCGGGCCGACCAGGGTCAAGGGCTTTATCAACGTCGCCGGAATTCAGTCGCCGGAACTTACCGCCGCCCCGGCCATTGCCGAATATGTGCGGGAAATTTTATGGGACGAGGGGCTTACGGCCGAGGAACGGAGCGATTGGCAACCGGCAATCGATGGTCCGGCCCGCTTTGCCCTTATGGATGGCAAGCAACGCCGCCTTTGGGTAAACGGCGATCCGCAACGGGCCAAAATTGTCTGCCGCTGTGAACTGGTGACCGAGGCGGAGGTGCTCGACGCCGTGCATCACGGCGCAACCACCCTCGACGGCGTCAAATTCAGGGTTCGTGCCGGCATGGGCCGTTGTCAGGGTGGCTTCTGCACCTCGCGTGTCATGGAGATTCTCGCCCGCGAGCAGGGGGTCCCCCTGCAGCGCATCTCCAAGCGCGGCAAAGGGTCGGAGGTGTTCTATCCCCGCCCGGAAGATGAAGAGCCCAGTCACGACAACAAGGGAGAGGCACAATGACCGTTCTGCGCGCGCATTACGACGTGGTGATTGTCGGCGGTGGACCGGCCGGTCTAGCGGCAGCAATTGGGGCTCGGGATGCAGGATGCAGCGGCATACTGATCGTCGACCGTGAAAAAGAAATGGGTGGCATCCTCAACCAATGCATCCATTCCGGTTTTGGCCTGCACAACTTCAAGGAGGAATTGACCGGACCTGAATATGCCGATCGGTTTATCCGTCGCGTACGTTGTGAACCGGGAATCGACATTCTCTCCGAGTCCTTCATTTTGAACATTTCTCCTGATCTTCGGGTGACCTTGATGGGCAGCACCATCGGCTTATGCGAAATCAAGACCGGCGCAATCGTGCTGGCGATGGGAGCCCGGGAGCGCTCCCGCGGTGCCATCCGCACCCCCGGCTATCGCCCGGCAGGGGTCATGACCGCCGGCCTGGCCCAGAGGATGGTCAACATAGAGGGTCTCTTGCCGGGCAAAAGGATCGCCATCCTCGGCTCAGGAGACATCGGCCTGATCATGGCCCGTCGCCTGACCCTTGAAGGCTGTGAGGTCACCGGCGTCTACGAAATCATGCCTTACTGTAACGGCCTGACGCGTAACGTTGTGCAATGCTTGAAGGACTTTGACATCCCGCTGCATCTTTCAACGACGATGGCCTTTATTCACGGCCGCGATCGCGTTGAGAAGGTAACTGTCGCACCGGTTGCCGACGATTTTCAGCCTCTGCCGGGCAAGGCTTGGGATGTCGACTGCGACACCATCCTCATGTCGATAGGACTCATTCCCGAAAACGAGCTATCGCGCCAATTACGCCTGCAGATGGATCCCATTACCGGCGGTCCAAGGGTATCAAGCACCCTTGAGACCTCTTTGCCGGGCGTCTTCGCCTGCGGCAATGTTCTGCATATTCACGACCTGGTGGACAACGTCAGCGAAGAAGCCCTGCGGGCAGGGGCCTTCGCCGGGGAGTTGGCCCAGGGTCGACGCCGTCCCCAGGACAACATCGAACTCCAGGCCGGCGACAACGTCCGCTACTGTGTGCCGCACACCCTGTCACCCGATCGGGAAATCTCGGTATACCTGCGCTGCATCCGGCCGCAAAAGGATTGTGTCCTTCGCCTCGGCAATTTCCTTGAAAAACCCTTACGCCTGGCCATACCTTCGGAAATGATCCACCTGACCATCAAACCGGAAATCCTCCAGCGCTTTTACGGCACCACTTTACGCATAGACATTGTTTCGCGGGAGGATGCAGAATGAAGAGTCACAGGGAACTCGTTTGCATCTGTTGTCCGATGGGCTGCCAGATGCACCTTGCTATCGAGGACGGTGCAATCAGCGAGGTAGAGGGCAATAAATGCAAGGTTGGACCAAAATACGCCAGGCAGGAATTCACTGATCCACGCCGCATGCTTTCAACCACAGTTGCCTGCAGGGATGGCCTTTGGCCGCGACTTCCGGTCAAGACCGCCGAGGCCATTCCCAAGGCAATGATGGGCGCAATCGCCCGCATTCTCCACCTTCTGTCGGTCACGGCTCCGGTTGAAATCGGTGCGGTCATTGTCGAAAACGTCGGCGGCACCGGCATCAATGTGATCGCCACCCGTTCCATGCCGAAAATCAAAGAGCTTGATGGTACGCAGAGTTGCCCCTGTGAACGGAGATGACAGGAAATTGATGAAACACCGGCTGTTTTCCGTTACCCATTTGATCCTGCTCGTTGCCCTGCTGCTTGCGGCTGCGACGCTGTATCAAATACCTCCGCTTGTAGCCATCGAGAAACATCTCCTGACTCTGCGGGCCGGTCTCGTCGCGGTTGCCAAGGTATAAATGGGGTCAATAAATGGGGTCAGAGTCAAGTTAAATTTGATGATAAATTATGTTTTAATTTTACTCTGACCCCATTTATACACCTGTAAGTGTTTGATACTACTTAGAAATATAAGAAATTTTTTTCACCAGCTGTTGTCAAGTAAATAATGACATCGTATGTATTTTTTTATATCGTATTTTCAGTTGGTTATATAATTGGTGATGGTAAAAGTTTACGAAAGGCTGATTTTACATTATCAATGTTTTCAGTAACTTAA
>JBBQVT010000134.1:0-10837 GCA_038211245.1 Desulfobulbales bacterium | reverse complement strand
ATCCTACTGGAAATGAGTTTTGCCAGCTCCGGGTTGATATCGAGGAGCCAGCGACGCGGGGTAATGCCGTTGGTCTTGGAGTTGAATCTGCCGGGGAAAAATTCGTTAAACCCGGGAAAAATTCGCTCTTTCAGTAAATTCGAATGCAGTTCCGCTACACCGTTGACCGAGTGGCTGCCGATGACCGCAAGATGCGCCATCCGCACCATTTGTACCGATCCTTCCTGGATAATCGAAAGCTCACTCAGCCTTCTCTCGTTGCCGGGGTACTTCTGCGCGACCTCGTCGAGAAAACGCTTGTTTATCTCGAAGATAATCTGCATATGCCGTGGCAGCACCCTGCTCATCATATCCACCGACCACCTCTCCAAGGCCTCGGGCATGAGGGTGTGGTTGGTGTAGGCAAAGGTCTTGACGCAAATGGCCCACGACTCTTCCCAGCCCAGGCCCTCGTTGTCGAGGAACAGACGCATCAGTTCAGGAATGGCAATAGCCGGGTGGGTATCGTTAAGCTGTACCGCCACCAGGTCGGCGAATTTATCGAACGAACTGTTTTTTTTCTTAAAACGCCGCATGATATCCTGAAAGGTTGCGGCAACGAAGAAATACTGTTGCTTGAGCCGCAGTTCCTGGCCGGCATAATTGTGGTCCGGAGGATACAACACCTTGGAAATGGTTTCCGAACTGACCTGCGACTCAACCGCCTTGATATAGTCGCCTCTACTGAAATCGGTAAGATCGAGGCCCCTGGTGGCATGGGCCGACCATAAGCGCATATTGATGACATGGTTGTTTTTGTAACCCGGCACCATGATGTCACTGGCTTTGGCCATGACATCTTTGGTATTCACCCACCTCGCCCGATACCGGCCTTTGTCGTCAACATAGCCATTGACGTGGCCGAAAAATTTCACCTTGAAAATCGGCATCTGTCTCTCAAATTCCCAGGGATTGCCGTTCTGCAACCAATTGTCCGGCCCCTCGACCTGATAGCCGTCAACCAGCTGTTGGAAAAACAGCCCGTATTCATAGCGAATGCCATAACCGTAGGCGGGAATTTTCAGAGTAGCGATGGAATCCATGAAACAGGCAGCCAATCGCCCAAGACCGCCATTGCCGAGGGCGGCATCCTCCTCCTGGTTTCTGATCTCCGACATTTCAAAGCCGAGCTCCTCCACCGCCTGCTTGGCCTCATCAAGGATACCCAGATTGATCATGCTGTTACCGAGCGATCTGCCGATGAGAAACTCCAAAGAGAGATAATAGACCCGCTTCTTTTCCTTGGCATAAAAGGTTTTTTGGGTTGCGATCCATTTCTGCACCATCAAATCGCGCATGGTGTAGGCCAGGGCTTTGTAAACATCCGGCGCCCCGGAACGTTCGGGATCGCGGCCCTGAAAACTCATCAGATGGTTGATAATGTTTTCCTTGATGTTCTTAACGTTTGACGGGAACGGTGGTGCCACTACAGCTTTTCCCGCCTCTTCACTCTGACTCTTAACGCTTTCAAGCACCTGCATACATCACACCTCCAGAAAAAAGTTGCTGCAAAGGATTGCCATCTCGACTGTAAATGGCCGATCGCAAACCGTCTCGAACCATATGGTGCTGTTGTCAATGATAAAAGAAATCGTAGTGAAAGTATTAGTGCAATGTGGGCTGTTTAACAATTACCGAAAATCACTGCATATGCCCGAGCCCTCTTCACCTACTGGACAAACAAAGGGAACAGATATATCTATTCTACTTAAAATGGTCCAAACAGCAATATGCTGTTTTTGAAAATCGGAGCCGATGACAAAAATTTACTCCTCGAACTCAAATGGCAAATAACAACAAAACAAAAAAGGTGGTAAGCCCGCCGCGGCCAGACAACAGAAAGCAGCTCATCATCTACTGTGTCATTTTTGTAATCGGTTTTTTGGCAGGCGTTGCCTTCACCGTATTCAAGAGCAGCTCTATAACTCCGGCGAGCGTTACTGCTCCGGACGGGCAACAAAGCCCTCCACACAACGAGGAAACCCACCAGGCAATGCTTAACCTCGAAGCCGAAGTAACCGCCAATCCCGGTAATTTTCAGGCCTGGGCAAACCTCGGCAACCTCTATTACGACACCGATCAAGCGACCAAGGCTATTGCCGCTTACAATAAATCCCTGTCCTTGCATAAGGGCGACGCCAACCTGCTCACCGACCTTGGGGTCATGTACCGGAAAAACAAGCAAGCGGATAAGGCCCTTGAAGCCTTTAATCTGGCTATCCAGGAAAATCCCACCCACCTGCCGTCCAGATACAACAAAGGGATTGTCATGCTGTACGATCTCAACGACAAACAGGGAGCTCTCACCAGCTGGGAAGAAATGCTCAGGATCGATCCGCAGGCAAAGAGCAATAGCGGCATGACCATCCGTGAACTTATCGACAAAGTCAAGGCAGACCAGGCCATCTCCAAGTAAAACCATTTACGCCCAATGTAATAGGAGAATACAATGAAATTTGAAACGCTGGCCCTGCATGCCGGACAGACCGTCGACCCGGCCACTCTCTCAAGAGCCGTGCCCATCTACCGGACTGCCGCCTACATGTTCAAGAATACCGAACATGCCGCCAACCTTTTCGCTCTGAAGGAATTGGGGAATATCTATACCCGCATCGGCAACCCGACCCAGGATGTGCTGGAGCAACGCATGGCAAGCCTTGAGGGCGGCGCGGCTGCCCTGGCCCTGGCCTCCGGCACTTCGGCAATCTTTTATACTATCATCAATATCTGCGGCCAGGGTGACGAAGTTGTCTCGGCCAACAACCTGTACGGCGGCACCTTTGTGCAATTTAATTCCATCTTGCCGCAGCTGGGTATCAAGGTGCGCTTGGTTGATGCCGGCAAACCCGACAACATCAAGGCCGCCATAAACGACAGAACCAGGGCCATCTACTGTGAAACCCTGGGCAATCCATCGCTCAACATGACCGATCTTGACGCCCTGGCAATGATCGCCCGGGAGCATAATCTGCCGCTGATTGTCGATAGCACCTTTACCCCGCCCTGTCTTCTTCGACCGATTGAACACGGCGCAGATATCGTCATCCATTCGCTCACCAAATGGATTGGTGGCCACGGCACAGGGATCGGCGGTATTGTAATCGATGCCGCCAACTTCAACTGGAAAGATCCGAAATTCAAACTCTACAACGAACCCGACACCTCCTACCACGGCCTGCGTTATGCCCACGACCTTGGGGAACTGAGCCCCTTGGCCTTCATCCTGCGCATGCGTCTTGTTCCTCTGCGTAACCTTGGGGCCTGCATCAGCCCCGACAACTGCTGGTCGACCCTGCAGGGCATCGAGACCCTCAGTCTGAGAATGGCAAGACACTGCGAAAATGGTACGGCGGTTGCCGAGCACCTCGCCACACACCGGGGCGTATCGTGGGTGCATTATCCCGGGCGGTCCGACTCTCCCGGCCACGAACTGGCTACAAAGTATCTGAAAAACGGTTTCGGCGGCATGATCGCCTTCGGCATTAAGGGTGGACTGGCTGCCGGGAAGAAGTTTATCGACGGCCTGCAGCTGATCTCCCATCTTGCCAATGTCGGCGACGCCAAATCCCTGGCCATCCATCCAGCGTCAACCACCCACTCGCAGCTGTCGCCGCAACAACTGGAAGAAGCTGGGATCGATGAGGGCATGATCCGCCTGTCCATCGGTATTGAACACGTCGATGACATCATCGCCGATATTGACCAGGCCATGGCCAAGGCCGCATAGTGCATGCCAAGGGGTCGTAGCAAGGCCCATTTTAAAAACACCATTATGAACACAACCGCCAGCCACCAGCCAGCCCTTCCACCGGTCGAAAAACAGTACTACACCTTTGCCGAACCACCGGTTGAACTGGTTCTCGAGAGCGGGGCGCGGCTCGGGCCGGTGACTCTTGCCTATGAGACCTACGGCACGCTGAACGGGGCAAGAGATAACGCCATCCTGGTGGCCCACGCCTTTTCCGGCGATTCGCACGCCGCAGGCAACTATCCCACCGATCCTGAAGGCGAAAAGCCCGGTTGGTGGGATTTCATGATCGGCCCCGGCAAGGGCATCGACACCGACAAGTATTTTGTCGTCTGCCCCAACATCCTTGGAAGCTGCATGGGATCGACCGGTCCGAGTTCCCTCAATCCGGCAACCGGAAGCCCCTATGCTCTTGATTTTCCGATGATGACTATCGGTGACATTGTCAGCACCCAGAAGGCCCTTGTTGATCATCTGGGGATACAACGCCTGCACGGTGTGATCGGCGGTTCGGTGGGCGGCATGCAGGTGCTGGAATGGTGTGCCCGCTACCCGGAGTTCGTCCGGGCTGCGGTGGCCATCGCCACCACCATGCGCCATTCGGCCCTGGCTATTGCTTTTAACGAAATCGCCCGGCAATCGATCATGGCCGACCCCAACTGGAACAAAGGCAAATACTACGGAGGCAACAAGCCGGATATGGGCCTTGCCGTGGCCCGCATGGTCGGCCACGTCACCTACCTCTCGGATGAGGCCATGCGCCGGAAATTCGGGAGAAAACTGCAAGACAAAGAAACTTTCTCCTTCGGCTTTGACGGCGACTTCCAAATCGAGAGCTACCTGCGCCATCAAGGTTCGAAATTCGTCAACCGCTTCGACGCCAACTCGGTGCTCTACATCACCAAGGCCTCCGATTATTTTGATGTGGTTGAGCGTATGGCAAAAATTGCGGGCCACGGCGGGAAAAACCCTGATGGCACCAAATATCTCGTCATTTCATACACTTCAGACTGGCTGTATCCGACCTACCAGGCCAAGGAACTGGTGCAGACCTTGAAACGTTCCGGCCAGGACGTCAGTTTTTGTGAGATTGAAGCGGATTGCGGCCACGACGCCTTTCTCATCCCGGACCAACGCCTGACAAATTTAATCAGAGGGTTTTTCGATGGTCTTGCCTGATGCCGACAATATCCGTTTCGATCTGCGGATTATCGCCTCAACCATCGAACCGGGCAGCCGGGTCCTCGACCTCGGCTGTGGTAACGGCGATCTTCTGGCCTGGCTGGCCGACAACAAGAAGGTCATCGGCACCGGCATCGAGCAGGATACCACCAAGGCGGCGGCCTGCATCGCCAGGGGTTTGAGCGTCCTGCAGGGCGACCTCAACGCGGAGGTGGATGACTATCCCGACTGCAGCTTCGATTACGTCATTCTCAGCCAAACCCTGCAGCAGGTTTTCGAACCGGCACGGTTGCTATATTCCCTGGCGCGAATCGGCCGAAAGGTCATCGTCAGTTTCCCCAATTTCAGCCACTATTCGATCCGCCTGCAGCTGCTGTGCAAGGGCATCGCCCCGAAGAATGATCAGCTGCCCTACTCCTGGTACGACTCGCCGAACATTCGGGTCATCACCTTGAAAGATTTCAAAAAATTTGCCCAGGACGTGGGCTACAATATCCTCAGAGAAATTGCCATCAGTTCCGATCCGGCCGGCAGCGAGGGCAGAATTATACGTAATTTTATCAATATCCGGGCAGCCTATGGTGTTTATATAATTGAAAAAGTACGGACACAATCCAGCTGAAAATTTAATTTTGAGCCGTTCATCCATTCACTCTCAACAACGGTGCTATCTTCCCATGTCAAAGACAAAACCTCATACTATCGCCACCCTGGCCATTGGTGCCCTCTGCGACCATATAGAGACCACCAATTGCTGTCAGCACGTCAAAGTTCCGAAGATTGTCAAGGATCTGCTCAATTCCTGGGCCACCAAGGAATGCTTCGAACATATCAGCCCGGTCGCCATTCCCTCGCAGGAGGGCATTATCGACATTGTCGAACAGACTCGCTGCATTCTTTTTCCCGGCTATTTTACCCGGACCAAATTGCATGCCTCAAATCTTGAATACTATGTCGGCAAACAGACCACCGATCTCTATGACATGATGTCTGAACAGGTAAACATTGCCATCCGCCATGATTGCCGACGCAACAACCTGCCCTGCACCAACTGTGAAGCGCAGAGCCATATGAAGGCCCTGGCCTTCATCGAGGCCCTGCCGCGAGTGGCGGCAATCCTGGCAACCGACATCCGCGCCGCCCTGGAAGGCGATCCGGCGACCAAAAGCCCGGACGAGGTCATTTTCAGCTATCCGGGACTCCTGGCAACCCTTGTTTTCCGGCTGGCCCATGAGCTGCACTTAATGAAGGTTCCGATTATCCCCCGGATAATGACCGAATATGCGCACAGCAAGACCGGTATCGATATCCATCCGGGAGCGACCATCGGCTCCGGCTTCTTCATCGACCACGGCACCGGGGTGGTCATCGGCGAGACCACTATTATCGGCAAGGATGTTCGACTCTATCAGGGTGTAACCCTTGGTGCCCTGTCCCTGCCGCGCGACGCCGGCGAAAAAATGCGCAACAAAAAGCGCCATCCGACCATCGAGGATAATGTTATCGTCTATGCCAACACCACCATCCTCGGCGGCGAAACGATCATCGGCGAGGGTTCGACCATCGGCGGCAATATCTGGCTAACCGAGAGCGTCCCGCCCGGCACCAAGGTATTGTTAAAAAGACCCGAGCTCATTTACTCAAATTCGCATTAGGTAACCATCATGGCCCAGACTATACTCGAAAGTATCGGCAACACCCCGCTTCTGACCCTTACCACCATGTCCGCCGCAACCGGGGCGATAATCCTCGGCAAACAGGAATCGCGAAATCCGGCGGGCAGCGTCAAGTGCCGCATCGCCGTATCGATGATCGAAAGCGGCGAGCAACAGGGTCTCATCAATAAAGAGACGACAATCATCGAACCGACCAGCGGCAACACCGGCATTGGCCTGGCCTTTGTCTGTGCCCACAAAAAACTCCGGCTGCTCCTTACTATGCCGGATAGCATGAGCATCGAGCGGCGCAAGCTGCTGAAACACCTGGGGGCTGAGCTGGTACTGACTCCGGCGGCGGAAGGAATGAAAGGGGCCATCGCCCGCGCCGAACAACTTCTCGCCGACACCGCCAACAGCTTCATGCCCAACCAATTCGGCAACCCTGCCAATCCGGCCATTCATCGCAAAACCACGGCTCTGGAAATCTGGCGGGATACCGAAGGCAAGGTCGATATCTTCGTCGCCGGGGTCGGCACCGGCGGCACCATTACCGGGGTTGGCGAGGTCTTGAAAGAACGCAACCCGGCAATACAAATTATTGCTGTAGAACCACAGGACTCGCCGGTGCTCTCCGGAGGAAAACCCGGGCCGCATAAAATCCAGGGAATCGGCGCAGGCTTTATCCCGGCCATCCTCAACCGGGAAATTATCGATGAGGTGGTAAGGGTCAGTAACGACGACGCCTTTGCAACGGCCAGGAGACTTGCCCTGGAAGAAGGAATTCTTGGTGGTATTTCCTGTGGTGCGGCCGTCCATGCGGCGCTGCAGGTGGCCGTTCGCCCCGAAAACAAGGGTAAGACCATCGTGGTTATCCTGCCGGACAGTGGCGAGAGATATCTGAGTACGCCGTTGCTGCTGGAAACGGCAGATTAATGCGAGAGCAGTTACTCCATCATGTGACCGACGCCGCCGGGAAACTGCGCCGGAAATTTTTACAACCTCTCCCTGGAAACCAGAATCCCATGAAATCAGCCTCCATGAAATGCCTCCTAGTGTTTCTTATCATGACCTTTTCTCCGACACTAACCGGGGCTGTAGCGCTTGACCTCAGCACCCAGGAGATGATGCAGACGGCCGAAACCTTCTCGACAATCATTGAAAAAGCCAAACCAGCCGTCGTCTATCTCCAGGTAAAGAAAGAAAAAAAAGACGATGACAAAGCTCCTTCCTTTGCAGACGGATCGAGCAACGATCCGATCCTGAAAGAATTTTTTGGCGACAAATTTCCCCAGAAGGACGGCAAATCGCTATTCTCCAACAACACCAGCTATGGCTTCGGCTCCGGCTTTATCTACAATGCCGACGGCTATATCCTGACCAATAGCCATGTAATCCGGGACGGCATCGAAATAACGGTTACCCTGGCCGATAAAAGAAAATTCCCGGCACGTATCATCGGCGAAGACCGCAAGACCGATATCGGCCTGATTAAAATCGACGTGAAAGACCTTCCGACCATACCGCTTGGGGATTCCGGGCAGTTAAAGAGTGGCCATTGGGTGTTGGCCATCGGCTCGCCCTATGAATTCATTCAGACGGTAACAGCGGGCATTATCAGCGCAACGGGACGCAACAGCTTGGGAATCAGCGACTATGAGAATTTTATCCAGACCGATGCAGCGATCAATCCAGGAAATTCCGGGGGACCACTGATCAATATTCACGGCCAGGTGATCGGCATAAACACCGCCTTCCTCACCCAGACAGGCGGCTATATGGGGATAGGTTTTGCCATACCGGTCAATATGGCTCGTACCATTTCGGAGCAACTTCTTAAAGACGGCAACGTAACTCGCGCCTGGCTCGGCGTCGCCCTGCAGGATACGGAAGCCGAGCAGTTGGTGGAACAGGGTCTCCCCACCACAACTCAGGCGGCAAAGGTTATCGAAGTAACCGGAAACTCTCCGGCTGACCATGCCGGACTGCGCAAAGGGGACCTGATCCTGCGTATCGACAATACTCCAATTGCCGGTTCCGCCGACCTGCGTAATCGCATTGCCCTTTCAGTCCCAAAATCCCAGGCAACCCTTGAATACTGCAGAAACGGGATAAAAACATCGATTAAAATTATTCTCGGCACACTCTGAACTTTAGGAAACCACCGACAAGGCCGGTGGTTTCCTGAGTCGGTAATGCTGTTATTTCGCCTGTATCGAAACCAGTTCAACGTCAAAAACCAACACTGCATTGGGGCCAATGGGGCCGCCAACGGTGCCGGTCTCGCCATATGCAAGGGCTGACGGAAGGAAAAGCTGCCATTTACTCCCCTCTTTCATCAGTTGAAGCGCCTCAGTCCATCCCTTGATGACACCATTTAAGGCAAAGGTTGCCGCCTGCCCGCGTTTATAGGAACTGTCGAACTCAGTGCCATCGACAAGCCTACCCGTGTATTGCACGGTTACCGTGTCCGTTGCACTCGGCGACTTGCCGTTCCCCTCGGTTAGCACTTTATACTGAAGACCGCTGGGAAGCGTTTTTACCCCTTCCTTGTTCAAGTTTTCAGCAAGAAAGGCCGTGCCTTCATTTTTATTTTTTTCACCCTGAATTTTCAGTTTCTCTTGGCGTTTTCCCTGCATTTCCTTTTGCATATCTGCCAAAATCGTCCCAGCTTCCTGGTCGGTTAATTGGGTCTTTTGCTCGGTGAGTACATCTTTAAGTGCCTTCGCCAGGGCATCCGGGTTGACGTCAACGCCATTTTTTTTAAGGCTGTTACCCATGTCCATGCCGATTGCGTAGCTGGCTTTATCCTTTGGGGTTTTCAACTCCATGTTTTTTGCCGCAAGTACCGTGTTTGCCACCAGCAGCAGGCCAAAGACCACTACCATTCCTCCGATTTTCATGCTTTCTCCTTCAGATTTTATGAGTTTTTTACAACTTTGCTCTTAGCAACGTACCTCGAGTTTGTATATTAGCGGCAACCCAGAATGCAGAGCAGTCACGGTATATTGCCGGGACTTCTGCGCCATAGAGCTGCAGATCTATGGCGCAGAAAATAAGTGCTTTCAAGACAAAACGCAAGATCACAAAAGAAGACGGAAGCCGATTATTATTCCCACAAGATATTTTGGCGGCAAATAGAAAAAACGGTCCGTATCAGTCTTATTTTGACTCAAGCAAAACCTTCTCCTCATATGGCGCAAAGCGTGCGAGAATATTGCCATCCACAACCATGTATGGCTGATTGGTGTAATAATCCCGCCAATGGGTTTGACGCTCAACCGGAATATCTATTTCCGCCTCGGTGAACGTAGCGAGGGCATTCACACAAATCAGCATCTGATTGTTGTACTGCTCTTTCCGGGTGCAATGCACCGCAGGATTCCCTCGTGGATCAAACTGGTTTTGCGAAACCATGCGCAGGGATACCGGTTTTTGATCATTCGGCACCTGCAGCCACGATTTGACGCTGTTTAACCGCCTGACAAGACGTGTAAGATCTTCTTTCCCCTGCTGTGTCGCAGTGATACTCGGGTAGGTAAAAAAATAGATGCCCCTGCTGCCATGCACCACTGAAAGAAAGGCCAGGCAACTCATCTCTTCGTACGTCGGTAGCCGCGGCCATCCTCCCGTTGCCATTTGGTCATCGCCAAAGGCCTGAATTACCGATTGCAGACGATTTCGGCCGACATGCAGGGCCGCTTCATCCATTGATTCCGACAACCAGGCCATCGGCATATGCGGTACCGGATACTGGTCCAGCATAAAGTAATCGGCCCCTTTTTTGTAAAAGGGGATCGCTTGTGGCCGAACAATCGCCATGTTGGTTGCCGCCTGCGGAAAATGCTGTTTGATGATTCGCTGGATATCCTCAGCCTCCCCTTCCGGAAATGAATGAATCTCCGGCTCATCGTTGACGTAGAATGAGAAACGCCCCTTCAGCAGCTGTGGCTTCATTTTGTCCAGGGCATGAATGAGGTTTTCCGCTTGGTGGGGTACGGCGAGCGTGCAGCGCATATTGAGCGACAGACATGATTCGATATTCTCGGCGGTCATGCCGATTACCGCTGTATTCATGCCGATTTCGCGAATTTCGGCCAGGTTTTTGGCACTTGCACCATATGTGCCGATGGGGAAAAAAGTTGTGTCAGGTGCGGCTGTTGCCAAAGGTTCTGTCGAGGCCATTGCCGTAAGCCTTGGCAAGCGCATCCAG
>JBBQVT010000133.1:0-11019 GCA_038211245.1 Desulfobulbales bacterium | reverse complement strand
CGCCACCCCGGAAAAAAGTACCAGAACCGACTCACCCGGGGTAACAAGGGCGGCGATCCGTCGCCTTTCATTACCGCTTCTAACAGAATAGTAGACACGTTCCGGATTAAGGCGCAGACGAATTCCAAACTCCCGCGCCTCAGTCTCTTTTCTGTTTTCTCCGGCAAGAATGCAGAGGGGGATGGTCCTGAACTCACCGCCATAAAGGCCGGCTCGTTTGGCAACTACCTTGATACTCCGGTTGTCGGCCAATATTGCATTGGCGATCAATTCTTCGTAAGCCTTAAGTGTTTCCGGGACAATGATGACGGCAATATCCCCCACCACATCATATGAACCCACAAGTTCTTGCAGTTCTTCTGCGGTCAATACTCCAGACAGGGCATCTTTCAAGCGCAATGCCATTGATTAATCCAGATATAAAAAAAACAGCGTCATGGAAAAACAATGTTCCATGACGCTGCTGAGCGTTGTAACAGAAACGGATGTGGTGTGAAAAGTCAGGATATCAGAGTTTCACAACATTTTCTGCGGCCGGACCTTTTTGCCCCTCGACGATATCAAATTTCACCCGTTGTCCTTCCTCAAGGGATCTGAAGCCCTCTCCCTTGATTGCCGAGTGATGGACGAAAACATCCTTGCCTCCATCCTGTTGAATGAAACCGAAACCCTTAGAATTATTAAACCATTTCACTGTCCCTTCCGCCATGGCACGACTCCTTTCTGGCATAATCAATTTTCGACTTTTTGTAGACCAAACAAAAAGTCACCCGAATATCCTTATATACTCGTACTTATAAAAAAATTTCAAATAAAAAAGTGCCCGATCAAAAACTTTTTCAAATTCTTTGCAATCAACAGCATTTAATTAGTAGGGGCCATCCCGCCGGTCCTTGGTCAGATGTTGCAGGCAACCTGGATAGCGCCCGCATTATCCTGGGCGGCAATGGTACGCCAAGCGAACCAATGTGAATATGCGCACAAACTTTTATTCCGTGCGGTTCTCGAAACCTTGCTTGCCGCTATGAAAGAAGAACCCTGCGTCCGGCAAAAATGGTTTGTTGTCGGGACCCCATTCAAAATGTTTTTGGGAAAGCAGACATTTGTCGCACCTTCCATTTGCACTCCCATAACAATTGAGGTTGATTTAATGGCTGCTTTATGCTTATTTAATCGGAAAAATTCGCTTGCACCAAAATATTTTTTGCCTTTTAAAATCAATGATTTTTATACTTGGAGGGAAAAATGTTTAAGATCGTAAAACGTGAAGAAATGTCTCAAGGCACCGTTATCCTCAATGAAATTGAGGCGCCTTTGATTGCCAAAAAAGCCAAGCCTGGACAATTTGTCATTCTTAAGGCCAATGAAACAGGTGAGCGAATCCCTCTCACCATGGCTGAGACCAATCCTGCCAAGGGCACAATCACCATAATTTATATGGTTGTTGGAAAATCCACTGCCCTATTCCGAGATCTGAAGGTCGGTGATGGCTATCAGGACGTCATTGGCCCCCTGGGCAAGGCTACCCATCTTGAAAAAGTCGGCAAGGTTGTGTGCGTTGGCGGTGGCACGGGAGTCGCGGTCCTCCATCCTATCACCCGCGGCTTAAAAGAAGTCGGCAACGACGTAACTTGTATTATCGGTGCCCGTAATAAAGGTTTACTCATCATGGAAGAACACATGAAAGCCGCCTCCCATGATTTGCGCATTTGTACCGATGATGGTTCCTACGGCCACCATGGCTTTGTCACAGATGTTCTAAAAGAAGTGCTCAAAGGCGGCGATATCAAACTCGTTGTGGCAATCGGCCCGGTTCCCATGATGAAAGCAGTCAGCAACATCACCAAAGAGTTTAACGTTGAAACCATGGTCAGCCTCAATCCGATAATGGTCGACGGAACTGGAATGTGCGGCGGCTGCCGGGTCACCGTTGGCGGGCAAACCAAATTCGCCTGCGTTGACGGCCCCGAATTTGATGGTCACCAAGTCGATTATGACGAACTCATACTCCGCCTCCGTGCATACCAGGAAGAGGAACGAAAATGCCATAATGACTACTGCACCATCCGCGACGCAAAATAACCGTCGGGCCTCTTGTATCTCGCCAACCTTCTTAATTGAGTGATATTTACTCTCGTGGAATCGATTTTATTCGGAGGAAAACATGTCAGAAGCAGCAGGTAAAAAAGCGCAAATCGGAAGAGTTGCTATGCCCGAGCAGGAAGCGAAAATCAGGGCTCGTAACTTCCTCGAAGTACCAACCGGCTACACCGTCAAGATGGCTCAGGAAGAGGCATCAAGATGCCTGCAATGCAAAAAACCCGGATGTGTTGAAGGATGTCCGGTTGGCGTCGACATCCCCGGCTTCATCGACCTTATCACCCAGGGCGATATGTCCGGCGCCATCCGCAACCTCTGGGGCAAAAATGCCTTACCCGCAGTTTGCGGCCGAGTCTGCCCCCAGGAAGTTCAATGCGAAGGAAAATGCATCGTCGGCAAAAAAGGCGCCCCGGTAGCCATCGGCAATCTCGAGCGGTTTTGCGCCGATTATGAGAGAGAACACGGCACCGGCGAATTGCCGCCGAAGGCAGCCACCACCGGGAAAAGGGTGGCCGTCGTCGGTTCCGGGCCATCCGGTCTGACCGTTGCCGGTGATCTCATCATCAAAGGCCACGATGTTACCATCTTTGAGGCCTTCCATAAGCCAGGAGGCGTTCTCGTATACGGTATCCCTGAATTTCGCCTGCCGAAAGCCATTGTTGCCCAAGAAGTTAATTTTCTTGAAAGATTGGGGGTCAATGTGCAATGCAACGCTGTTGTCGGCAGAACAGTATCCCTCGATGAACTCTTCGAAGAAGGGTATGACGCAATCTATGTCGGAGTCGGTGCCGGATTGCCGAAATTCATGAATATTCCTGGCGAAAACTTTGTCGGCATCCTCTCCGCCAACGAGTACCTCACCCGAGCTAACCTCATGAAGGCTTACAAATATCCGGAAGTCGACACCCCCATCCCCCTCGGCAAAAATGTTGTCGTTCTCGGCGCCGGCAACGTGGCAATGGACTCGGCCCGCACGGCAATGCGCCTTGGCGCCGACAGCGTCAAGGTTGTTTACCGTCGCTCCCGCGACGAAATGCCGGCACGGAGTGCCGAAATCCATCATGCCGAAGAAGAGGGCATTGAACTGTTTCTTCTCACCAACCCCACCCGTTATCTTGGCAATGCAAATGGCAGACTCACCGGCATGGAATGTCTCCGCATGGAACTCGGCGAACCCGATGCTTCCGGCAGACGGCGTCCGGTTGCCATGAAAGGTTCGGAGTTCGAGATCGCCTGCGATCTGTGTATCGTTGCCGTAGGTTCCGGCGCCAACCCGCTGCTTACCAGCGAAACCCCGGACATGAAACTCAACAAATGGGGGAACGTCAAGGCCGACGAGAAAAACGGCAAAACCACCAAGCCAGGGGTTTGGGCCGGCGGCGATATAGTAACCGGAGCAGCAACCGTCATTCTCGCCATGGGTGCCGGAAGAGCGGCAGCGAACTCCATCCATGACTATCTGAGCCTCGGTTGGTAGAGAAATCTCGTTTTTTCATCTGTTGTTCCTTGAGCTCCCTGTCGGCCGGAGAAGTGCCGACAGGGAGTTTCTTCATCTCCCTGTCCGTCGAACCCATTCGCAGAAACTGCCCCTCTCTTTTTGGCGTTCGCTGGGTATTTACATAATTGATTTTGAACGTCATATTCACACAAATGAATCAATTTTCAACTCGTCTTATCGCACTGAATTATCGACATAAAACCAATAGGTTGAAAAACAGTCTGCGGCTAACATGATTTCATGGAGTGCAGCTTCATCGACCCTGGAGGTAATCTTGATGTGCCTTTTGTGCTTATTGTATGACGACAATATCTATAAATCATCTGAAACTGCACCTTCAAATAACCGACAGCGTCGTATCTAACTATTCTTGTGAACATATCCTCGAACTGCCTGGTCCTCTGCCTATTGTGCAGCGGTTAATGCACAATGCGCAAATCTGCACATTAATCGATACACAAAGCACAACGCGCACATTGTTGCATTTTTGTTGCACAATTTTTCACCAAATATTCATCTAAGTTGTTGTTTGACAAGGAAAAATATTTTCTTGACAGAAATTAGAGCCGACTGTTAATGAATGGTTGTTCATAATTGTCTCCGGTCCGGTGTGGGTGCTTTGGTAACCACATTGGGATGAATAAATGCAGCAAAAAAGGGGAAAAAGATGTCAACGGAACTGATTCTCTCGGCGGCAACTTTAATTGGAATTGCCGCCCTCGTTCCCTGTTTGATGGTCATGACCGCGGTTTTAGGCCCCCGGTCCAAGGGAAAGATCAAAAATGAAGCATATGAGAGTGGCGTAGGGCCGATTATCGGAACGGTTGACCAGAAGTTCAGCGTCAAGTTCTATCTCCTGGCGATTCTCTTTCTGATTTTTGACATTGAGGCGGTTTTTATGTACCCATGGGCGGTCTGCGTCCGTGAACTGGGCTGGTTCGGCTTTACAGAGATGGTAGTTTTTATGCTGCTCCTTCTCACTGGACTCATTTACATTCTCAAGAAGGGGGTGCTCAATTGGCGTTAGGATTAGAAGCTAGTCTCGGCAATACGGTTATCACCACCAAGCTTGATGCCGTTGTCAACTGGGGACGACAGTATTCACTGTGGCCATTCATTTATGGAACTGCCTGCTGCGCCATCGAGTTCATGAGCGCGGCGGCAAGCCAGCATGACATCTCCCGTTTTGGCGCGGAGGTCGTCCGCTTTTCCCCTCGCCAGGCCGATCTTCTCTTGGTCTGCGGCACCATAAGCTATAAGCAGGCGCCGATCCTCAAACGCATCTACGAACAGATGCCTTTGCCCAAATGGGTGGTCGCCATGGGGGCCTGTGCCAGTTCCGGCGGAATATACGATAACTATTGTACGGTGCAGGGCATCGATACCATTATTCCTGTTGACCTTTATATCTCGGGCTGTCCGCCAAGGCCGGAAGCGGTTCTGGATGCACTGATAAAAATCCAGGAACAAATTCGCGGCGAAAGCGTTCTGATAGACCGCCACACTGACTTTAAAGGGATTCTCGACTGATATGAATGCGACGGTTCTAGAAAAAATAAAGGCGGCGTTTCCAGACGCCACCTGCACTATGGTTCTGGATTCAACGGTTGTTGAAGTTCAACCTGACAACCTGGAGAGCACGCTTTCTCGGTTAAAAAATGATCCGGTCTTCAACTGCGGCCTGCTACTTGATGTCACCGGCATCGATTACCTGGCTTACCCGACTCCTCAGAAAGTCAGGTTCCATGTGGTGTACACCCTCCGCAACTGGCAGGACAATCTCCTCGTCCAGGTACGGACTGCGGTTCCCGATCCACAGGCAGGTGTCTCCACCGCCACCCATTTATGGGGTTCGGCGAACTGGGGGGAGAGAGAGGTTTACGATCAATACGGCATACGCTTCAATGGCCACCCCGATCTGCGGAGAATCCTCAATCACTGGCAGTTTGAGGGCCATCCGCTGCGTAAGGATTACCCCATCGAAAAGGGTCAGATCTGTTACGAGACAGACCGTCTGGAAAATGAGATCAGGGCCCGCCTCTTTGAAAACGGTATAGATGAAACCACCATGAAGGACATCAATACCGAGATCATGTTCCTCAACATCGGCCCTTCCCATCCGGCCACGCACGGGGCCATCAGGATTCTCACCGCCCTCGACGGTGAAACCATCCTGGCAAACGTCAACGAGATCGGCTACCTACACCGCGGCTTTGAGAAAACAGCAGAAAACAGGAGCTACAACCAGATCATCCCGCTAACCGACAGGCTTAATTACTGTTCTTCGATGATCAACAATATCGCTTACGCCAAAGCCGTTGAAGCCTGGCTTGGGGTAACGATCACCGAACGGGCCCAATTCATGCGGGTGGTGCTCACTGAATTCTACCGGGTTCTCGATCATCTGGTCTGTCTGGCTGCCGCCCTGGTCGACATGGGTGGCTTGACCAACTACTGGTACCTCTACAACGAGAAAGAGGCCGCCTACGATCTTATCAGCCGCCTCACTGGTGCACGCCTCACCAGTTCTTTCACCAGGATTGGCGGCATGTATCGTGATTTTTACGAAGGTTGGGAGAAAGATCTAGAACTGCAGCTTCGGGGTATTGAGAAGGGTATCGACGACGCCCTGAAACTAGTCGAAACTAATCGTATTGTCCATGACCGGACCCAGGGTGTCTGTGTCGTATCAGCGGAAACCGCTCTCAGTTACGGTTTTACCGGCCCGGTCCTGAGAGCAAGCGGTGTCCCCTTTGACATGCGTAAAGACGCCCCTTACTACAATTACCAATCCTTCGACTTCGAGGTTCCCGTCGGCACCAATGGCGATATCTACGACCGTTTCATGATTCGCTTTTATGAGATGGCTCAGTCAATTCGCATCATTCGCCAGGCCATGAAACATATCCCGGGAGGTCCGATCAACGTCAAGGATTCCCAGGTCTGTCTGCCGCCAAAAGATCAAGTCTATAACAACATTGAAGGATTGGCCAACCACTTCAAATTGATTTTTGAAGGAGTGAAAGTTCCGGCCGGTGAATGGTATGACTCCTTTGAGGCCGCAAACGGCGAACTGGGCTTCCATTTTGTCTCCGATGGGTCAGGACAACCCTACAAGCTCAAGGTGCGACCGCCGTGTTTCTATACCATGGGAGGTTTTCATAAAATGGTTGAAGGTAATATGATAGCAGACGCCGTCATCAACCTCAGTTGTATCAATATAATAGGCGGGGAGTTGGACAGATGAGCGACCGTTCACAACTGATATCCACAGGAAAACCCTTCCAGTACGACGAGGAAAGGGATGCTGAATTCGAGAGACTCATCAAACGCTACCCCACCCGAGAATCAATGATTCTTCCCTCCCTCTGGCTGATTCAGGAACAGGAAGGGTGGATAAGTCAGGAGGCAATAGCCTACGTAGCCGACCGGATCGGTACCTTCGCCAGCAAGGTGTATGAAGCGGTAACCTTTTACACCATGTACCAGCTGCACCCGATGGGGAGAAACCACATCTGTGTCTGCCGTACCCTCTCCTGTTGGTTGCGTGGTAAACAAGAAATCATTGATTATTTGAAAGATGACATCGGCATCAGCCCCGGGCAAATCAGCGAGGATGGCCGTTTCAGTCTGGAAGAGGTCGAATGCTTGGGTCACTGCGGTACCGCCCCGGTTGTCCAGGTCAATGGCGAATTCCACGAGGATATGAACGTGGACAAGCTGAAAGCGCTGTTGGCCATATTGCAATAGGGAGGCGGATCGATGGAAGTGAAAATTCTCAGCGCCAAGTTTGATATCAAGGACGCCAACAAAATTGCCGTAGCCAAATCCCTCGGCGCCTATGCAACCCTTGATAAGCTCTTTGCCACAAAACCTGAAGACGTCATCGACGAGGTGAAAAAAAGCGGGCTACGCGGCAGAGGTGGAGCCGGCTTTCCGGCAGGGGTGAAGTGGGGTTTTCTCCCCAAGAATACCGGCAAACCAATATATTTGACTGTTAACTCCGACGAGTCGGAACCTGCCACCTTCAAGGATCGCTATATCCTGGTCAGAGATCCGCACATGCTTATCGAAGGCATTATCATCTGTAGCTATGCCATCGGTTGTCATGACGCCTATATCTACATTCGCGGCGAATATACCACCCAGGTGAAGATCCTCCAGGCGGCAATCGATGAAGCCTATGCCGAAGGATACCTCGGCGACAGCGTTGCCGGCCACGATTTCCAGCTCAACGTCACCGTCCATCGCGGCGCCGGCGCCTATGTTTGCGGCGAAGAGACGGCACTGCTGGAATCGATTGAAGGCAAGAAAGGTCAGCCGCGCAGCAAACCGCCGTTTCCGGCGGTTGCCGGGCTGTATGGCTGCCCGACAATCATCAACAATGTCCAAACAATTGCTTCACTTCCTTTTATTCTTACCAACGGCGCCGACGCCTACAAGGTCTACGGCACCGAAAAAAGCCCCGGTACCCACCTGTTCGGCATCTCCGGCCATGTCGAGAAACCGGGCATGTACGAACTGCCTCTTGGCCTGCCGATCCTTGAAGTCATTGATAAAGTGGCAGGCGGAGTGTGGAAGGGCAGAAAACTGAAGGGCATCATCCCCGGCGGCAGCTCCACTCCGGTTCTCCTGCCTGACGAGGCCAAAGATGTCACTCTTGATTACGAGTCGATGGCCGCCCACAAGACCATGTTCGGCTCAGGCGGCATTGTGGTGCTTGATGAGACGGTTGACATCGTCCAACTTGTTAAAAATCTTATCGACTTTTATCACCACGAATCCTGCGGCCAATGCACTCCCTGCCGGGAGGGACTTGGCTGGATGCTGAAGATTATCAAAAAAATACTCCGCCGCGAAGGCAGCATGGACGATGTCCTCCTGCTGCGCGAGCTCTGCGACAACATCGAGATGAAAACAGTCTGCGTCTTATCTGCTGCTTGTACCATGCCGGTGCGCAGCTATCTGGATAAGTTCAGGCACGAGTTTGAGGCGTATGTTCAAGGCGCTTCTTTGGCACAAGTGAAACAGGAATAGGGCACCCCATGGCTGATACGATTAAGCTTTTTGTGAACGGAGTTGAGGTCGAGGTCGAAGCGGGGAAAAACCTGATCGACGCCATCGGTGCCGTCGGCATTGAGATTCCCCACCTCTGCTACCACCCGGCACTTGGCGCCGACGGCAATTGCCGTATGTGTCTGGTTGGCATAGAAGACGGCAGACCACCTCTGGTTCCGGCCTGCAAGACCCCCGCCCAGGAGGGAATGAAGGTATTGCTTGACGCCGCGCACATCAAAAAAATCCAGCGCGATGTCATGGAACTGGAGCTGATTAATCATCCTACCGACTGCCCGATCTGCGACCAGGCCGGAGAATGCAAACTGCAGGATTATTATATGACCTACGGCCGGCCGGAGAGCCGGATGACCGTACCGCAAGTGCAAAAAAACAAAAAACTCGATTTTGGCTGCGGCGTCGTCCACGACCAGGAACGCTGCGTCACCTGTGGCAGATGCGTCCGCTTCTGCCGGGAGATCACCAAAACCGGGGAACTCGGCATTATCAATCGAACCGATGATGCCAGGGTAAACATCTTCCCCGGCAGACCACTCAATAACCGCTATGCCCTGAATATCGTCGATCTTTGTCCGGTCGGTGCCATGACCAGCCAGGATTTCCGCTTTAAGCAACGGGTCTGGTTCCTGAAGAAGGCACCCGGTATCTGCCACGGTTGCGCCAAGGGTTGCAATATCACCATTGAGCATAACCGGGAAAAATACCGGGATGATATCATCTACCGCTTCCGGCCACGCCTCAACCTGCAGGTCAACGGCTACTTTATGTGCGATGCCGGACGGCTCAGTTACCGACAGGAGAATGAAGGGCGTTTGCTCGAAGCGCGGTTGGTCAGCCAGATTCGCCCGTTGGATGATGTCCTTGCCGCCTGCACCAGAGAGATTGAACAGGCTGGAAAAATAGCTATTCTTCTCTCCCCGAACTGCTCGCTGGAACAGATGGTTACAGTCAGGACCCTAGCCGTAAAACTTCAGGCCTCACTCTCCGGTTTCAGTGCCGGTTATATTAAAGAAGGCGATGCAGACGGTTTTCTTATTGAGGATGATAAGTCGGCAAATCGAGCAGGACTTACGCTGCTTGGCATCGATTGCAGCAAGGATTACTTTGAAAAGGCCGTGCAGGAAGCACAGCTTCTGATCAATTTCAACAACGACCTGACCCGCAGCTACAGCGACGCTCAATTAAAGAAACTTCTCAAAGACACCAAGGTCATAATAGCTGCCACCCACGATAACCGTCTTTCGGCGATGGCCGATATCGCCATCCCGGTGGCTACATCCAGTGAATATGCCGGAAGCCTCATAAATTGCAATAACATCCTGCAAACATTTGCTGGACCGGTAACCAGGAACCACAAGCCTTCCGACATTGGGGAAATTGCCGCGAAACTTGGCAGTCCCCTGCAAAGCCGCGCAGAACAATTTGCCGAACTCAGGAAATACCTCAGTGTTCTCAAAGACTTTGAAGCTGATACCCTCCCAGCTGAGGGATTGAAATTAAATGATAGTGAGGCTGCCAATGTCACCGCTTGATATTTTTATGTTTGTCGCAAGAGTTGCCTTCGCCGCCTTTGTCCCGCTCTGCTTTATTGCCGTCTGCGTGTGGATGGAGCGGAGGGGAGCCGGCTATTTCCAGGATCGATCCGGCCCCAACCGAGCCAATATTTTTGGCTTTCGGGCTGCCGGATTGGTGCAGAACCTCGCCGACGCGGCCAAGCTCATTTTTAAGGAAGATGTCATTTCCGGCCATATCGAACACAAGTTTTACTTTGTTCTGGCCCCGGTGATTGTTTTCTTCACCGCCCTGGTATCCTTTGCCGTCGTGCCCTTTGCCGATACTCTGGTGCTCGGTGGCAAGAGTTACATCATGCAGGGGATCCCCCTTGACCTTGGTATTCTCTGGTTTTTATCCTTTGTCGGATTCAGTGTTTACGGCATCATCCTCGCCGGTTGGTCGTCAACCAATAAATTCGGTGTCCTCGGCGCCCTCCGCTCGGCGGCACAGGTTATCAGCTACGAGATTCCCATGGGCCTGGCAATAGTCAGTCTGCTCGTCGTCTACGGCACAGTAAATCTCAACGAAATTGCACAGTTCCAAGGAAAGTTTCTTTTTGGATTCATCCCCATGTGGGGTGCTGTACTGCAACCTATAGGGATGGTTATCTTCATTATCGCCGCCTTCGCCGAAACCAACCGGACCCCTTTTGATCTTGCCGAGGGTGAAAGCGAACTGGTCGCCGGCTTCCATGTCGAATACAGCGCCATGAAGTTTGCGATCTTTTTCATGGGTGAATACGTCGCCATGTTCGCGTCGAGTGCCATGATCGTCACCCTCTTTTTCGGTGG
>JBBQVT010000132.1:0-11023 GCA_038211245.1 Desulfobulbales bacterium | reverse complement strand
TCAATGCGCGCTCTGATCGAGGATGTTTTGCCCATAGTTTATCTCCCTTTGATTGCCGTAAAAATGTAGCTCAAATGGGACACATTGTCAAGAGCCTTTCTCCCTGGCATGAGCGGTAAGCTCAACCGAACTTGCCCGAGAGTGTTGTGGTATCGGTTTTAGAGCCTGACAATCTGTCCAGGGTGAACAGATTAAGATACTCTGGAAAAATGTTAAGTCATCAGATACTCCATCGTGAGCATGCTTTGGGGTCACGTTCAAGTTCGATCTGCACAGGGAGAAGGTGAACCTACGATGTGGTCATTCCATCAAAGGATTGCCAATGGACATCTTTCTATACTCAAGATTCCGATGTACTGAAAATACGATTTTTTTGATTGGTTATCATTTTGTCTAATGTTCGTCGGTTACCATGACAGATAAGTACTTGATGTTCCGTTGTCTGTGTTTTAAGGATTTATATGAAACTCCTTTTTGGAGAAGCTCTCTTTGTTAAAAGAATTCATTCATAATTTCATCTCTGTTTATGATTCTTGTCTTACATTGATTGTCATGACTGGCCTCTGTGGAAATTCATTTTTATATCCGTAGTCTCTTTCGAGCTGACAATTTGTTGTGCCGGTGGCCAGCCAATCATGTTAGATCCCGCGCTTTACTGTAGCATCAGTTCAATTCTCGATTTTTTTGACAATCATTATTTTTTTCTTACTTGATTCTCGTGTGGACTAAGCTGCCAGTGGGATTAATTGCATTCCCATCGAAGTGGCTTGTTGTTGTAGCGATTTTAATTTTTTATCCTGACTCTTGTTCTTCAAATAATTGTCACCAAGTTCACGGTACTCTTCACCATTCTTGATAATGTAGTAAATGGCCTTGGCAATACGGTGAGCTATCGCTATAATTGCCTTTTTGGCTCCTTATATAATTCTGTGGATATATCGACTATCCATTATATGTCCAATGATACTCTATTGTCATTTCCAAGGTTCAAGACTAATTTGCCGAATAGTGAAGTAATTCAAAATGTTTCTCAGGGGAAAACCCAACGGACTCGAGAAGTTGACTAACCAAACGGCTAAAGAGACAGGCATTCACAGAAATAGTTGCTGCAGGAGTAGACTGGAGGAAAAATTTAAGTGAAAATCTCAAAGATTACCCTCATCCTACTATTTATGCTTTGTGGCATATCCTGGGCTACAGAGCAAATGCAACCCCTCGAAACCCAGGAAGAGAAGGAAAGTTACAGCATCGGCTACCAGGTTGGCCGCAGTATGATGGTCGATGAAGTGGAGATTGATTTTACCAGACTTACCCAGGGCTTGCAGGACGCCATCAAAGGCAATACCCCTCCCTTAAGTGTTGAGGAGATGAAAGATTTAATCGTTGCCTTGAAAACCAAGGCTCGTGATATTCAAATGAGAAAACACCAGGAGAGTCTTGTTAAAAATGCTCAGGAAACGGAAAGGTTTCTTGCTGAGAATGGCAAAAAGGAAGGAGTTAAGACCACCGTCAGTGGTCTGCAATACCAAATACTCAAGGATGGTAGTGACGTATCTCCTACTAAAGAGAATTCTGTTAAGGTCCATTACAAGGGTACCTTCATCGACGGCACAGAATTCGACAACTCGATCGTAAAGGGTGAACCACAGAAGTTTAAGGTCGATGGGGTGATCAAGGGCTGGACGGAGGCACTGCAGATTATGAAGGTCGGATCCAAGTGGAGAATTTTTGTGCCGCCGGACCTGGCCTACGGCAGGGGGGGACTTGGGGGTAAAATTCCGGGCAATAAAGTGCTTGTTTTTGAAATGGAGCTGCTTGCCATTGAAGAGCCGAATCAGCCAGGTAAATCATTGAATTGATTAATTTATAAAATTCCATTTCAATGGAACAAAGTGTCTCCATATAATAATTTTCACACAAATGGGGGACTATGCAAAACACACGAAAAAGAGGTTTTGGGAAGGCAGATTTAGAGAGCAGACCACTGAAAAGAGTATCAACCGACGCAAAAAAGGGGACGATCACATGAAAAAGCAAAAAGCACTCTACGTGCTAGGCGCAGTATTTCTAATGACCGCTGGTATGGCCAATGGGGCACAGGTACTTCTGCCCGGCGCAACAATACCGAAGTTTGTTGACCCACTGCCAGTCGCAGGCGATATAACAGTTGTGGACGCGACAGCAGCAGGATTGAACGGTGCGACATTTCCCATTGCTGCGCATGAAATTCGGGCTCAGATCCTGCCAACTACTATGGCTAATCAGTGTGGTCCCGGAAAACTTGACAGCGCCTCATCCACCTATGGATATATGACCACAGGCGATGATCCGCTCCAAGTTCGCCGAAGCTACCTTGGACCTGTCGTTGTTGCTGAAAGAGGAGTTACGGCCAAGCCGCAATATTTTAATAATCTTCCGGTTCAGGGAGTCGTGCAGACAAATATGCCCATTGACATGACCCTCGATTGGGCAAATCCTCTGGGCATCAACTGTCTGCCTGTCAACGGTAACTATACCAATCCAACATGCGGTATCATTCCATACATTGGACCAATACCCATTGCCACCCACCTTCACGGAGGCGAAGTAGCGCCGGCATTTGATGGTGGTCCGGATGCATGGTTTACGTCGAATAATATAATCGGGCCGGGTTACCCTGGTCCCGTTTACACCTACCCTAACGCCCAGCAGGAATCAACCATCTGGTTTCACGATCATGCCCTGGGTATGACTCGATTGAACGTATACGCCGGTCTGGCAGGCCTCTGGCCCATCTTCGATCCAGCCAACACACGGATTCACAGGATAATGCCTAAATTCTCGAAATATGACATTCCGCTTATCATTCAGGACAGGAGTTTTGATACCAACTGTGAGATTTTTTACAATGTGGCGTCAAATCCGCAGCCGAACCCGACAGTACACCCTTTCTGGATTCCGGAATTCATTGGCGACACCATCGTCGTCAACGGCAAGACCTGGCCGTATCTGGACGTAGAGCCCCGGCAGTATCGATTCCGCTATGTTAACGGTTCCAATGCCCGCTTCTACGAGCTAACCTTCAGAGAGGTTAAGGTCAGGAGGGATGGGACGGAAAGGGTTCTCCCAACAGCACTGCCTCAGCTTGCCATTGCCACTGACGACGGGTATCTCGAAAACGCAACCGGAACTCAGATGATTGTTATCGCTCCGGGCGAGCGCTATGAGGTAATTTTTGACTTCAGCGCCTTTGCCCCTGGAACTATCATTAACATGATGAACTCGGCGCGGACTCCATACCCCGGGGGTGGAACAGTGGTCAAAGACCTGACCGATACGGTCATGCGATTCAGGGTAAATCAGCCGTTATCAGCAGTGCCTGATACAACGATAGCAGACGGCACTCGGATACGGCAAGGGCAGATCCTGCCGATCGTAAATAAACACAATCCTCGGCGGGGCAGCATCACACGCCAACTGACCCTGAACGAGGTAAGTTCAGGTTTAGGACCACTTGAACTGGTGATTAACAACTCTAAATTTAATAAGGCAGGAATACTTCCCGGCACCACGACTCCTTTTGCACGTGAAACTGAGCTGCCGGCCATTGGTGATACAGAAATCTGGGAGATCATTAATATCTCAGCGGACGCGCATCCGATGCACCTCCATCTTACCAGTTTCCAGATTCTCGACCGTACTCCGTTCAGGCTGAACCGGTGGGTTACCAATTATGATGGGCTGCTTCTGGCCAACGGAATCGCACCGGGAGAAGGTCCTCCGAATCCGTATAATATCATGAATCTGGACGGCGCCATCGGCGGCAACCCGGCAATCAGCAACTTCCTGAAGCTCAACCTGCGGAGAGGACCCGAGCCCTACGAGATGGGCTGGAAGGATACCGTCATTGCCTATCCCGGTGAAGTCACCAGAATAGCGGTCAGATGGGCGACAACCGATGCACCAATAGGCAGCACGGGCCCTGGTGTTAACACCTATCCTTTTAATCCGACAGTGCTTACCAATGGAGTCGGCTATGTATGGCATTGCCATATCGTTGACCACGAGGATAACGAGATGATGCGTAACTATGTCGTCGGCCAAACAAGACAACCCGTCATGTAGTATTAGACAAGTTTTTTGCCGTAATTCTTCGTGTAAAGGGCTCTTGATTTATAGAGCCCTTTTTTTAGGTGTACTCTGAACGTATGTTTACTCTAAAAAAAACCAGCTATTGTATTCTTGTCATTATCATCGCTGCCCTTTCTTTTAGGGCGGGAGGATTGTACTGGCAGGGCCGGGACAACGAGTCGAATGCAATGCATGAAAGAGAGATTCTCTATTATATCGACCCGATGACTCCGGGCTATCGCTCGAATGAACCGGGAATTGCGCCATGCGGTATGCCCCTTGAACCTGTATACGCTGAAACGGGTGGCAATCAGGAGAGCTATGCAGACGGAGTGGTGTCGTTGTCGGCGGGAGCGGTGAAGGTAAGTCCGGCCCGCCAGCAGCTAATCGGGGTGAACGTCAAGCCTGTTGAGTTACAACCGATGATCAATACGCTTCGCCTTTATGGGAAGCTTGCTACCGATGAAACCAGGAGATATCGAATAAATGCCTCCACCGACAGCTGGGTACGAAAGCTCTCTGATGTCACCACCGGGGATATCGTCAAAAAGAACCAGATTCTTGCCGAAGTACTTGCCCCAGCCTTCTATAATGCCCAGGTAACCTATTTGGTTGCTCTCGACAACGTTGATCGCATCATGTCCCAAATGGGCGGCCAACTTCGCCATCAGCAGGCAGATATAGCCGATAACCAGATCCGCATGGCCGTGCAGAATCTGCAGAATCTCGGGATAACCGATGGTCAGATTGAAGAACTCGCCACCCTGAGGCAGGCGCAGCCATATTTACAAGTCCGGGCTCCTGCTAACGGTGTTGTCCTTGAGAGAAACCTTTCCCTGTACCAGTGGTTTAAAGCCGGAGAAGAGTTCTTTACCGTTGCCGATATCGGGCGACTCTGGGTGTATGCAGATGTCTATGAGGATGAGATAAGGCACCTCAGACCTGGAATGGATGTGAAGGTAAAAAATGTGCAACTGGGGCAGATTTTTGATGCCAAAGTGAGCAAGGTATTACCGCTTTTTGATACGATTGCCAAGACCTTGAAAGTACGGATTGATATCGACAATGCAGGGTACGAACTGAGGCCGGACATGTTTGTTGACATCGAAATCCCTATTACCATGCCACCAAGCCTGCACTTGCCGACTGATGCAGTTATAGATTCCGGTACAAGAAAGATCGTCTATGTGGACACAGGCAAAGGAGTTTTTGAGCCCCGCGAGATTACCACCGGCTGGAGGCTCGGTCGGCAGATTGAAATAACCGACGGCCTCACGCCTGGAGAAAAGGTCGTTGTTGCCGGCAATTTTCTCATCGACTCCGAAAGTCGGATGAAGGTAGCAGTTGCTGACACTGAACAGTCACTGACCGGGAATATTGGCCCAGCCATAGATCCTGTCTGCGGCATGTCCATTGACAAGGCTACAGCCGAGAAATCGGGAAGAATTGTGGACCATGATGGCCAGAATTTCTATTTCTGCACGACCCAATGTAAGGACAAGTTTGAAAAAAATCCCGAAAAATATACCAATACAAGTCAGCTCTCGGAAAAGCATACTCATCACCAAAAAGACCATGTCGCTCTAGCTGGTAAAAACAAGACCTGGGTGGAAATGCTGGATCCATTTTCCAAGTCGGAGGAACCTGGGGATACCACGGCCTATCCGGGGAAGGACCAAAATGACGCTGCGATAAATCTTGGAGAACCCGGGGTCATTGACTGGAGCGGCGTGGACAAGGATGGGAAGAAAATTCCGCCAAGAGAATGGAGAAAAGGATGGGGGACATTTCCTGGGTCAAAATATTTGGGGCAGAAACATAACAAGGATAGAAAGCCTGACCAGATAGAAGAAGTGGAAGAGGAAGAATCAGAAGAAATGGAAGGGCAATCCATGTCTGGTCCCGTACATGATGCCACCGACAAATCATCTGAGTCCGCGCCAATGCATAGCATGTAGAGATATCTATGAAACATAAAAACTGCCGGCTGCAATCTGCCCAGTCCATTATTACCAGCAATGATTACTCGCATAATCGATTTTTCTATAAAGAATAAACCAATTATATTTATTCTTACTGCGGTTGCCTGCATCTGGGGCTGGTGGTCAATGCAGCACCTCAACCTTGACGCTATCCCCGACCTCAGCGAAACCCAGGTTATCATCTACTCACGTTGGGATCAAAGCCCAGATATAATGGAAGATCAGGTCACCTATCCGATTGTGACCGCTATGCTTGGTGCACCAAGGGTGAAGACAGTCCGGGGGTTTTCGGACTTTGGTTATTCGTTTGTCTACGTTATTTTTGAAGATGACACCGATATTTACTGGGCCCGTTCCCGCGCCCTTGAATACCTCTCAAGTGTCATTCCGCGCCTACCCCAGGGAGTCCAGACAGAACTCGGACCTGATGCGACCGGACTCGGCTGGGTGTTTCAGTATGCCCTGGTAGACGAATCAGGCACGCACAGTCTTACCGACCTACGATCACTGCAGGACTGGTACTTGGGCTACTACCTGAAAGCTCTACCCGGGGTGGCAGAGGTGGCAACGGTGGGTGGATTTGTGCGACAGTATCAGGTCAATGTCGATCCCAACCGTCTGCAGGCTTATAACATCTCCATGAACCGTGTCGTCGATGCGGTGCGGTCAGGCAACAAGGAAGTGGGCGGTAAATGGATAGAGTTTGGTGGGACCGAGTATGTGCTGCGAGGAAGAGGGTACGCAAAGAGTCTGGATGAATTTGGTGATATTGTTCTTACGGCAACAGCCGACGGCACTCCCATCCGCATCAGAGATATCGGCGACGTAACCTTCGGCCCCGACTTCCGCAGAGGGGTCATTGATTTGGACGGAGTCGGTGATGTCGTCTCAGGCATCATTGTTATGCGGCAGGGCCAGAACGCCCTGAAAGTCATTGATCGTGTCAAAGAAAAAATTAAAGAACTTGAGCCCGGCCTTCCTGACCATGTCAGAATAGTTCCCATTTATGATCGTTCCGAACTTATCCGCAAGGCAATCGACAACCTAAAGTCCACTCTGATCGAGGTGATCATCACAGTATCACTGGTCATTCTGCTTTTTCTATGGCATCCACCCAGCGCTTTGATTCCGGTGATCACCATACCAATTGCCGTTCTTATTGCTTTTATCCCATTCAGGGCAGTTGGTGTCACCGCCAATATCATGTCACTTGGCGGTATAGCCATTGCCATCGGAGCAATGGTGGATGCATCAATAGTCATCGTTGAGCAGACCCATAAACGACTTGAAGAGTGGCAGCAAAAGGGAGGAGAGGGAGATTATCGACCGTTAATTATTGATGGCATAAAGCAGGTTGCGGGCCCCAGTTTTTTTGCTCTGCTGGTGATAGCCGTGGCGTTTCTCCCGGTACTCACACTTGAGGCGGAGGAAGGGCGATTATTCAAACCACTGGCCTACACAAAAACTTTTTGTATAGTAATCGCCGCCTTCCTGGCCATCACCCTTGATCCTGCACTTCGGCTATTTTTTGCCAACCCGAGACGCTTCATCTTTCGACCCCACTGGGTATCAAGAGCCACCAATGCCTTTCTGGGTGGAAAAACTTTTCTGCAGGAAGAGAAGCACCCGATCAGCAGTCGTTTAATTAAATTTTATGAACCTTTAGCGGTCTGGTCGCTCGGACATATGAAGATAATCATCGGCATTACCATGGCGCTGGTGCTGGTTACTGTCCCTGTATTTCGCCATCTTGGTTCTGAGTTCATGCCACCTCTCGACGAAGAATCGCTCTTTTTTATGCCAACTACGATGCCGGGTATATCAATCACCGAAGCACAGAATCTTCTTCAGGTGACAGATAAGATTATCAAGCAGTTTCCAGAGGTGGACAGGGTTCTCGGTAAGGCGGGACGGGCTGAGACCTCGACGGATCCGGCTCCGATCTCTATGCTCGAGACGGTGATTACCTTAAAACCTAAATCAGAGTGGCGGCGAATTGATACCTGGTATTCTTCCTGGGCTCCAGGGTGGGTAAAGAACATTTTGCGGCGCATCACCCCTGATCATATCTCCAGAGAGGAACTGGTTACCCAGCTCAACACGGCACTGAAGATCCCAGGTCTTGCCAACGCCTGGACCATGCCCATAAAGGCTCGGATCGATATGTTGACAACCGGGGTGAGAACCCCTGTCGGTATCAAAATATCGGGCTCCGACCTGAAAAAAATCGAACAGATCGGCATCTCGGTCGAAAAACATCTTTCTCATGTAGAGGGAACCCGGAGCATATTCGCTGAACGGACCAGTGGCGGCTATTTCATTGATGTGAAATGGAAGCGTGCGGAACTTGCCCGGCACGGGTTAAGCATTGAAGACGCACAGACAACTGTCGCGAATGCAATTGGCGGGGCAAATGTCACCACCACCGTGGAAGGCAGAGAACGGTATCCTGTGAACGTACGTTACAAGACTGATTTCAGGTCGGATCTTGCTTCGCTTGGGCGTGTACTTGTCTCAGCACTGGATGGCCAGAGACAGGTAACCCTTAAACAGCTGGCAGATTTTGAAGTGGTCAGCGCCCCAGTCATGATTCGTGATGAAGATGGACTTCTTACCGGCTATGTTTACATTGACCTAGCAGACATTGATCCGGGTAGCTATATTGCTGTTGCCTCCGAACGGTTAAAAGAGAGGGTCGTACTTCCGGCCGGCTACGCCTTGACCTGGACAGGGCAGTATGAGGCCATGGAGAGAGTCAAAGAACGGTTGACACTGGTCGTTCCCCTTACCTTGTTTCTTATCCTGCTCCTTCTTTACATAAACACAAAATCTTTTACCAAGACCATGATCATCGCCCTGGCTGTTCCTTTCTCAGCAATAGGTGCTGTCTGGTTTATCTATCTGCTCGACTACAATATGAGTATAGCCGTCTGGGTCGGCCTCATCGCCTTGCTCGGGATCGATGCAGAAACGGGGGTCTTCATGCTGCTGTATCTCGACCTGGCTTATGAAAAGGCGAAACTGGAAGGACGTCTTCGCAGTCTTCCTGAGTTACGCCAGGCGATAATTGAAGGGGCAGTAAAACGGCTGCGGCCGAAATTTATGACTGTCGCCACTATGTCTCTCGGACTTATTCCCATTATGTGGTCTGTCGGCACCGGGGCGGACGTAATGAAGAGGATTGCCGCACCTATTATTGGTGGAATATTCACCTCTTTCATTTTGGAACTAATGGTTTATCCGGTGATTTATGAAATATGGAAATGGCATTTTGAAGTCAAAAAAACAATTGGCGAAAAATGAAAACCGCAAACAACCGTTCAATTTTTTAAACCATCAAACGAAAGGAGATCTGAGATGCGAATAATACAGAAATATATCGGAATTACTATTGTAATTATTGCGCTTTCTTGCTGTTTTTTAACTCATGTCTCAAATGCACAGACGGCCGTGGTAGCAACGAAGGGAAAAATGACCCTTACTGCCGAAGTAGTGAAAATACGTGATAACTATATGTTAAGAGCTGAAAAACCAGCTGAGGTGTTTACTGTCCTGAACCCGGATCCACAAATCCTAGATGAGATCATAAATAAAGGAAAAACTGTGCAAGTGGAGGTTCAAATCGTTTCAGGAGACAATGTGAATATCACAACAATCAACGGCAAAAATTACTTTCAGGTTGGTTCTAATTAGTGCCTGGCAGAAAACCCTCGATTTGCAAAAACTCCTACCAGCGCTGACGTTTTTAATGTGTAAGGTTTTCTCTCCGACAGCTTTTTTTGCACTTTACAGGTTTACAAAACAATAATGATTTAAATATATTGCACTGTCTAGGCATAGCTCGGCCATCGCATTTGCAGCCGGACCAGCCAAATCTTATCAAGCTGCTCTCGAAGTCTCCCTCCGGTCGCTTATCGTGGTAAGATCCGCGTTTTCTTTGGGTGCAGCCTCTTTCTCCTGCTGACGCAACACCGCACCCAGACGCTGTATGTTACGTGCCACCACTGCCATGGCGATGTAGCGCTTAAATCCATTTAGACCGTGATCGAGACATTTATCCAGGCCGTGGACTTCAAGGGCGTTGATCGCCGATTCCACCTCTGTTTTCAAGAAAGGGAGAATATTACAAACTGAGGTCAGTGGGCACTTCAAGGGTTCTTATTACCCCACAAGATATGCCTCCTGCCAATCTCAACTATTTAAGCAAATCTGCAATTTAAGACTAAATCCTGACTATCTATTCATCCCAAGGGTTGATAACATTGACTCCAGCGGCCTGGAATGGGCTGACGTCTCGTGTCGCGACGCTAAATCGGTTAGCAGCCGCAATAGCCGCAATATATCCCTCTGTTGCAACAATTGCTAAACCGGTGGATTTCGCTTTTGCCATGAGTTCAGCATAAGCTGTCGTGCAGTCCATATCAAACGGACGTACACGTCCTGAAAACAGCGGCAAAATTTGATTTTCAATACTGGTTTGCAGTTCATCTCGTCGCTTTCCAACTGGAAGGTTGGCGACTCCAAAACGCAGTTCAGCGACAGTGATTGCTGATAAATAGAGCGTTTCTAGTGATTGTGAATCAATCCATTTAATGACCCGGGCCTCAGGAGTACGACGCAACGGTTCCGAAATTACATTTGTATCTAATAGTATCATTCAAAATCCACCGGTTTAGCCGGAGTTTCATCTCGGCTCTGCTCAAGGTGATAGGTGATAAGTAGTCGCTTTCTTCGGGTTTCCTAAAAACTTGAGCGCTAACAGGAACTGAGCCACCTCTGCTAATGAAAACTGAGCCGGAGATTGCGGGGGAGGAAGTATCTGGAGGGAGGCGAAAGAGCGATGCGGGTGGGTAGGTTGGATGAGATTTACTGAGCGGCTTATGTGCGGAGAGATTCTCCATCGATAGGTATTATACAGCAGCGATGCCGGA
>JBBQVT010000131.1:0-11033 GCA_038211245.1 Desulfobulbales bacterium | reverse complement strand
CATACCATCCAACGGTCAGCAGCCCTTGGAACCAAACCGTCTGTCTTTTACATAGTGTGAGGGTGTCATGATAGAAAAAGCGTTAAAAGGAAACTCTAACTACTGGATGTGGCTAGCATTTTTAAGCGCATTCATCGCGGTGGGAGGGATCTGCTATCTCAGGCAGTTTCTCTATGGTATGTACTTGACAGGCATGGGGCGTGACTTGTCCTGGGGGTTATATATCTCTCAGTTCACTTTTCTGGTCGGTGTGGCGGCTGGAGGGTTAATGCTGGTTCTCCCGTATTATATACATAACTATAAGGCATTTGGAAGAATTACCATCCTTGGTGAGTTCCTGGCGATAGCCGCTATCGTTATGTGTCTTATGTTCATTATGGCCGATATTGGCCAACCGCTGCGCGGTCTCAATATGATGCTGTTCCCGACCCCGAGTTCCATGCTTTTTTGGGATATGGTGGTGTTGCTCGGGTATCTCGGCTTGAACGTGATCTGCGGATGGGTTATCCTCACCGCCGAACGAAAGCAGGTCAAGCCTCCGAAATGGATCTATTTTTTCGTCTACCTTTCTCTGCCGTTCGCGGTCTCGATCCATACCGTAACCGCAATGCTTTATTGTGGTCTGCCCGGTCGTCATTTCTGGCTGTCGGCAATCACCGCCCCGCGATTCCTTGCATCCGCCTTTGCCGCCGGTCCGGCATTAATTGTTATTGCCTGTCTGGTAATGAAGCGGATAGCCCATTTTGATGCCGGCCAGGAAGCCATCAAAAAGCTGACAACAATCATCATGTATGCGGCGCTTATCAATGCCTTCTTTGTCGGCTTGGAATTTTTTGTTGGTTGGTATTCAAATATTCCCGGACACAAACATTCACTCGAATACCTGTTTTTTGGTCTTGAGCACCATGGGCATGTATACAATAACCTGGTACCGTTCATGTGGACTTCGGTTTTCCTCTGTTTCGGTGGTCTTGCACTTTTTGGCTATATGAAAATAAAAGATGCATTTAATGACGTATGGGTTGGTATTGGTTGTCTCATGATTTTTGTAGCCCTCTGGCTCGACAAAGGGCTTGGGTTTGTCATGGGTGGCTTGGTTGTTAATCCGCTTGATGAGATCGTCGAGTATTATCCGACCGCCAATGAGATTGGAATTACCCTGGGGATATGGGCTACCGGGTTTTTCCTGGTCACCATTCTCTATAAAATCGCAGTAAAAGTTGAACATGAGGTGGAAGGATAGAGCAATACCACCTTCAAATCAAAAATATGATACTAGGCCCCCGACTTGTCGGGGGCCTTTTTTTTTGTTACAAGGGAAGGACGCAAAGAAGTGGTGGCATGGGGAAAATGTCAAAAACCGAGGAGTTGATTTTGGCTAAAAAGCATGTGCTCATAGTTTATTACTCATATACCCAGCAAACAAAGATGCTGTTAAAAAAACTCATCTACGGTTTAGAAAGTAATGGCGTCGAGGTTAGCCTTGAGCGGCTTGAACCGATTACTCCCTATGCGTTTCCCTTTAGAACCAATCTGCGCCTGGCGGTTGCTATGGTGCTGACCTTTTTCCAAAGGCGCATGGCCATCAAGCCGGTGGCTGATAGTTGTTTTCGACCCTGCGACTGTATCATCCTGGCTGGACCGACGTGGTCCTATCATCCTAGCGGGCCGGTGCTCGATTTTCTTGATCGTTATGGCAGTGACGTTTGTGGTGGTAAGATCGTCATACCTTTTATTTCCTGTAGGTCCTATTGGCGATTGCACAATTGGACACTGAAAAGACGCCTTGGCATATTCGAGTGTAAAGTGCAAAAACCGATTGTCTTTATGCACCTGCAAAAGGAGCCTTGGCGGTTTATCGGACTTATTCTCCAATTGCGGGGTAAAATTGTGCGGCGGGAACATTCATGGTTCAGGCAACATTTTCCAGCATATGGCTTCAGCAAGGAACAGGGGACAGAGGCCATGGAAGAAGGAAAAAAACTCGCCGAAAAATTGTTCAGCAATTGGTGTGGATGAAAAGACCTCTACCTCTCAAAGGAGGATGATAAAGAATTCTGTTTTTCATGATCAAGGCCATTGACCGTTGAGGTAGAGAGTATAATAGTTGAAAATATTTTCCGAATAGAAAATATATGTCAGGGCTGCCAAAGAGAGAAATGGGCCAAAGGGGATACGGGTTTGTCCACCTTTTTTTTGGCGGCACATGGCAACTATGCCTACGATTGAACCGGTAGTTGAACTCATGAGAATGACAAAGGGGAGTGCTTGCCATCCCAACCAGGCACCAATCATAGCAAGGAGTTTGATGTCTCCGCCGCCCATCCCGTCAATTTTCCGGAGAATAGTATAGAACAAGGCCACGGCATAAAGTACACCGCCGCCGGCTAATATGCCGATGAGGGAACTCTGCCATGTTACTGTGTCGCTCACCAGGGAAAAAAGAAAACCAAGGACTATGCCCGGCAGGCTTATCACATCTGGAATGATCTGGAGCCGGATGTCGATAAAAATAATAACCAGGAGTGCGGCGGACAAAACAAAATAGCCGGCGGTAGCAAAAGAGAGTTCGAAACGCTGGACAAGAGCAACTGTGACAATTGCCATTAAGAGTTCGACGAGTGGGTATTGTAGTGAGATGGAAGTGTTGCAATGGCCGCACCGGCCGCGTAAAAAGATATAGCTGAGGATCGGGATATTCTCATACCAGTTCAAGGGAGAGCTGCATTGGGGGCAGTGTGAGGCTGGAAAGACGATTGACTGATCCGACTCAGGAAGTCGGAGGATGACGACATTGAGAAAACTGCCGACGACGGCACCAAATAAGGCTGAAAGAATAAGAAGGGAGTTTTCGATCATCATAGTTAAGACGCTGTGTTTGAATTAGGGGGAAAGTTGATTGTTATAACAAGCAAAGAGATATTTTTCCAAACCAAAGTTATAAGAATTTCATCAATTGTATAGGTGTGTATGTCACAATACCAGGAAAAAGCAACAGTTGTCCGAATTGAGCAGTTTGCCAACAGCAACTTTCGGCTTTCCCTTCTTTGTCCACAGATTGCTGCCAGTGCCAAACCCGGTCAGTTTGTCATGATCCGGGCGGGAGTCGGCAAAGATCCCCTGCTGCGCAGGCCATTTTCCGTCCATCAGACGAGTGCAGGCGGCAGAATACAAATCTATTTCAAGGTAGTCGGGAGGGGGACGGAAATTCTTGCCCAATTGAAAAAAGACCAGCAAGTTTCTGTCTTAGGTCCTTTGGGCCGCGGCTTCCGGCTCAATCTTGATGTGCCTGCGATCATTGTCGGCGGTGGGTTGGGGATTGCGCCGATGCTTTTCCTGGCCAAAGAAAACAGCCGACTGAAACGAAAGTGTTTCGATGATCTGATACTTCTTGGGGCTCGGGAGAAGAATGAATTGGAGCACCTCCTTAACGACTTCAAACAGTTAGGAATTAGGCTCTTGACCGCAACCGATGACGGGTCGCTGGGACATCATGGGTTCGTGACCGAGATCATGCAGTCCGTTACCCTGCCTCCCGGTAGCACCGTCTATGCCTGCGGACCTGAGGCAATGATGGCGGGAGTAAACAGGATCTGTCAGTCCCAAGGTATTCCCTGTCAAGTTTCTGTGGAAAGCGTCATGGCCTGTGGAATGGGAGCCTGCCTTGGCTGCAGTCGATCGGCAAAAGATGGTGGTTATACCCATGTCTGTCTGAATGGGCCCGTCTATGATGCGGAGGAATTGTTATGGAGTATGTGAGGCCAAGAGATGAAAATCTGCCGGATCTACGGGTGAATATCGGCTCCCTGGAGCTTGCCAATCCGGTTATGACTGCCTCCGGCACCTTTGGTTATGCTGGGGAGTTCGAGGGATTGATGAATTTGCATCGTCTCGGGGCGGTCATTGTCAAAGGCATCTCCCTGTATCCACGGGCCGGCAATCCACCGCCGCGAATCGTCGAAACCGCCTGTGGCATGCTGAATGCCATCGGTTTGCAAAATGTTGGAGTGGATCGATTTATAACCGAGAAGATGCCGTATCTTCAAGGATTAAATATTCCGGTCATCGTCAATATTCTCGGGGATTCTCTGGCTGAATATGAAGAGATCACTGCGCGATTGGTCGGTGTACCAGGAGTTGCCGGCATTGAAGTGAACATCTCATGTCCGAACGTCAAAAAGGGTGGCGTGGCCTTCGGTACCGATCCGGCAATGGCGGCCGCGGTCACGTGCTCAGTTAAGAAAAAGGCCGACGTGCCGGTAATGGTAAAGCTTTCTCCTAATGTATCGGATATCACGGTCATTGCCAGGGCTGTCGAGGAAGCTGGCGCGGATGCAATTTCCTTGATCAATACCCTGATAGGCATGGCCATTCATTTACCCACTCGTCGGCCGGCGTTGGCTAATATTCTCGGAGGCTTGTCAGGACCGGCTATTAAACCGGTGGCTTTACGTATGGTGTATCAGGTCGCCAGGGTTGTATCTATCCCGGTTATCGGTATCGGTGGCATCGAGTCGGCTGAAGACGCTCTGGAATTCATGTTGGCCGGGGCGACCGCGGTGCAGATAGGTACGGCCAACTTCGTCAATCCCAGAGCCAGTGAAGAAGTGGTTGAAGGAATCGGTGCGTATGCAAGAGCTGAAAAATTGCATTCCATTCGTTCAATAATTGGTGGATTGCGGCTTGACTGAGGTCTCCCAGGACAAGCAGCAAGCCTTTGATGGTTTAAAAAACCAAACAGCCCTAAAAATCAATACAGAGAACCACCAGACGCCCCTTTCCTCAATTTAAAAACGTTTCAGATACGAGAAACCTATGATAGAAATACAACCTGTTGCAAAAGTGGATGCTGCCATAGAAGTTCCCGGCTCCAAAAGTCTGACGCAGCGAGCGCTCATAGTAGCTGCTTTAGCAAACGGAGAAAGCAAGCTTGTTGGGCCGCTGGAAAGTGAAGATACCGCATATTCAGCCCAAGCCTTAGCGCAGATGGGAGTATTTATAGAGAAAGACAAAGATTGGCGAATCTGCGGCAATGGCGGTCTGATAAAAGCCTCCATCGAGCCGATATTTCTCGGAAATAATGGGACTGCCACGCGTTTTCTCACCTCTGTTGCCGCCCTAGGCACTACGCAATATATCATTGATGGCGATTCACGCATGCACCAGAGACCAATCGGACCGTTGATGACTGCTTTGCAGGGATGGGGGGTAGACATACGGTCAAAGCCGGGAACCGATTGTCCACCCCTGTTCATAAATGGCCGAGGCATGACCGGTGGGACGACGGTTTTACCGGAAGGGAAAAGCAGTCAGTATCTTTCCTCTCTACTGTTGGTTGCGCCCTACGCCAAAAGACCGGCTATTTTGAAGGTTGAGGGGAAAATATTTTCAAAACCCTATATAGCCATGACTCTTGCAGTGATGGCTGATTTCGGCATTTTCGTTGAATGTGCCGGTGATTTCAGCACATTTTCGGTGCCGCAGGGATGCTATCAGGGAAGGGAATACCAAATTGAGGGGGATGCTTCAAATGCTTCGTATTTCTGGGCGGCTGCGGCGGTCACCGGTGGCCGGGTGACAGTCACCAATGTACCCGTTCCGTCGTTACAGGGTGATGCCATGCTGGTGCCGTTGCTTGGCCGCATGGGGTGCCATGTGGAGAAAACCGGTGGAGGCATAACCCTGCAGGGTGTTGAGCGGTTGGAGGGAATACACGTGGATATGGGCGATATGCCGGATGTAGTACCGACGCTGGCGGTTGTCGCCGCCTTTGCCCACGGCACGACGGTGATTGAGAATATTGCCCACCTGCGCGTCAAGGAGTGTGATCGTCTTTCTGCAGTAGTAACCGAACTCGGCAAGTTAGGGGCAAAGGTGGAGGAACGGGAATCGTCAATGATTATTCATGGCGACGGCGGGGCTCGCCTTAAAGGGGCTGAAATTCACACCTATGCCGATCACCGAATGGCCATGTGTTTTGCTGTGGCCGGCCTGAGGATCCCCGGGGTTAAGATATCCGGAGAAGAGTGCGTCGGAAAATCCTTTCCCGATTTCTGGCAGCGCTTTGCACTTCTGGCCGGGAAATAGAAGGGGACACCGCTCGAACTCAATCGATTTCCAAGTGATGCACGGCAAATAGCTAAAAAAAGAAAGAGGAGATGCTGGCAAACTCGCAACCGGCGGCCATACCCTTGATCACCATAAACTGCAATTCAGCAGGGTACCCCTTAGCCACATAACAAGAGAGAATTGGCCCCATTTGAAACACCTTTTCAGTCCCCTCCGTCGCGCCCGTCCAGTGAGCAGAACAACTACTTGAGAGGGGACTGAAGAAAGTCACGCTCTTGGTGCTTATGGTTTCAATTTCTTCGAAGCGTCAGTTGTACCCCCTTGTACCCCAAGGCCACCGCCAGTACCAAGACCACCTTTCACGTTCTGCGCCTTGTAGTTGCGAAGGGCCCGTACCATCTGATTATAGGAATCGGCGAAGGCAGCTGTAATAATCTTGCCCTCTGGGGTATTGGAAAAGCCTCCCCCGGCCGTTCCGCCTAGGCCGCCGAACATGCCGCCGAACACGTTGAAATCAAAGTTCTTGGCACTTCCCACCGATGAGGAGACTTGCACACCGGATCGATTATCGATGAGTAGCAGTGTTGTTGAGGATTCGTTGGAGGATACCCCGCCGGCTACTGCACCAGCCACCAAACCGCCGATGCCAGGGACAAGACCACCAATCGCACCGCCCATGCCACCGGTTCCCTTTTGAGAAAATGTGATGCTGGGATCCATCGTATAATCGGCGGCCACCATCTGGCCTTTACCAAAGTTACTCCCCTTGCGCGTCTCTCCTGAATCCATCAGTTGCCGTTCTTGCTTCATGTTTTCCATGGAACGGCCTCGCTCAACAACGATGAAACAATTGGATTGTTGAATCATCATCCGGAGGACCGGCACAGTACTCCCCAACTTCGGATAATGGTTGTGATAATAATGCCACCAATCGGCGGCTTGATCTTCATGCACCGCTAATGTTCCCAAGGTTTCATTGCAATGTTCAAGTTGACTGTTGGCGTTTTGGGAGGTTTCTCCACCGGCGGCGCCCGTTACGGTCATCCCCGAGGAACCACCCAATTGGGGCGTGGTTCCTCCACAACCAGCAAGCATCAGCAGCGCGGAAGTCATTGCAATTGTTTTCAATGTTTTTTTCATTTTCATACTCCTTACGAGAGGATTAGTAAATGACCCGGTGCTCGGATCAGCTGTAGCCAATTTATACACACTGAGTAGGCTATGTTGGATAGAAGCCTGGCGAATCCTAGTTTTTCGGCTTTTTGTATATTATTAATAAGTTTAGTCAATAACCGGGAAATATCAAAATTTTCTTTTGCAGAATGAAAGATCCTTCTTTCTGCAGGGTATGGGTTAAACGGGTACAGACAGCCCGTGTTAATTGACGACATTGTTCCGGGGAGATTTTTGGACCGAGTTTAGAAATTTTTAAGCCCATGGCAAGTTGCCCGGCAACGGGTGCCCTGATATCCCGACCATGAAAGGTGGTACTGACGTTATTTGGCCAGAGGGGGAAGTATTGACCCGATGAATGACCAAGTTGGCGGCGTAATCGAAAATAGTGGTAAATATTCCATTATCCGGTCCGACGAAGTATTGACTATCGGCCGCTATGGCGAGTATAGCACGGTCCGAGCCAACACCGGGATCAACAACCACCAAATGTGGTTGAGTTAGAGTTGTTGAGGTGTTTCTGGCGGTTTTTTTATCAGAAAATAGAGCTTACCGTCCTCCTTCATGAAGTTGGCGGTAAATTCGGCATCTGTCCCGTTCCCGAAAAAAATATCAACTCGCCCAGTGCCTTTGATAGCGGCTCCGGAATCCTGGGGGAAAACAAATCTGCTCAATGTCCTCCACCCGGCTATCTGGCCATTTTCGCCGAATCTCGGTGTACGGGACACCAGATATCCAATGGTGCCTTCCGGCAGGGCAGTGCCATCAATAGCAACAGAGCGACCAGGGGTGAGGACTTCTCCGCTACTCCCAACAGGCCCAAGATCGTCACCCCAGTTAAAAAAAATGTAACGAGGGTTGTGGTGCAGGATGCGCTGCTGTTGATCCGGGTGCTGTTGCAGATATGTTCTGATGGCAGGGACAGTGACGGCTTCAAGTGTCATTGCTTTTTCATCCACCAGCAATTTACCGATGCTTCTGTACTCATGACCATTGGTGGCGGCGAAGCGGACTGCCCGAATCGATCGGTCAGGGAATTGAATTTTTCCAGATCCTTGCACATGCAGAAGGAAGGCATCAAAAGGGTCTTTAAGAAATGCCAGCTCATTGCCCTGCAACAATGCAGCAGTCGTCTCGATTTCTTGGCGGCTCCAATATGCTACCAGCTGGTTATCAGGATTGTAGCGGCCTACCTGGGGTTCGCGGTTTGCCCCGGGAAGAGTGATGAGCGAGGGTGGAGGAGAATAAATGGGGGTGAGAAAGGGTGGTTGCCGGGTGAGGCTGCCCTCGAAAGTCGGTTCGTAATACCCTGTTACCAACATGCGTCGCCGACCCTGGCCCTTGCGACCGCCGGCTTGGTAAACCAGATAGTTGTCTGAAAGAAAGTGCTTAAGCTCTTCCGGCGAGGGGTTTTGTTCGAGTTTTTCCAGGAATATTTCAAGAGAATGGAGAAGCCAGGTATTGCTGTATACTTCTGCGCCGATGAAGAGACCCTTCTCAGGGCGTTGTTTTTTTAAGAAAGAGAGGTGGTGGCGGGTGCTCTCGATCAAGGAGGCACGGTCCATATCGTCGGCAAAGGCAGGTAATTCACTTTGCCGTAAACGAAAGAGTGGTTGGTAACTCTCTGGCATAATAAAAAGGTAGCTGAGGAGACAGCCAACTGCGGCAAGAAGGCAGAGCAGTACAATGAAGCTGATACGTACCTTTTGAGCCATGGGCAACTATGCGTTAGTTTTTAAAGGCTTCCGCCATTTCAGCCACCGCCATGGCATATTTATTACTGTGATTATATTCGTTTATGGCTTGCATATTAGGATACCCGGCAAGGAATCGCATTCCGCCCCCTTCCTGTGGCTCCTGCTCAATTCCGATGATAGAAAGCGGCCCATCTTTTGGCGGTCGAGTGAGGGTGACGTTTTGAAGTGTCATCAATTGACGCCAATCGATCCGGCCTTTTCTCCCATCATTATAAGCTTGAGTGAGGATTTCAGAGCGCAGTTCACGGCCAAGCTCGGCATAGAGAGGAGTCCTGATTGCCCATCCGAATTTATTGAGATAATTGGCGATTGAGGCAAAAATGTCGGGAAGTGAATGGATGAGATCAGGGCGCTTATCACCATCAAAATCCACTGCATATTTATTGAAGCTGGACGGCATAAATTGAGCCTGACCAAAGGCGCCGGCATAGGAACCCCTGATACTCAAGGGATCGAGACCATTGTCTCGGCAGAGGGTAAGAAAATTGATTAGTTCTATGCGATAGAATGGAGATCTTCGTGGATAGGCGGCAAAAAGGGTGTTGAGGGTTTGAAACAGATTGAATCCCCCTTGGTTAACACCGAACCTGGATTCGATTGCCCATATTGCCACAACGATCTCCCTGTCGACCTGGAATTCGGCTTCAATGCGGTCGAAAAGGAGATGATGTGTGAGCAGATGCCGTTTGCCGGTGGCAATTGCCAGGGGTGTAATAAAAAGGGATCGATATTGGTAGTAGGGTTTTGCTTCTCCCTGGCGATCCATAAGTTGGAGTACCTTGCGGTCAATGCGCAGGTTGGCAAAGAGTAGCTGAAGCTCTGATTTGCTAAAATGATATTGTTCTTGCAGCTCGCGGAAGAGATCTCGGTATTGTATGTCGGAAACATCGATAGGTTGGCCATCGACAACAAGATCGGCCGCGAGTGGGGCCGATTCCGCGCAATAAATGGTGCAAGGAAAAGAGATGATGAAGAGTGCGACAACAAGGAGTCCAGACAAAAAGAATTGCCGGCAGCTGCCGAAAAAGAAAACGTGCCTGACGAAATGGACAAAAAAATGAGGAGTCATTGTCGAGAGTAAAACGAGTGAAATGCATGGAGAAACAGATCGAGACTATCCTTTGGCAGGCTGTTGATGCCGGCGGCTGCGGCGCGGCCTCCACCGCTTGGGTAGAGTTTACAGAGGGTATCTGCATTTCTCCGGTCTTCAAGAGGGGCACGGACACTGATGCGCAGAGAGCCATTTGGGTTATCGGTGATAATAGCGTGAGCCGCATCCGTCTGCTCTCTTGCTTTAATATTGGAGAAAACCCCAACTATCCGGTGAGCCCATGGGGTATCAGGCAGATAGTAGACCCTGTTTTTTCCTGGTGTTTTTATTTCCTTTTCTTGCATTGCTAAGGCAATGTCAGCCTGGTATGTGGCTTGTAATATCTCTATTTGTTGAGAATTCTTGAGATACTCGAAAGGATTGGCGTAGGGTTTGACCGCCTCGTAAAGTTCCCGGGGATGGAAGAGGAGATCCGCAAGGGTTGAACCGTAGCCGTTGTAATTGAATAATTCGCCCAACTGCTGCAACGAGTCGATTTGTTTTGCACTGAGGTGGAAAGTTTTTGCCAGCTCCAGCGCCGGCTCGTGGAGATTGTCACCAAATGCCCCACAGATGGCCCAAAGACCATGGTGGTTATTGAGAACCCTATTGACAATGAGAGAGGTACATATTGTCGGGTTGGTATCGATGTATGCCTGTAATGCCGGGTTGGCTATCCTTGCACCGGCAAAATGATGGTCAAAGTAGGTGACCTGATTGTCTTGTTGCAAAAGCCTAAGCAGTGAGGTGCGGTTGCTGTCGAGGGAAATGTCGAATACAGCCAGGGAACACTGGCGGATATTTTCAAGCTGTGAGAGCAAACAAAAATCCCTTTTGACACCGGTAAGTAAAGATGCTTTGGGCAATGGGTCATGCAGGCGATACTGATGGAGTGAGAAAATTCCATCGGCATCGCCGTTAAAGATGTCAATATTGGCCATGTT
>JBBQVT010000130.1:0-11087 GCA_038211245.1 Desulfobulbales bacterium | reverse complement strand
TCGGCCATGCTGATCTCCTCAATAAATTCATCTCATTGAGCAGATCAACAGCTGGATGGGAAAACAAATAAGAGGGAAAAACAGGATTTCAGAAAAAAAGAGATGGAGACGGTGGCTCAGTTTTCGTTAGCAGAGGTGGCTTAGTTTGAATTAGCGTTGAAGATGTCCTGTGATGTTGTTCTGTTTTCAACATACCTAAGAGTGATTCTTGGCCGTAAAATACTGGTTCTAACCGCCGACCATAGGGTACAGCGGGTGTACGCATTATTTTGAGGGAAACTAAAAAAAGAAGGTCATATGTGACCACAGGTCAGGTGTAACCTTTTTAGTCAGCTGATAGGGACTGTATTTGGTACTATTTTTAAATGTATTTATACAATAATATCATTTATATATATTGAATATCTTGAAATATTTGCAGTCTGGCACGATAATTGAACAATAGGAAACGAGCAGCGGAAAAAACCAGTTTCAGCGTATTGCAGCATCAATAAAGATCGTTTGGCAACGGATCTGTTTCTAGTGAAATTCATATCGGAGGAGGAAGACATCATGCTAGCCATTCAATGTTTCTCAACAGAGCAGGCCCGTGAATTCGGTGATAAGTTCGGTAGTGATTGGGATTGGAGTTACTCCAACGATGGTCAGTTACTGAGAGAATGTGGTATTGAGTCGGAGAGTGGCTTGAATTCTCCATTTGCTGACGAAGCAGGAAAATTTCTATTTGCGCGACGGAATCGAAACCGATCATCGCAATGCCGGTACAGGGTACGCCACACGGTTAGAAAAAAACCACTTCATACGTGAGGAGGAATGCTTTGTTTCCTGAAAACAGAATATTCCGAGTTGTTCTCCTTACCGTCTCGCTGTGGTCCATGTTGGTGGACTTGGCATATGCATCCCCTGGAATCAGCGATAGAGCGGTTATGGAGGAGATGAACCTGGCTCGGACAGAACCGCTGCTCTATGCTGGATATCTTAAAGAATTTCGTAAGAATTTCGAGGGAAAATTCTATCGGCTACCGGGAATGGTCATAGTTATAGAGACCAACGAAGGGGTTGCCGCGGTTGATGAGGCGATCAACTTCCTCGTGAGGCAGAAACCGCTTCCGCCGCTAAATTGGTCGACGGATCTTGCTGCCGCTGCTGCGGAGTTAGCGGAAGAGCAGGGCAAATCAGGTGCCACCGGCCATAATGGTTTAAAGAGTGGGGGAATCCTAGTACGGGCCAAACGTCATGCAATAAAGGGAAGAATAATCGGCGAAAACATCGCTTATGGTCCCAACTCGGCTCGGGGTATGGTGTTGCAACTGCTTATCGATGATGGTGTGCCAAACCGGGGTCACCGGAAAAACCAATTCAATCCTCTTTTTGACAGTGCCGGAATCTTTTGCGGCCCCCATCCCCGCTATGAGACAATGTGTGTCATTGATTTTTGGGGTCGGCCAGGAAGTGAAGATGAGGCGGATATCAAAAATTGCCATGAGAAAAAGGCTAAATGCAACGAACGGTCAAATGTAACCGCAGTGAGCAGCTTGCTGGGGACTGCCATGATTAATATTTCTTTATCGTTGTTCTATGAAAACGGAATGATGGAAAATCTGAATGCCGTCACTGGGTATCTGGCGCAAAATTTGCTTATTCAATGACAAGGTGTCGATGGGAGAAGAGGACATGGCAATGAAATTTAGAAGAGGTTGAGAAATGAAGAAATTAATTTTAGGAACATCACTGATGGCAATGATGTCTTTAATTCCCTTATCAACGATGGCTGAGGTCAACATAAACATAGGTATTCCGAGGCCTCCGCATATTTTCCGATGGCTGGTGGTACCGTCCATGGGAAGGAAGATGGTATCGCTCGCGTAATTATAACGCAGGTTGGCAACACTATAGAAGCACCCCCTCTTTTTATAGTCACGTACCCCATGATTGGAGGAACGACTACAGGGAAAGACATTGGCGTGGACAACAATGGAACATTCAACTAATACCTCATACGCAAGTCCAAAGGAATTGGAGAGGCTGGAAAACGAACAATCATTGGGAGAAAAATAAAACCTGGGGTGTTGAGAATTTGCAACGGCAAAGGGAACCGAAACACCCGCCTGAAAGGGGGAAGGGAAATCATTCAAACCGCTCAAATGGTCGCGATAAAAATCAACGCTAATTACTTATTCCTCCAATAGAATTTTCTCGCACCGGAACCCTGTTGTCGAATAAATCCCCAAGGGGTCCGGTGGAGGAAACAAGACCTTGATTAAATTACAGCAGGTATTTTGCAATAACCGGCAATCGTTTTTTCTATGATTCCCTGGAGCAAGGCCGTCTCCTCTCCTGCGTCGACACCCGACTTTCACTCAATAAGTGTTAAAATGTATACGATAATGCCAGCTGATGCATATTCAATCCGGGATTACAGTCGTAGATTCCGGCATTAGATTGGTGAAAGTAGAAATATCCAAAATTGTAGTGCATCCCGATCTTGAACTGAAGGCCGATTTTCGAATAAAACAGCATCGCCCCACCCAGATCGTGGTTTGTAAATGCAGTATTCCCTAGCATAAAACCGGTTCCGATTCCAAAAATAAAATTGACGTGGCTATTGGGGCTGAGGATCATCTCAGGCATGACTGAAATTCTGGCAGCATCATTATTCGTGCTGTCGGCCTCCCTGATCATTGCCATGCCCATCTCAACAGCAGAGAGTATTTTGAAGTTGTTGTCGAACTCCCATTTGAATGGCATTGGTTCTCTGACATATATTTCATATTGCACAAGATTATTGTTGTTACGAAATTCTTTGCCATATCCCAATCCGATTTCTGCCGATGATGCAGGGAAGGGCGTTATGGCATACAAAAACAAGATACAATGAAAAACGGAAATTTTTATTGGCTTCATATTTATTCTAGGTTGCGTTTCTTTTGAAATTTTGCAGATGATTTTGTTTGTTGGTACCATCTGTTTGTATAGAGGAAATGTTTCATTTTCGAAGCTGCTCCAATTTCTCAAAGCAATCATTGTACCAGATTGAAAAATTCAAGATAATAGTATCCATCATTCCGATTTGTAACGATATATAGGAAAATTAAATTTCTATCGCTGCACCACGTCGGCAAACAATATTGGTTGTATTTAACCAGTGGTTATATGTGGCCATAGGTTAAATACAACCCATTTTTTCGGCTGATAACCGTCTTCATGTAAATCTATTTTTTGTGATTATTTAATAAAATCAACATGATGGATGATGTTGTGCGGTGAACTGAAGCCTGGCACTAAGATTGCTATCAATACTATGACCATCGCGAGAATCGTGTCCCTAATGAATTCAATCTGTCGGCTTGCAGCCGGCTATGCAGAGACCCAACAAAATGGGCCATAAATAGATCTCGGTAACATGAGTATACCGAGACAAACAAGGAGAAACACCATGAAATCAAGCACAAAAGACAAGGCAGAAGGCAAGATGCACCAAGTAAAAGGCAAGATCAAAGAGACCGTTGGGAAGGTCGTCCATAACAGCAATTTGCAAACCGAAGGAATCACTGAAAAAATCAGCGGGAAAGCTCAAGAAAAAATTGGCCAAATCAAGAAAGTTTCTGGAAATTAGTCTGTTAACTTTTCAAAAACCGGATTGTCTGTGGCTTTGAATGCCCGGACGGAAAAAACCAATATCCCGATAATCTGAAACATGAAAGGAAACTCCCATGAGCAAGATCACCACCAAAGATGGTACAAGAATCTCCTATAAAGACTGGGGCACAGGCCCGCCTGTGGTCTTCAGCCATGGCTGGCCGCTCTCTGCCGACAGCTGGGAGGCCCAAATGTTTTTTCTGGCCGCCGGCGGCTATCGCTGCATCGCCCATGACCGTCGAGGGCACGGCCGTTCCAGCCAACCATGGAATGGCAACGACATGGACACCTTTGCCGACGACCTGTCGGAGCTTATCGAAACCCTTGCTCTGAAAGACGTGGTCCTGGTCGGCTTTTCCATGGGTGGGGGTGAAGTTGCCCGCTATATTGGTCGCCACGGTACGAAAAGGTTGTCCAAGGCCGTGCTGATCGCCGCTGTTCCGCCGCTGATGCTGAAAACAGCCGCTAATCCCGACGGATTGTCGATTGAGGTGTTTAACGAAATCCGCCTCGGCTGTTTAGCCGATCGTTCGCAGTTCTATAAAGATCTCGCCGCCGGCCCGTTTTTCGGGGCCAACAGGCCGGGTTCCAAGGTCTCGCAGGGAATGATCGATTCCTTCGGGGCCAACAAACCCGGTTCCAAGGTTTCTGAAGGAATGATTGATTGGTTTTGGTTACAGGGGATGCAGGCCGGTCATAAGAATACCTACGACTGCATCAAGGCCTTCTCCGAGACGGATTTCACCGAAGATCTCAAGAAATTCGATGTGCCGACCCTGATCATTCACGGTGATGACGACCAGATTGTACCAATTTCGACTTCGGCAAACCTGGTATCGAAACTTGTTAAGAAAGCCATCCTGAAGGTTTATCCTGGCGCACCACATGGTTTGATCATAACCCATAAAGACCAGGTGAGCGCCGATCTTCTGGCGTTTTTAAAGAGCTGATCCCGTACTGTCCGCGTTGCCACCCTCGGTGGAGCCGGAGTTAGCCATTTATCATTCGGCAATCTTGCAAGCCCTTTATATCAGACGGCTGAATAGGATGCACCGATGAAAAGTAGTACTCATATCCGATTCTAAGGCACGTAGGTGGAGACAATTATGATAAATATGATGAGTCGTGAGATTCGGTTGGCTTCCCGCCCTAAAGGGCTAAAGGGCTTCCAACTGCCGCCAACTTTACTTTGGCAAAGACCGAATTGAAGCAGCTGCAGGATGGAGAAGTCCTGGTTCGCAATCTTTTTATGTCGGTAGATCCCTACATGCGTGGTCGCATGAACGAGGGGAAATCCTATGTTCCCCCGTTCGAGCTAGGCAAACCGCTTGATGGCGGCGCTCTGTCGGTGAGGTTGTCGAGTCGCGTACCGTGGAATTCAAGCAGGGTGATAGTGTCGTTTCCAACTTAAGCTGGCGGCGCCGGATGGTATCGATGTTTATTACGATAATGTCGGAGGCGAAGCGCTCGAAGCAGCGCTCTCGGTTCTGCGGGTGCATGGTCGGATCATCGCCTGTGGTTCCATTTCTCATTGTAATAGGAACGGTAGCCGGATTGTTAAGTTTTTTCTGCACCTTTCAAAGGAAGAGCAACGTAAGCGTTTTCTCGAACGTATCGATACACCCGAGAAAAACAGGAAATTTGTGAAGAATGATCTTGAGTCCTGTTCATAGATGTGCCCCGTCTCATTGATCATCCTCCCCAGTTTCCAGCGAGATGCTGGTGTGGAAGTATCGTGAACAAAATCAGAAAATTCAACGTCGATTTATTATCTTACTTAACAAGGTGGCGGTGAATTTTCGATTATATTACTCCTCCGGCGACTCAGGTATGGGCATCCAGTAAGTCGGCGGCGCCCACATTACTGCAAATGATTGATATTTTCCTTCACCGTCAAGCCAGCCCTCCGTCCATTCCTTTTGAGTCTCATCCCACTTACAATTTGTTACCCTGTAACCATTTATCCACAAATCCACCGCCCTCCCGTCCTTGGGTGCGCTCGCGATATCACGCCAGGGATGAGCTCGGTGATTCCATTTGTCAGCCGCTTCTTTTTTTGAGGTGAAGGCATCGCCGACAACGAAACATCCGTTGCAAAAAACAAAATATTCGTCTTCCCTTTTACGGATTTCTGGTTCCGACCCGCAAAACGGGCACAACTTAAGTGTTGTCATTGTTTTCTATGTCTCCTTAAGGATTCGTTGGGGAACTCACAAAGTATGACACAAATCATCTTTTGCTTATCATTCAATTTACATTTTCAGCATAAAGGCCTCCGTTCGAATGAATTCTGCAGCAGCGCTGCTGTTCTTTCATCTTCAATATTTCAAACTTCATGCCAGGGCGAGAATATTTTCCTTCTTGTTATATATCTTCTTGATTTGTTAAGAAAAACAATATGAGAAACGCTGTTAGGGCCGGTGTCCGGAAGGGCACATGGGAGGTCATATGTAATCATTGGTTATATGTGACCGATATTTGAGAGTCGAAACGCGCAGGCAGATTCTGTGACCTGGTGTGTGTATCGACCTCTATGATACTGGAAAGCAAGGATTTCCAGCATACGTTCCGCGCAACGCATAAGAACAATTGAACCAGGCATCAAGTTTGCATAAAAATGGTCAGCATAGAGGAGCCTTGTCTTGGAAAACCGCGCGAAGGTGTTTATAGCACCTCATTTTTACGATCGCTTGGAGCAAAATTATACAATCTCAAACATAAAAGGAAAAACCATGCTGATCAAATTCTCCACCAAGAAGACCGTTCCCGAAGTTGTGGTGGCCTTGACGCTTGCCGTACCCGGCCATCATTTCAGCATCATTCAGGTTCACGACATTCAACAGTTGATGACAAAACATGGCGTGCAATTCGCTCGTCAATGTTTTGTCTTCGAGGTTGGTCGGATACAGCAGGATGGAAAGGATCCTGAACAGAACGTGAGCATTTTTACTGCGCTTCCCTGTCGGATATTCGTCTACGCGGAAGATGATAAGACGGTCTTGGCAACTTTAAAGCCTACCACACTTCTGGCGGCAATGTTTGATGTTCCGCAACTGCCCAAGGCGGACCAGGAAGTTGAAGATTCCATTATTGCAATCATGAAGCAAGCGACCGGAGGGTGATTGATCGTTTTGTTTATTGCCGTAGCTGTTTTCTCAACTAACCTCTTACTTGCAGGAAAACACTCTGGTCATATGCGACCTTTGGTTGCATATGACCCTTTTTTTATAGCTGGCAAAGGCAGCTTTATCGGTATGATTTTATCAAATTATCCTTAAATACAAGAGTGATGGGTGTTGCCGGGCAGATAGATTACCTCTTGGCATAACAATTGAATTAATACGTGTATAACGAGAAATGCATTGTTCGCTTGGTAACTTGACAAAAGTAGTCAAGGCACTCTCCGAAACCGCTCCGTTTTTTCCATTGAGCCCTTCCGGAAAGGACAAGAGTTATCAAGAATTTAGGAAGAGGCCAGCGCAGAGAGAGTGGAGGACTCTTATGCTGAACAACAAGGTGAGGATAATCGGAGTTTATTTTGACAATATTCGGTTTTTAAGGATCGTTGATCGAATATAAAAATTACATTATAATGGAGTACTGAAATGAAAAAAATATCACTCTTATTCATTGTCTCTTTAATTTTCGGGATATCGACTTTTGCCGCTGCCGCGGAGGACTATTCGAGCACCATAAATGTGTTTCGGGATTCACCCATCCCTGCAAAATACTTCAAGACCGCATACGGCTACGCGGTCTTTCCAACTATCGGCAAGGCCGGCTTTGTAGTCGGTGGCTCCTACGGGGTGGGACAGGTTTATCGCGGTGGTATGGTAACCGGCAAATCTTCGGTTATTGAGGGTTCAATAGGCTTCCAGGCAGGCGGTAAGGCATTCAGTCAAATAATCTTCTTCAAAGACAAAAGCGCCTACGATGAATTCATCAGCGGCAATTTTGAATTCGACGCTACTGTCCAGGCAATCGCTGTAACGGTGGGAGCTGAAGCACAGGGTGGAACCACAGGTGTCAGTGCCGGTGCCAGTGCCGGGCCAAAATCTGATGTCCAGGCTGACCCCAAATACTTTAAAGGAACGATTACCTTCGTGCATTCTATGGGCGGCCTGATGTATGAGGTTTCCCTCGGAGGCCAGAAATTCTCCTATGAGGCCATCTAATTCTTGAGAGAGGCTCTGAGACGGGTATAGTCGCACCCCCCTGGCATATTGCATCTAGCACCCGCAAGGGGGGTGGATATAAGTACCTTCACGAAATTGGTACACGTGGCGCATGAATGTTTCCTGAACCACGCAGTCTCACCCATTTGATCGATTGTCATTACCGATTACCCCGATCGCACCTGATACTGGACGCAGATATTCCTGCTGGACGCAGATATTCCTCGTTTTATGCTCCTGGCGGTAGCCTTGTCCGCCGTGGGCCTCTTCGGGCTTCAGTCGGTCGGCGTGGGGCGGGTTCTGCCGCTGCCCACCAGCATTGTGGCCACGGGATTGGCGGCAGTGATCTTCGGCATAGGTTGTGGGCTGACCGGCTACTGGCCCGGCACCACCTGGGCTGCCGCCGGTGAGGGGCGAATGGATGCGGTCTTCGCCCTGCTTGGCGGACTGGTCGGCGCAGCCCTTTTCGTTCAGCTACACGAGACACTGGTCCCCATCTTATACGATCCCACCAACGTGGGTCAGATCACCCTGACGGATCTGTTTGGTAATCAGACCATAGCCGTCACGATGTTGGTCATCGTTTTCGGCTTGTGTACCTGGGGTATTGGTAAATTGTGGAAGAACAGCTGAAGAAATTCTAAAATTCAATACTGTTTCAATCATGAAGTAGACCACGTCCCCCTGGCTGGAGGAAGAAATGAAAATACTGGACTATTCCGGGAGCGCCAATTGTCATATGTTCGTAAGCCTCATGAAATCCGTGGCGGCGTTATTGGCCGGTCTGGCACTTTTTATGCCGGTGACGATGTCGTTGGCGGCGACGGTGGAATATGACCTCACCATTGCTTGGCAGGAGGTCAACTTCACCGGCCAATCTGCCAAGGCGATGACGATTAATGGCAAGTTGCCGGGACCGACACTGCGTTTCACCGAGGGCGACCACGTCGTGATTCGCGTCCACAATCAAATGGACGTGGAGACGTCGATTCACTGGCATGGCATTCTGCTGCCCAATGCCATGGACGGCGTACCCTTCGTGACGTTTCCACCTATCGCCCCGGGCCGGACGTTCACTTACGAGTTCGATCTGCGGCAATCCGGCACCTACTGGTATCACAGCCATACCATGTTGCAGGAACAACGTGGTCTGTATGGCGCACTGGTTATCGCACCGAAGGAGGAGACTGCATTCGACCGGCTCCGCGATCATGTCGTGGTGTTGTCCGACTGGACGGACGAGGATGCGAGTTCGGTGCTGCATACGCTTAAACGCGGCAGCGAATGGTATTCACTGCAAAAAGGCAGCGGTCAAAGCATGCTGGGTGCGACGCGGTTGGGCTTGCTGGGTGCGTATTTTTCAAGGGAACTCCAGCGCATGCCGCCCATGGATCTCTCCGATGTGTACTATGATCGCTTTCTCCTCAATGGCGCTCCCGAGCAATTCCTGGCGGCCAGGCGGGGTGATCAGGTCCGACTCCGGATTATCGCGGGTTCCGCCTCTACATTTTTCTATCTGCAGTTTGCCGGTGGCCCGATGCAGGTTGTCGCGGCGGACGGACTGCCGGTGCAACCCTTCGAAGAACGGCGGCTGCTGATCGGCGTGGCCGAAACCTATGATGTAATCGTCACGGTGCCGACGGACGGCAGTTACGAGTTTCGTGCTACAGCGCATGATGGATCGGGCCATGCCTCGTTGTGGCTTGGCGACGGGCAGCGGCATCCCGCGCCCGATATTCCCTACCCCAATCTCTACGCCAGCATGGGCGGTCTCTCATTCAAGCGCGTGCTGGCGTTAACCCCGGGCGGTTCCATGGGTATGTCCGACAACGAAGTGCGGGCCGGCACGTTCGATAAACCGAGAATGAACGGCATGGATGGGATGGGGCACGGCGCCATGACGTCGGACGTTGACAAGATGAACCATGCCGCTATGGCCTCCGTCCCCGCAACGGGCCATGCCGGCCACGACATGCAGGGCATGGCGCACGAGAAAATGCCAATGGATGCAGCCACCAATAGCCAATCCGAACCAGAAACTACCGGCCACGAGCAACTCGCTGCACCCACAAGCACATGGTTCGGCCTGCTCGCTGAAGATGTAAGTTCTAAGGCCCCATTGGCCGTGGACGGCATGAGCCCTGAACGTCCCGGACCGCCTTATAACAAACTTCGCGCCCTGAAACCCACCACCTTTGATGTTCATAAGCCAGTCCGCGAAATCCGCTTCACCCTTGACGGCGACATGGAGCGTTATGTCTGGTTCCTGAACAACAAACCGCTGTCCGAAACCGATCACATAGAAATCAAACGAGATGAAACCGTGCGGTTCATTATGATCAACCGCACTATGATGCACCACCCTATGCATCTGCACGGCCACTTTTTCCGTGTGCTCAATGCCCAAGGTGACTACTCGCCACTCAAACACACCGTTGATGTCGCCCCTATGACGACCACAGTGATCGAATTTGCAGCGGAAGAGTTCGGCGACTGGTTTTTTCACTGCCATCTGCTCTATCACATGGAAAGCGGTATGGCGAGGGTGGTGCACTATCAGGGCTTCACCGCCGACCCGGCCACCGCCGCCGTCCGCGATCGACTCTATCATGACCCGTTTTATCTGTATGGTCGGGTGGACGCGTTGTCGCAGATGACGCTGGGGACGCTGGTTTACGCCAACACCAGACACATCTTTTCCGCCGAATGGCAGGCCGGCTGGCAGCGCGTCGACGACAGGGAGTGGGAGATCGTGCCCACCTACGATTATTATCTGAACCGTTTTGCAAGCGTTTTTGCCGGGGTCGATCTCGAAGGAGTCGACGATCGCTTCGACAAGCACGAGGGCGTTTTCGGCCTACGTTACCTGTTGCCCCTCAACATCGGGTCTCGTGTGTGGGTGGACACGGCCGGTGAATTCCAATTCGCCGTCAGCAAGCACTTGGAATTCACCCCGCGACTCGCGATTTTTTCGGAAGCCGAATATGACACAGGGGAACAATGGGAAGTCCGGGCGGGTGCAAGCTACATGCTGAGCAAGAATTTTTCCCTGATCGGCCAATGGCATTCCGAGTACGGATGGGGGGGTGGTCTACGGTGGCAGTTCTGAGGGAGGGTGCAGAAGATGGAGGACACGATTGTAAAAAGAATGAAGGCGCGCGGCACAGACCTGACAATCAACGTCGAAATTGTGATGCAAAGAGAGGCATAACATGACCAAGGATCCTATTTGCGGCATGACGGTGGACAAAGCGACAGCGCTATCTGCCGAAC
>JBBQVT010000129.1:0-11096 GCA_038211245.1 Desulfobulbales bacterium | reverse complement strand
GACTCTTCCAGACCTTTCAATTTTGCTGGCGTATCCCATGTTCCATTATCGGTGCTTTCTGTTATAGAGCCATTCGTGAAAAACACAAAATCGTTTTTGCCAAGTATTATTTCAGTTTTGTTTTTAAGGTGAAGTACTGTCGCGCTCTTTTTGACAGCGGATAGATTGAAGTCAATATCAACAACTTCTTTGCCCATTTCAAAATTCACTCCCTTTTCTTCAAGGTATTTCTTCATAGGTCGTATTACAGAGTCGTATTGATTGTATTTGGTACGCATTACACCACCCAATTTATATAACCCGTCAACAAGATGGATGAACCTTTTCATATATCTTCTCATTTCTGCAAGACTGCTCCATTTTTGGAATGCAAACATGGACGTCCATATATACCAAAAGTTTGTGTCGAAAAAATCTTGATCAAACCAATCTTCTATCCGTTTATTGCTGAGTGAATTTTCTGAAACAAATGTTAATTTAAGAAAATCTGCTTGTTGTTTAAACGACAAGCCATAAGAAGAGACATCCAGTTTTTTTCCTTCTTTCAATAGCCGGGCTTGTCCGTTTGAAACAAACCGTTCATTAAATTCATAAGATTGGTCTCTTACTGAAACATTTGGATCTTCCAGTGAAGGAATATGCGAAAGTAATTCCCAATAGCACTCATAATGCATTTCATGCATTCTTCCTCCTCTTACAACAAAACCTCCTTCTTTATTACCAGCTCCATCACATGCTCCACCCGGGATTGTGTCTTTTTCAAAGATATGGATGTTCTTTCCAGGTACTCCGGCATCTTTTTCCAAATAAACAGCACTTGCAAGAGAGGAAATTCCACTACCAATTAAATACACTTTTGCATCTTTGGGATTTTGATTCTTTTCTATGTTCATAAATACTCCTTTTATTATTGCAATTTTCACACACATAAAGATAAGTAGACAGCAAATTCCCCGCACTTTAACAAAGCAATCCTGCCGGAAAAAGCGGTAAGTCTGACGATATTTACAGTATGCTTAGGCAAGGTTCATGCCATGTTTGTCGGACTCTGCGCAGTATCATTCAACGTATTGTTATTGTGGAACAATTTATGAATCGACCTGATCGAGTGAGGTGTTGGCGCTGTTTGAATTAAGGTCATATTTGCCCAGGTGGCCATATATGACCTTCGCAATGCTACACAAAGGAAGGGTCAGAACTGTACAGTCGTAAAGGAGTAAGGTGAATTGCTCTGCCTCGGACAACACGGTCAGTCTTTCACTCTTGGTTGCCATATATTTTTACAGATTGTATCTGCTTAAACCAGTGTTATCATGCTATGATGTGTATCAAAATCAGCTCCAGCCCTTAAGGACAGCAAATCTCATGCTCGACTATTTTATCAATACCATAAGCCTTCTCGGTCACTGGGGCTACCTCGTAATCTTTATTGTTGTGGTGCTGGAATGCCAGGCGTTGTTGGGCCTGTTTATGCCGGCCGAGAGTCTGGTGTTGGTAAGTGGCTTCTTGGCAGAACAAGGTTTGTTCGAACCGGGTCTCCTTGTCTTGGTAATCTCCATAGCAGCTATACTCGGCGATAGCATAGGCTACGAACTGGGGCGACATCTGGGATGGGACTGGCTGTTGAAACATGTGGGACACTTTGGGATGCGGAAGGAATCCCTGGATCGCGTTGATGGATTCTTCGTGAAACATGGAGGAAAGGCGGTTTTCACCAGCCATTTTATGCATCTCCTGAGGTCGTTGATGCCCTTTGTCGCCGGCGATCGCCGCATGCGCTATCTGAAGTTCCTGCTCTTCAATGCAATGGGTTGCATAGCCTGGGCGAGTACATTCGTCACCCTTGGTTATTTAGCAAGTGGAAGTTGGCGTGTGGTTGCCAAATGGGTTGGAGTTGCCGGTGAAATTGTCGGCGGTGCACTGCTGGTCTTTATCGCGCTGGCTTTGCTTTGGCGCTGGTTGTGGCGGCACGAGGATGAAGTTAAACGTCGCCGGCATGCGTTGTCGAAGAATCCGCACATGGTATCACTGCGCCGGCAATGTGCTCCCCTACTGGAATTTTTTTTCAATCGACTCTCGCCGCAGGGCTATTTGGGACTACACCTGACGATTGGGGTCTTGCTCATCATCGGTGCATCATGGCTGTTCGGCGGCATCGCGCAGGACGTGGTTGCCGGCGATCCGTTGACGGTCCTCGACAAGTATGTCGCCGAGTGGTTCCACGCACGCCAGCCCCCCGGACTGACTGCTATGATGCAGCTTATGACCGCTCTCGCCTCTACAATCTGGGTTACGGGAGTCGCGACGGTAACCGGGCTCATCTTGTGGTGGAAGAGGTACTGGTATCGGTTGTTGGCCCTGGGACTCGTCGTGCCTGGAGGTATGGTTCTGAACTTTCTCCTCAAAATTATCTTCCATCGTCAACGCCCAAATTTTGACGATTCGTACCTGATCTTCTATGGCTATAGTTTTCCCAGCGGCCACACTATGGCAGCCACATTGCTGTATGGCCTTCTGGCTGTCTTCGCGGTCATCGTACTCGAAACGTGGCGCTGGCGAGTAGGGGCAGTTCTCAGTGCAATCGTCATAATACTGTTAGTTGGATGTAGCCGAGTGTACTTGGGTGCACATTATTTGAGTGACGTGCTGGGAGCCGGCGCCGCCGGTTGCGCCTGGCTGGCGTTCTCTCTTACCGCGGTTGACACCGTTCGCCGAAACCGAGGTCGTTAATGTGAAGCATCGTTGTCAATCAGACGCCAAAACCGGTTTGGAACGTCACATAAATAATCAAAGGAGAAAAGCGGCAGGGGTTTAAAACCACTGTCAAGGGGCAGCTTTTCGCTTTTTTTTCCGCACAGTTGCAGCCGGAGCAGACTGATCGCGAGGGGCTGAGGAGAAATCGAATCCGCATTGACCTCCACAGAGTGCAACCTCCTCTATATCCCGCTGGTCTATCGGGAAGATCTTGCAGACTTCCGGTCGGCAGGTTCCGTAGGCGAAACAATTCGACTGTTTTGTCAACCTGGGACAAGTGATCAGAAGTTTGCAGCAGGTACCGCATTGGCGGCAGGATCCTGCCCGGGAGGATCGTTGTTGCAGCACATATTTTTTGTGGAAATGCGCGAGGATGAAGCGTCGAGATTTACCGCCGGTATGATATAAAAAACGGGAATCCTCAAGCGCCCCTATAACAGCCTGCCCAGGAACAGCTTGCGAGGGTGCTGCGAGTCGGACGAGGCAATCGAATCCGGAGGCTCTTTCTTCTTCGACCTCCATGTTGGCCTGCCAAAAGAACATATAGGGAGAAATGCTGGTTCCCAGGATTGCAACCAACATCGTGATGTAACCGGCGTCCAAGGTAATTGTCGGCACAACTAACGACATGAGAGCCAGACCCCAGTCGAGGTGTGAAAAAAATGCCACGATTATGTATGAAAACAGCACAAGAAGCGCCACCCATTGATATTTCACATAGTATAACACCCAACGGGAGAAAGCTTCTTTTATGATTGCGGCCAGGCCATGCCCGGTTACCAGCCCGATGCGAGCACATACTTCCTGTACAGATCCGTTCTGCTCCAGTTGGTCCGGCTGGTCGGCAGGACCTTGAACCTCACCACTCGAGGAGTTCTCCAGGGGCTCGTTGTTGGCTGCTTCGATTTCAGAATCCTGGTAGGAGCGTGGTTGCGACATTAGTATGGACCTTCAATAAAAGAAAACCGGCCGGGAGAACAAAGCAAGCCAAACAGACGAGAGTGATCCGTCGCTATGATGGATTTTCGTAGAAGATATAGGATGTCGAGTAGTCACTGAACTCGAAATACACCTTTTTTTCGCCCGGATCGGCAATACTGTTGAAATTGGCATCGAGAATGCCGTAGCCATAACGGTAGGGTCGTTCCTGTTTGCCGCCGGTTGCCGTGGCGGTGGTCAGTTTATCGATCTTCAGAAAGCGTTTCACCAGCTTGTCGCCGGCGTACACCTCCAGGACGCCATCGGTGCCGGTCCAATTCTGCACGGCATGGCCGATCTTGTTCTGGGTTTCCTGAGTGCATCCGCCAAGGAGCAGGACAGCGGCAGCAAAGAGTGTCAGGGTTCGCATTTTCTTTCCTTTTTCATCAATGTGAGCATCTAAAAAATTCATTACTACTCGGTTAAATCGCCGTACAAGCTATTACCCCCACGCCTCTGAAGCTATACCCTCCCACGCCCCTGAAAGAGACTAAGCACCACTAAAATCAGAGCAATAACCAGCAGGATGTGAATAAATCCACCCAAAGTGTAACTGCTTACAAGCCCCAACACCCATAACACCAACAATACTACAGTGATTGTCCACAACATTTGATTCTCCTTTTTATAGAAATTAAAGTGATAATCTACATCTGACTCTTCCGCTGCGCATGTGCAACATGATTTCCTTGATTTCACCAATGATGTTGCCTTCAAGTGATGATTTCGATGAAACTATGGAGCTGACAGTCGGCAATGCTGACCAAGGGCCACTTTGACAAAACGATCCTACCGAAAAAAGCGTTAAGCCAGACGATATTTACTATGTTATTGCAATGTTCATGCCATATTTTTTTGACTCTGCACGGAATCATCCAACTTATTGTTATTGAGGAACAATTACTGGATTACCCTGATCGACTGAGGTGTCGGCGCTGTTTGAATTAAGGTCATATTTGCCCATATGGCCATATATGACCATCGCAATGCTTCACAAAGGAAGGGTCAGAGCTGTACAGTCGTAAAGGAGTAGAGGCTGCTAAAAATAGGTGTAAAGGGGATTAAAAAGCAAGGCCGCACTCCCAAGCCTTCGGGACTGTGCGGCCTTGCCTGCAGAAAGCTGGGATAATTATTTAGGGACGTCAGCAGCCTTGGAGGCCAGCTTGTATTCGATACCTTGATCGGCAGGAGCGGCAAGTTTAACTACCTTGATAAATCCGTAGCCGGTGCCCGTATGGCACTCATTGCATGTAGCGATTATCGCATTGTATTCCTTCTTGAAATTATCTAGGTTTTGAGAGGCGATAGCTGCTGTGACCTTGGCAAAGTCACCCTCATAAAAACTTTTCCAGTCGGCATATTCTTTTGGTTTGGTGACCTTTGCGGGACTCATGGCACCGTTCATGTATTTTCCCATATAGGCAGCCAGACCCCAGTTACCACCTTCGGCGGCAAAAGCTATATTCTGGAACCTGTCACCTACTTCGCGCATCGGTATGGCAAATTTCGGCAGCGCGCCTTTGATTGCGTCGATCTGAGGCTGCACTTCTTCTCCTGCGGCGCTGACACAAAAACTGCTGCCGACAACGAGCAAACCTGTCACTGCGATTGTATAGATACATTTTCTCAGCATGTTGTTCTCCTTTGTTGGGGTTGGTAGACTATATGCCATTTACAGAAACTTCTTCAAAAGCGACTTCAATCTCCTTCCCTTCTTCATCCAAAACCTTGTGTAAATTAAATTCGTCAAGTTGCTTAATAAAGTCAGTAGTTTTTTGGTATTCAAAAACCAGATCATCAATGATTTTCTGACTCTTCTGATCTATATGTAAGGTTTGAAAACCTACGAAGAAATCATTGACTCGAACGAGCTTTGCAAAAATCTCAATTTTCTGTCCGACTTCGGTGAGAATTTCGATCTGATGTTCAGCGCTGGGAACCTCTTCTAAGAAGACTGTGATGGCAACCCCACCTTGGCTGATATCAATTGTTCGTGCCCTTATCGTCAGATTACCATTTCTTGATAGAATCGCCTCCCCACTCAAGGGAACACGAACGTATATTCTCTTATGCTTCATTTCGACCGTGTCTAAAATATTTATACAGGGCGGCTGGTTGCCAACTGGGCAACCAGCCACCATCTGAGCGGTAGTATATAATTTCATTATCGTACGTGCTCTTTTTTGCATGACACCTTTCGGCACCCATAAGGTTAGGTCCGAGGCCATGCCGTACATCAGGTCCTCCAACTCCACCAAGGATGTTGCCATTGTGCATGCCATAGGTGTCGCGATCTTCATAGTTCATGCTCATCTCCTGTCAAAAGGTGATAAAAAAACCCACATGTGATTCATGTCAATGAAATGCTGAGTTTTCCTTATCTTCAATGGCCTATATGGCACCCGAAATTTATCGGTATAAGTAGTCTCAAACTTTAAATTCACGACAGTTTGAGCCAGGTCCGTTGTGGCAAGCTCAACTTAAGAATTATGCAAATTGTCCCCGGAATTTGTCCCGGCCCCTCTCTTGATCATTTATTGGTCCTTGGTATGCAGTATACTTAATCGTCTTCTGCCATATCCTATAAATCCTATCAACCCCGTGCCAAAGAGGAGCATTGTGCTCGGTTCCGGCACTGGAGCAGCGTCTGAGCCAATCGGTACAGCCTTGCCATTAATGAGCTCAATGCCACCACTGTAGCCGGGACCGCCGTTGCCGGGGACGTTAAAGGGGCAGACATTGCTGATTACGTTGGCATCCATCGTCACCGCACTAGTCTGAGCAAAGAACCTGCCGTTCAGATCGGTTGCACCGGTATTCAGGGTGATGCTCGCCAGCGCAAGGATATTGCCTTCGAACGTTGTAGTGGTGCCGAGAGTAGCTGAGCTGCCGACCTGCCAGAACACGCCGTCACCATAACCGTTATTTGAACCTGAATTAATTACCTGTACTCCGGAGCTGCTTGCAGTCGTGAGCGTGCTACCTATTTGGAAAACCTAAAATGCATTGTTGGCGCCTTGGGCGTCGAGTTTGAGCGTTCCCGTCAACTGAGCCGATGTGTCAAAATGATAGACGCCGGAGGTGAGCGTGAGTCCACCCAGATCCTGACCAGTCAGGTTGCTGGTTGACTGCATGTTTGATAGAGCAGTGTAGGCTATGGTGACATCAGATTGAGCCAGCTGCGCAACCATATCCGCCTGATGCACCGCTCCGTTGAGTGTAATGCTCCCAAGGCCAGTGATCGAAGTGCCAGGGTACACACCCAGATCACCGGTGATGGTGGTCGAGCCGGTATTGGTAACCGCTGAGCCTCCCAGAACTGCGAAGCTAGCCGCCGAACCAAGTATTGGCGTGGCCGATGCTTGGGGTGGGGCAAAAAGAAGTGCGGTGATGACTGTGAGAGCTAACAACGAGGCCTGATACTTTTGGTGTCTATTCATGATAAATCTCTCCTTTTTGTTATAAGGTCGTTGCCTCTCCTGATCGATCGAACAAGAAAGGGAAAATGAACAATAAAATGGCTGCAAGTCGACGTCTCTCCCGGATTATTCGCCGACAGACTGCTTTTCAAGCAAAGCAATCCTTGCCAGCCGATCCAGGTCGGCCTCGGTTACCGATGGAAGAAAACGCTTAACATAAAGCTCTTCGTGGACAATACTGACAATTGCCACCATTGGGGCCGCGACCAGGACACCCAGCACGCCAAAAGCTGCCACGCACAAAAGCATGGAAAAGATTACCGCCACAGGATGAACCTTCATGCTTCGGGCCATGATGAAAGGGCTAATCACATTGTTCTCCAAGGCCTGCACTGCGATATAGGCGCCCACTACCCACAGCAGAGTCACTCCTCCCTTGCTGAGAGCGAGGAGAATTGCCGGCACGGTGCTGATGATCGGCCCGAGAAAGGGTATCACCTCCAATACGGCCGCAGTTAGGCCTAGTACCAAGGCGTCCATAAAACCGAAGATCGGCCACATCAGCAAAAACACCAGCAGACCGATCGTCACCATGCCGAGCAATGTCCCCCCGGCCCAGGCAGGGACAAATCGGCCAATCCGTCGCATGATGACTAAGGTCTGTTTATGGTGTTGTTCGGGTACAAGAGAAAAAATCGCTCCAAAGATCGGTCTGGGATTGATAAGGGTAAAAACCACGCCGAATAAGACGGTCACCAGTACAACCAGTATTTGTGCACCATTGAAGGCCACCGCCGTAATGCTGCCGAGGACTCCCTTAAACATCTCGCTCAAACTGGAACGAAGCGATTTTGAATCATCGACCGGTTTGGCTGTAACCGGTGCGGATTTTGGGCCCCGATCTTTCGGCTTGCCCGAAACCGAATCGTCCAAGGCAATCTCAGTTCGGACTTCAGCCTGGAGTTTTTTCTCGAACAGCACTGCTTCCTGCTCCATTTTGATCAGGGGTTTTTGCAGACTTTCCCAATAACCGGGTACCGCTTTCGAGATATTGATTACTGAGGCCTTCATCGGGTCGAAAAGAGCCCAGCCCAGCAAAGCAATAATTGCGATCAATGACACCGAGACAATTCCCGTCGGTATTTTTCTTCCACCCGTCAAAACCCGCATCCGGGCAATAAGGGGATTGACCGCCAGAGAAATCAGCAGTACCAGGAGAAAAGACAAAAAAATCAGGGAAATGAATGAAAATGCTTGGATTATGGCATATAACGCCGACCCCAGAATCACATAGAAGGCAATAGGGCGTGGCTTCGTTTCTTGCTCAAGCTTGTTTGGCATGACACTGTTCCCAGAGGAGACTAAAGCCTTCCCAATACGACATTAATGAGTAAAACTGTTCCAATTGCCATGATACAACCTCCTTAACTATTTGAATACGCCTTCCACATCCATGGTGTATTCATCGGTCAGATCCTTTTGGGCAGCGCTGCTGGCGTCGCCACGCAAGGTGATTGTTCCATCTTGCGCCATGACCTCAGGTCCCAAAGCGGCCTGCAGAGCCTGCAGATTCGTTTGACATATTTCCATGATCGTTATCATGTCTCCATGGCGGAGTGTAATCGTAGTACTTGTAAATGATCTCCCCCCAGAGGGTGTCTGAGAAATCAGGCCATTCATCACTTTCTTCAAATCCGGGAGCGTTATTCAATTTCTCCTTATCAACATTGAGGATGAGATTGTTTTCGGTGAGCGAAAATTCGAAGACAGCCCAAGGGATGGCGAATAATTTGTTTCCTATGCCCAGGAAACCGCCGGAGGAAAGAACCGCATAGGCAATGCGGTTCTTTTTGGCGTCGATCACCAGGTCGTGGATTTTACCGATATTCTCACTCTGACTATTGACAACTGTTTCGCCAATGATCTTCGATGCCCGGACAATTCCGTACATCGCCACTGATTTTTCACTTGTGGTATTCACAACGAGCTCCTTTTTTCTGATATTTTTGAATTTCTATTGCCGGCAGCAGCTTCAGCGATTTATGTTTCTCTTGCAACCGGAACAGTGCTTGAGCCGCGGCTCGACCATTGCTTTTAACGCCTTAAACCGTTATCTCTTTTACCGTTTTAAAGTTCTTACATTTCAAATCCCATTCCAGATTGCCATCCTCCCCAATAATGATGATTATTGGCATGATATTTATACATATTTTAACAAAAAAACAACGGTGTCACCGTCACTGAAAACCGCCGGAAAAAGGTCATACTTAACCGAAGGTCATATATGACCATCGGTTGCGCTTGGCTTGGCAGAAGAAGACGGGAGATGTCGCTGAATGGGGGTGCGAGCCGGGGCCCTGTTGCGGAATGGCGCAAGGATAGTCGCAATCAAGGAAGGATGTGAATCAGGATTTTTCGATATTCAGCTTAAACATGCGAGCGCGCAAAGTGTTTCGATCAAGGCCAAGAATTTCCGGTCGCCATGCCGGATGACCGAACCTGCAGTCATACGACCCCCACCCGTGACCTCTGGGTGAGATTGTCTACCGATACCGATCTAAATCTATTGTCAAAGACTCAAGGCGGCGGGAAATGTCAGCTCTTGCTTCATCGGTTGCGGGCCTTCCTCGTTCAGTAATCCGCAGATGGTCATTTCGAATGGAGTCAAGTCTGATTTGGAATTCTCTCTCCTCTGTCGCAGACATGTGCCTGTTCATCCGTCCATTATCTATGGCTCTTTGGCAAGCGGCGATCCTGTCCCCATACCTTGGTTCTTCAATACTTGTTGTTTTGTTAAATGCCCTGTCTATCTCATAGCCAAGGACATCGAGTCTACTGTGCAGGCTTCTCCATTTTTCCTGATAGACAATCCTGTTTCTCAGCGCCTCATAGTCTAGGCTGATACCTTTCAGCGTTGTCAGGTACATCTGGGACTGATCAGGGGAAAGCCCTCCGGTCTGCAGCCCCTCGCCAATCCTCCCCTCAATTGCCGTCATCTTGCTTTCCGCACTCCTCTCATCGTCCGGCCATACGTTCATAGACGCACAGCCGGCGAACAGAACGAGACCGAAAATCATCAGCACTTGTATCCAGTTATTCATTTTCATAGCACTTCTCCATTCTTTTGATTTATTGCTGCAGTTTTCGTTTCTTACGGCTTATGCAGACACAGAGAAACTTACCTACTAGTGTGCATGGCACACACAGGACGAGGGGGCTATCTTGGCATACCCCCCTTGCCCTGTGTGCATTTTTATAAAGGTTTCTGATTCACTCACCGACCGGCTTGAATCACAATGATCGGCATTATTTTCGAAAACCCGGATCGACGCAGAGAAGTTCCTCAGAATCTAATTTCGACATTTGGGAGGAAGATATCGACACCGGGCGGTCGATGAGGCAAATAGGGGACAGGCGCAGGTATATACACTCTTTCCCTGTGTCCATAAGATCGGTAATATCCATGTCTGTGATATTGATAACGATCATGTTCGTTTCTTCGATGGTCATACCGATTATAATGACGGTCATACCGGTTATAATGACGGTCATACCGATTATAATGACGGTCATGTCCCTCTCTTCTCTGCTCGTACCGATCATTGTAAGAGTTTGTATTCCGCCGATTACCCTCTTCACTGAATGCCGGCACCACGTTTATTCCGCCTATTACGGTGGCGAAAACAAACCCCATGATAAACTTGCCTGCTATAGACTTACAATTCCATTTATTTGATGTTTTCACAAAGTCACCCCATTTCTTAATGGATTCCAATTCTGTTGCTAGTTTTTATTGTTAGACATTACAGATTTTTCCTTCATTTTTTTCCTGCTCATTCCTTTATGGAAGATTGTATCCGTGCTCTTTTTCTGCGCATCCGACATAGTGGCATAAAGCGCCTCGAAAGGTGGGATTATCTTTTGCAGCTGACTCAAACGAGTTTC
>JBBQVT010000128.1:0-11106 GCA_038211245.1 Desulfobulbales bacterium | reverse complement strand
GCAATTGTAGAAAAGGAAAGGAGCTTCAGTGATTACCGTAGAAAATCTTACAAAGACCTTCACCCTGCACATCCTTGGTGATAAAAAAATCGAGGCCTGCCGCGATGTCTCCTTCCGCGTTCCGCCGGGAGGCTTTCTTGGCCTGGCCGGACCGAGCGGTGCCGGCAAGAGCACGGTGTTGAAATGTATGTACCGTACCTATCTCGCCGGTAGCGGCGCAATCCGCTACCAATCGGCGGCATACGGCATGGTCGATCTCGCAACCCTGCCGGACCAGGCGGTTATCGATATTCGCCACCGGGAGATGGGCTATGTAAGTCAATTTCTCAAAGTCATCCCCCGGGTTTCGGCGCTGGATGTAGTTATGGAGCCGATTCTCAGCCGTAACGGAGTAACCCGGGATGCTGCCCGCAAGAGGGCCGTCAGTCTCTTGGAACGGTTACGTATTCCCGCCCACCTCTTCGATGCCTATCCGGCAACCTTCAGCGGCGGTGAACAACAGCGGGTCAACATCGCCCGGGCGGTCAGTTGGAGGCCGCGTCTCCTCCTGCTGGATGAGCCGACTGCCTCTCTTGACCAGGATTCGGTTGGGATTGTGCTTGACATTCTCAAGGAGTTGCGTCAGGAAGGCACGACGATGATCGGGATTTTCCATGACCCAGCCCTGCTGCAATCGGTGACCGATTCGGTGTATCTAATCGGCTGAAGAAGGCGCCGCACGGCGACACCTAATGTTGCACTCTTCGAGCAAAAAATTATCAGAACAATCACTTTGGAGAACTCTTTATGCAGGACCGTTTTGTAATCATCAACGCCCACGTGGTTACCCCGGAAGGGGTCAGGCAAAATGCCTCGCTGCAGGTTGAAGATGGCCGAATCGTCAAGATCGCCGACTCTGCGCTCAACGGCACCAGAGTCATTGACGCGGCAGGCAATTTCCTCTTTCCCGGCTTTATCGATATCCATTCCGACGCCATCGAAAAGGGCATCGAACCCCGTCCCAACACCTTTTTTCCGGTGGATATTGCCGTGTATGAGCTTGACAAGAAAATCGCTTCCTGCGGTATAACCACCATGTACCACTCGCTCTCTTTTGCCGAGCTCGAGGTGGGCCTGCGCAATAACAATACCGCGGCCGGCATCATTCGTGAGATCAATACATTGCTCAAGAAGCTGAAGGTGCGTACCAAGATTCATGCCCGCTTCGAAATCACTGATCTCGGCGCGGTGCCGTTTCTCCAAGGCTTGATCAAGGACGAACAGATCAATCTCTTTTCCTTTATGGATCACTCCCCCGGTCAGGGCCAGTTCCGTGACATCCTCGCCTTCAAGAGCTATTACGGCCCGGTCTACGCCAAGAGCGATGCCGAGATGGACCATATTATTGAACGGAAACTTGAGGCGAAAAAGAGCCATGCTCCGGTGATTATCGCCGATATGATAAAAATCTGCCGGGAGCACGACATCGCCATCGCCTCACATGACGACGATTCGCGGGAAAAGATCCAGTGGCTGAAAGAGATGAACATCGGCATGACCGAATTTCCGGTGAATATCGAGGCGGTCCGCGCTGCCAAGGAACTTGGGGTCAGCATCTGCCTCGGTTCGCCGAATGTCGTGCGTGGCCAATCCCAAGCCAAAAATCTCAGTGCCCGCGAGGCGATCAGTTGGGGCTATGGCGATATCCTCTGTTCCGATTATTCGCCGATGACCCTGTTGCACGCGGTACTGACCCTGGAAAGACTCGGCATCCTCCCCCTGCACGAGGCATTGAAAATGGTCAGCCTCAATCCGGCCCGGGCGGTCGGCATCGACCTGGAGACCGGTTCCCTGGAAGAAGGTAAGGCTGCGGATATGGTGTTAGTCGATCACTCCGACGATTTTCCAAGAGTCCTGAAGACCTTTGTCGGCGGACGGGAGGTTTTTGCCACATGTTAAAGATCGGAAGCAATATCAATGAAGTGCGGGTGGATGGCAGCTTAAAGGCCTTGCAGCGCGACCTCATCGCCTTTCAGGGGTTCGGCTTGACCGCAGTGGAAATATCGATACACGGTCTTGATGCGGTGCGAAACGGCTGCCTTGATCGCCGACGAACAGCGGAAATCCAAAAAATTCTCGCCGACTTTCCCTTTGCCTACAGTACCCATGCCCCAAATCCGTTAAACCTTATGGACCATCACTGCCCCGGCAAGCACCATGACGTGCTCCTGGCCTCACTGGAATTTACCTCGGCAATCGATGCCCGCTGCATGGTGTACCACCCCGGCCGCTATCTGCCGGAGGAACAATTTGCCATAAAAGGCCCTTTGAATCGCACCCCCCAGCAGCAACAAGCGTTTCTACTGCATGAGGCGGAACTTCTTCAGAAAGCAGCCGACGCCTTTCCCGAGACCATAATTGCCATGGAGAACGCCCGCCCCTATCTGCACCATTCTCCTTACTGCTATGCGGAAATCCCCCAGGTGCTGGCAACCCAGATCAAACAGATCAACAGGAATAATGTGCGGATGACTCTCGATTTCGGCCATCTGCATCTTTCTACAAAATTCTACAACCTCGACATGCTCGACGAGGTAAGGTGCGTTGCACCATTCATAGCCCATTGCCATGTCCATGACAATTTCGGCCATTCGGTCTATGCCACCGAAAAAATTCAGACCCACCAGATACCCTTTGGCAAAGGCGATTCCCATATGCCGGTTGGCTGGGGCAATATACCATTTAATGCTCTGCTTGCTGAATTTATCCATAACTACGATGGCTTGTTGATCTGTGAACTGCGCAGCCGGTATTTCGAACAAACCGGAGAAGCGGCAAATAATCTTGCCTCAATCCTGCAATCTTTCGGTATTTGATTTCGATAGTTGCTCGCCGTGGTTGGGTACGCACTTGGAGCCTCGGCCAAACTGTTCGAAACAATGACCGAGCCAACAAGCATCCTCTATCTTTAAAATGAAATCAGAAATGCTGGAGTTATAGCAACTTGCAATTCTGAACCTATCGCTAACCAAAATGTAATCATATTCTAACAGAATCCTAATATACTTCCTGTATACAACAGCGCACCAAGATACGTATCAAATGGATACAGGTAGATGATCGCATCGAACAGGTAATCGAGCGGATAGATGTTCTGGTGGGTGCTCTCGAAGAGGTGGTGCTGAAAAATGCTTGATGTCCCTGTACTTCTCGTTGTCATAGTAGCTATTGCCCTGATCTTTGACTTTACCAACGGGGCGCATGATTGTGCCAATGCCATAGCCACGGTGGTAACCACCAATGTGCTGAGTCCGCGAACGGCGGTGATCATGGCTGCAGTACTGAATCTTATCGGTGCCCTTTTAGGCAGCGAAGTGGCGAATACCCTGGGCAAAGGCATTGTCAACACGGATATCGTCATGGGCAGTCAAATCCTGGTTCTGGCGGCCCTGATTGGCGCCATCGCCTGGAATCTCATCACCTGGTACTTCGGCATCCCCTCATCATCCTCCCACGCCCTCATCGGTGGACTGATCGGCGCGGCAATCACCCATTCCGGCTTTGCCGGCTTAAACGGCATGAGTATCCTGAAAAAAATCATTCTCCCGATGGTACTTTCTCCCCTCGCCGGGTTTGTAGTGAGTTATCTGGTGATGCTTGGGTTAATGTATGTTTTTGCCAATGCCAACCGCAAAAATGTCGCCTCAAAATTCAAAAAATTGCAGATTCTCTCGGCCGCCTTTATGGCCACCAGCCACGGTTTGAATGACGCGCAAAAAACCATGGGGGTAATCACCCTGGCTCTTCTGCTTTTTCACCGGATCGACTCCATAATTGTTCCTTTCTGGGTTACAATTTCCTGCGCCTTGGCAATGGGACTCGGGACGGCGCTCGGCGGCTGGAAAATCATCAAAACGATGGGCCAACGCATCTCAAAACTTGAACCTATTACCGGTTTTGCCGCAGAAACCTCGGCCGCCCTGGTAATTACCGGCGCTTCGCTTTTTGGTGCGCCGATTTCCACTACTCATACCATCACCGCCTGTATCTTCGGGGTCGGCTCCACCAAACGCCTATCCGCCGTGCGCTGGGAGGTTGCCGCTAATTTGGCGCTTGCCTGGGTGGTTACCATTCCGGCTTCGGCAATGGTAGCCGGCTTGTTTTACTATCTCTTCCAGTTGGGTGGCGTCGGCCAGTGATCAACTGTCGTTGACTCTAGCTTTGCTGCATCCCCCGCTTGGTGGAAGTATTTTGGGTGGGCGCATACCTGTAACCGCATCGTATTGTTTTTGGCTTCTGTACAGATCAAAAGCACTTTTCGTCTGATTACCGGAGATATCCAGTCCTTCTTCCCCGAGCACTTCTACAACATATGGGTTCAACGTACCGGGTTCCAGACCAGCACTTTCGGCATACAACCTATCACCGCCAAAATGGTTGAGATACGCCTCGGCGATTTGACTGCGTGCCGAGTTATGTTCACAAATAAAGAGGATTTTTATCATCTTCCTCAACGCCTTTGATGTGTTACCTTATTTAAAATCCTCTCGTCATTGCTCTGTTGCTCAGAGGGCACTTCCTCGCCCATCTCCTGCAAGATATCAAAAAGCAGCTGCGCATTTGGCGGTACCTTCGGCGATCGAAGCTGATACCACATCAGCAGTCCGAGTATTGTGATAATGATTATACCCGTGAGTATTTCTATCATGGTATGAGGTCCTCAAAAATGGCAGTAACAGCTACACGTCTTGTCTCTCCTGAACAATATATTGCGATAATTACGATACGGTTACGATTTGTTTAAATATTGATTGCCGAAAAACGGATAGGCACTTTGGACTGATCCTAATATCCTAATCAATATTTATACTCATTCTATTATTCCCATAACATTTCTCCGGCATTCTCCATCTGCTTACCGCTTTCTTTACGGGGGAGAACAGTCTCACCCCGAGAGATCGGCACACACTCGACAACTTCGGCCTATTGTTAACTCGAATGCGAATCGACATCACCTTGTTATTGCTGGTTTTACTGCATATGTACCTGGCCCCTGGAATTCTTCATGGACAAGCCATTTACGGTTCAGGTCTTCCTGCCACCACCTCCCTCTTGGCAATCGACTTCTCCACATTATCTGCGACAGTGCGCAAGGATTTGCTGAATTTTGGCTTTACCTTTGAAAAACAGATGAAAGACGAAAACAAGATCCACCTCGTATCGGAAAACGGACGTCTGAAAATCACCACTTCAGGCCAGGCCTTCGGCTTCATGGTGAAAAAAGAGTTGCACATCGATCGGCCTAACCAGCTCGAAATCGAATGGGGGGTGGACGCCTATCCCCCGGGAGCTGATTGGCGCTATGGCAAAAACTATGAACCGCTGATGGTCGTTGTCTTTTTTGGTGAGTCGCTGCCTAGCGATCACCTCTTCCTGCCTGACACTCCATTTTTTGTCGGGATGTTTCTCGGCGGACACGAACCCCCTCTACAGCCATACACCAGTAAAAACTATTCGAATACCGGAAGATATGTTTGCCTTGGAAACCCTGAACCGGGGCAGATGATCACCAGCAGGCTCGATATAGCCAAGGCCTTTCATCTGTGGTTCGGTGGCCGTGAAATGCCGCCCGTCACCGCAATTGCCATCGAAGTCGATTCCGGAGAACTACCCCTTGGCGCGAGTTCTTCGGCTTTTATTAAAAGCATCAGCCTGGGAAGGGCTGACTAACCAAAACAGGTGCTATGTTTACAGTTGATCAGGTAGTGACCGACCATTACCCCGCCCTGAACGATCGCAAAATCAGTGGTCCAATCATCAAAACCCTGTTGCGGCGGCTGCTCCACGAACAGGCCTTTCTGAACTTTGCCGAAGGTTATCCCCATTTGCATGGCATCGAGTTCATCGAGCAGGTATTCGACTATTTTCACTTCAGTTTTGCCGTGTCCGACACCGAGAGGGAAAACATCCCGGCATCGGGCAAGGTGATGATCATTGCCAACCATCCGATCGGCTCCCTCGACGGCTTTGCCCTCTTAAAACTGGTACATGGAATACGCTCCGATGTGAAAATTGTCGCCAACGACCTGTTGATGGCAATCGCGCCGCTCCGCGCATTGCTCCTGCCGGTGCAGAACATGAAGGGAATAAGCCGAAAAAAGCACATCGAACGTATTACCGAGGCCCTCGCCGGTGAGCAGGCGGTAATCATATTTCCCGCAGGCGAGGTCAGCAGATTTGGTCTCCAGGGGATCAAAGACGGTTCGTGGCACCGGGGATTTCTAAAAATTGCCGAAACTGCCAAGGCCCCGATCCTACCCATCCATATCGCCGGGCACAATTCGGTCTCTTTCTATCTCGCATCAATTTTGGCGAGGCCGTTTTCAACAATAATGCTGGTCGGCGAGATGTTTCGCCAGGAAAGAAAGCAGCTCCGCATGACCATCGGCTCGATTATTCCCTACCGGGCATACAGCGGCATGGCAATCCACCGCAGCGACAAGGTTAAATTGTTTAAAAAACATCTGTATCGTATCGGGCAGGGGAAGAGACCCCTTTTTGTCACCGAGTCGGCCATTGCTCGCCCGGAACGCAAGGCCGATTTGAAACGGGCGATCAGTCAGGGCGAAAGACTTGGTAGAACCCCGGACGGCAAGACCATGTATCTCTTTGAACCGGTTGATTCCTCACCGGTCATGCGGGAGATCGGCAGACTGCGCGAGCAGTCCTTCCGGGCGGTCGGCGAAGGGAGCGGCAAGCGTCGGGATTTCGACCGCTTTGATTGGTATTATCAACATCTCATTCTCTGGGACGAAGAGGATCTGGAAATCGCCGGGGCGTACCGATTTGTCGATGCCGGAAAAATCGTTCGCGATAAAGGCCCGGACGGTCTCTACTCCGCCAGTCTCTTTAAGTTTGATGCGGCATACTCGCCGTTTTTGCAAGAGGGCTTAGAACTCGGCCGCAGCTTTGTGCAGCAGCGTTATTGGGGAAAACGCAGTCTTGATTATCTCTGGTACGGGATCGGCACATTTCTCGCAAAAAACCCGCAATACCGCTTCCTCTTCGGAGCGGTCAGCATCAGCAATGCCATGCCCAGTCCGGCCAGAGAACTCCTGATCTATTTTTATAAACTCTACTTTACCGGCGTAAGCGATATTTCCTGTTCCCGCAACCCCTTCAGCTTCTCCCTACCGCTTGCAACCCTAGCCGGGGAATTCACCGGCGATGATTACCGGGCTGATTTGCGCAAACTCAAATCCCTGCTGAACAATCTCGGTACGGCGATACCGCCACTGTATAAGCAATATGCCGAACTCTGCGAACCGGGCGGCGTGACTTTCCTTGATTTCAACATTGATCCGGTCTTCAATAACTGTGTCGATGGTCTAGTCATCGTCGATATCCACAAACTCAAGGAGCAGAAAAGAAAACGCTATATGGAAGAGACAATTCTTCTATGATATTCAACTGACACACAGTGCACCCCGACAAAAGAGCATAATGCCATGCAAAAAAAGAAAAAGGTTTTCATCCTCGACACCAATGTCATCCTCCACGACAGTTCCTGCATCTACAACTTCGAGGAACACGATATTATCATCCCGATCCCGGTCCTTGAAGAACTCGATCAGTTCAAGAAGGGAACGCAAATCATCAACCATCATGCCCGGGAATTTGTCCGGGAAATCGACAAGCTGAGTACCGGCAAGCTTTTCAACGGCAATATGACCTTGGGTGAAGGCAAAGGCGTACTGGCTATCCGCCTCGATAAAGAAATGCATGCCGACCTGCAGCTGGTCTTTCCCAATGCCGAGAAAAAGGATCACCGCATTCTCAATATCGCTTACCACATTTCCCAAAAACACAAAAACCACGCCGTCATCCTCGTCAGCAAGGACGTCAATCTGCGTATGAAAGCCCGCTCCGTCCGACTGATGGCGGAGGACTACACTACCGACTACGTTCGTGATCCAGCCCATCTATATTCCGGATGCCACTTCGCCGAAGGTCTGCCCAGCGAGCTGCTGGCCAAACTCTCAGAACCGGAAGGAAAACTCACCAGCCGTGACTATGCTCCCGCCACACCTCTTCACGCCAACGAATATCTGGTCCTTCGCAACGGCAAAAAATCGGTACTGGCCACCTATCTTGCAGGTGGTGATAAAGAAAATGAATATGTCATCAAACGGGTCGAAAAACAAAGTGTCTATGGCATAAACCCACGCAATGCCGAGCAGATCTTCGCCGTCGATGCCCTGCTCAACCGTCACATTAAACTGGTAACCATCACCGGTAAGGCGGGAACCGGTAAAACCCTGATCGCCCTGGCCGCAGCCCTTGAGAGTCGATCCGAATACCGGCAGATCCTCCTGACCCGGCCCATTGTCCCCCTGTCCAACAAGGATCTCGGCTTTCTTCCGGGCGATATCGCCGCAAAAATTAAACCCTCGATGCAACCGCTTTATGACAATCTGGCCGTCATCAGCGGCCAGTTTCCGGAAAAGAGTGAAATGTTCCAACAGCTGCGAGTAATGCTGGACGGCGATAAACTGGCTATCGAACCCCTCGCCTATATCCGCGGGCGCAGCCTGGTGAAGATGTTCATGATAGTCGACGAAGCGCAGAACCTCACTCCCCATGAAGTAAAGACCATCATCACCCGAGCAGGTGAGGGTACAAAAATTGTTTTGACCGGGGACATCAACCAGATCGACCACCCCTATCTTGGCATCCATTCGAATGGCCTTCGTACCCTCATTGATAAAATGCAGGGACAGAAAATTTATGCCCACATCGACCTGCGTAAAGGTGAACGTTCGGAGTTGGCGGAACTGGCCAGCAATATTCTGTGATCCGTTTGGCAAGCAGAAGGTGCGGGCAACAGATGCTTAATGAAAATCTCATGCCAGTATAATTTTTCTCTTTTAAATATGATTGAAGGGTTGCAACAAATCTTTCCACCGCCGGCAAGGAAAAGAACCGCCGGGTTGAAGTCTGACTCAAGTGATTAAACAATTATTCATTGGGGGTACATCATGCAGAATTTCGAACCAGCTAAGATCACAGATTATTCATCTATTGAGAATGAAGAATATTTAAAACCAGCCCAGTTGGCCTATATTGAGAAAATATTATTACAAATGCGACATGAGCTGATTGGTGTTTCTCTTTCGGCGAAAAACGACCTGAAAGAAACCTGCTTTGGAGGTCCTGATCTGTATGATGTCGCCTCGGCCCAAACAGAAATTCACGTTGAACTCGAAGGGATGAAAAGACATCGAGGACAAATCGTCATGATTGATAAAGCGCTGGCCAGGATTTATGATGGCACCTATGGCTACTGTGAAATGACCGGCGAACGAATTGGCTTGAAACGTCTTGAAATTCATCCCACTGCCACACTCTGTGTCGAGGCACAAGAGATGGTTGAGCGAGCTGAACGAGGAATGCGGTATTCGCAAATACCGGCTTGCCGGATTTAACATACCCTCTGGAGAACACTAAAAGCTTAAAAGCTTTCTCCCAATTTTTCGCTGCTGCGCTTGTTGATATTCTTGTAGCCACCTTTGCCGCTGGTATTTCCAGGGTCTTCAATATAGCTGTTAATGATGGAGTTATTGACAGCTCCAGGGGTTACAGTGTTTTGGGTGGGAGTACAGGGAGGGCGCAATGATTTGCCGAGTCCTCCGGTTGTTGGATTGATGGTTCCGGTTGGCGAATTATTAGTAGCGGCAATAGTGGTATTAATGAGTTTTTGCCCAATCGGCCGGTGCTATTGCCAAGTTGGTCCGTATGGGTGTTTATTTTTCTTCTCCATTTTGGTTATATTCAATTAAATATTAAGCCATTACGATTTTTGTTGCTGCAAAAGAACGTCAATACAGCCGAGACAAAAATCCGGCAGGTCGTCGGGCTTGCGACTGGAGACAAAGTTCCGGTCGATTACCACCGAAGCGTCTTGCCAAAGGGCCCCGGCGTTAAGCAAATCATCTTTAATGCCCAGAGAACCGGTAACCCGAACATTTTTATAGACGCCGGCCGATATCGGCATCCATCCGCCATGGCAAATCGCCGCAACCATCTTGCCCTCCGCCTGAAAATCGCGGATCAGCTGCAGAACCTGCGGGTCGCGGCGCAGTTTGTCCGGCATGAAACCGCCGGGACAGAGCACTCCGTCGAAACCTGCGGCATGCATCTCGATTATGGCTGCATCCGAGGTACAGGGATAGCCATTTTTCCCGACATAGACGACGCCGGCAGCAGGGCCGGCCACAACGACCTTGGCTCCGGCCTCAATAAAGCGGAGTTTCGGATACCACAATTCGAGGTCTTCATAGAGGTTCTCCACAAAACAGAGGATGCTCAGACCTGTAAGGGGTTTGCTGTTTCTCATGGGCTTTTCCATCTCCTGCGGAGTTTAAGACGAGGTGCTCTGGTAGCTCTTGGTAAGATGCACGGAAAATCATATGCCTTCCACCCTCCTATCATAGCATTTTCGATGTCGGCGTGAAAGCCTGATCTCCAGATTGGCCATATATATGCCGCAGAGCCATCCCTAACTTTTTTTCTTGTCAACTCCTTAATGTTGGTCTACTGTGATAAAACTTAGCGTCATTTCTGCTATATGGCGAAGTTAATGATTACATTTCGAGAACAGCTTAAACTGACCACGATGTTAACCAATCATAAACAACACTAAAAGGAGATTTGCCATGGGTGATAAGGGTGGAAAAAAGGACAAGGAAAAGAGTCAAAAACAGTCCAGTGAAAAACACAAACAAACCGACAAAAAAAAGGCTGACAAACAACCTATCAAAAAAGGTTAGGAGCCAATCCCCCGTTCAAGGGTGAGTGACACTCGCCCTTGAACGAATATTCAATGAAATATTTTTTCTGTTATTATTGCAATGCATTACGGGAGAGAAGAAGAAAATGAAGAAAGTAGAATACCGAGAACAGGCGCTGAAGATTCTCCCCTGGGTCTGTGCAAATTGCGGTCGTGATTTTACCGGCAAAAAATTGCGGGAATTGACGGTTCATCACAAAGACCACAATTATAAAAACAACCCGCCCGACGGCAGCAACTGGGAACTCCTGTGTATCTACTGCCACGATAACGAACAC
>JBBQVT010000127.1:0-11131 GCA_038211245.1 Desulfobulbales bacterium | reverse complement strand
GACTGAAAGTTCGTGTTGCCAATGTTAACGGTAGACCAAGTGACCAAGATAAGACTTTTCCTGATCAGTTCGTAAGTGATCATGCCTAAAAAGCATACCCAAAAAGGAGCCTTCTGATACGTTTAAAATTTCAAAATTCTTGCCAGAAAACCAACTTCAAATGGAGCATCCAAAAACATTGATGCTTGGCAATAGGCGCATTGGCGGTCAAAATCGCCTCGTTCTTACCGGGCCAACTCAAGGTATATCTTTCTTGTGGCCCTTCCACCAAGCTGGCTGAAAGCTCCTGACGCAACTGGTCAAAATCCACCGCTCGGCGCATTCTACCGTTTTCAGCCCGATCTTCGGTAATGCAGTTAGGAAATAATGCAGCGATTTTATCGATATTAGCGTCCACCAGATTGGGGCTCTGCATTTTCAGCTTATCTATGATAATTCCTTTTCAGTATCCACATTATGATCGTAGAGGCGTATCGAGACGGGTGCCCGGTCTATCGCACGTTCACCACTGATGGCAAATTCGGTCACAGGTAATGTGCACCTACCCGACAGCCCTACGTTATTTTCTTCTTCTTTTTACCGGTCAATCCCTTGAAATTCTCGCCCGTCACCACTGGTTTGCCGGATCGTTTTTCAATGTCCCTGCGGGTGCTGCCCGCAACCGCGCCGCCTTCCTGGGCATCCTTCTTCAGCGGTTCAATCCCCTGAGAATCCCGGTCACGATGCAGTTTGGTGGTGGTTGCCTCGCCAAGCATGGTCAGAATCAGTTCAATGTCGGTCATATGGTCGCGCAGGTTCTCTCGTGCCAATCCTTTCACCTGCCGGTACTCATCCACCTTCAGATCAAAAGCCCCCTGCATGATCTCATTGGTCAGTATCGCATATTCCAGGCTGGTCTTGGCCCCACGAGTTTTCCACTCGTCAGTCAAGTCCTGCCGGACGGCAATCCCACGCATTCGCTTGTCAATCCACTCTTTCGGATACCCTTTTTTCTCATACAGTGCCTGCATCCGCTCCATGGAAAGCTCGGGGTTCTCAATCTCCTCCAGCCGCTCATAACCTACCCGCGCCAGCCATTGTTTGAGCGGTTCAACTTTCGGTGAGGGAATTGACTGGATGATACGGAACATGGTTTCAGGGTTGGTGCAATCGGTGGCGTAATATTTCCCATCGGCAGCGACAAATTTCAGTTGTACGATTTTATCGTACAACTCAGAATACCCTTCTTTAGCCAGCTTACGCTTGAGATCGCTCCAATATCGTTTTGGTATATTGCTGCCGGTAAGCACTTCGACAATATCAACTATAGAAAACCACCATTCGCCTTCATTCATGATTTTGCGAATATGTTTCCCTTCAAAAACAGCCACACGTATTAAATCGGATTTTGCCATGTGATATGATCCTGTTCTGTATTATTGCTTGCCCGGTCAACAGTAAACAGTCAACAACCGTAACTGTTCCCGTATCTCTCGCACTCCGGCGTTTAATTCAACTTTGCGGTTAAACTGCTTTTCGCAGTTCATCTTTGCTGCCAACGCCTGCAGTTCTCGGCGGCGTTTCCGAATCATTCTAACCCGTTCCACCAGGATTTCCAGTGCTTCCCCATCGCGCGGCGGCAGATCGATATACATAAAACATAAAGAGCATCTGCTCATACAAGGTCTTCAGATCAAGCGCCACGGGTAGAGGCATTGACGGATGCGTGGAATCCACCCAGCCAGTTTCAAAATACTCATTTACCAGCCACTTGCCTGAACCATCTACTGCCAGACGCTTAAACGCCGCAACACCTTTTACCCGCTCTTCATAGCATAACCGGAAGAAGATAGGGTATCCTGAAAGTCGGATAAAGCGTACACTATATGCCGTTCACTCCCAAGTACTTCAAGAACAGTCTGTCTCTGGCCACTGATTCGGTGGACCATCGATAGCTGCCCATGACAGTTTGTACCTTTGTGGTTTCAATGCAGTCAAACCAATAGTTGTCGTTGTCGTTATTTTTGCCCCTTTGGCGATAATGATGAATCTTTTGCACTCTACCTATCTTTAGAAGACAAACGTTGCCAATCGTTAAAGGGAATTGCCCGAAGCAGCGGAATCTGGTAAAGAACCCCTAATACTGGTATGTTTTTTTTGGGATACCCTTTCAAACATCATTGCACCTTGAGAAAAAATGATCGAGCACATCAAAAAATTCGAGAGAGTAATTATCTTTTCGCTGGTTATCATGATGGTCGTGGTGCTCCTACTCTCCACAATTGAACTAGGATGGGTCATCATTAAGGACATCCTTACTCCCCCGATTTTTCTTTTGGAAATTAATGAACTGCTGGAGATCTTCGGCCTCTTCATGCTTGTCTTGATCGGAGTGGAACTACTCGAAACCATAGTTAGAACCTACATTCACCGATCCACCGAGCACGTAACGATCGTCGTCGCCGTGGCCATAATCGCCATCGCCCGCAAGGTGATAATTCTTGATACCCAGGACTATTCCGGAGGCACACTGCTGGGTATGGCTGCGATCATTGTGGCGCTCTCCGCCACCTACTATATGATCAAACGCGAGTCGCGACAGAACAGGCGCGAAGAGAAGGAAGAACTTTAAAAAAGGCGACAAAGATTTATCCTCAAGAGAACCGGGGTTGCGTGGCTGCAGGGCCTGCAAACGTAACGCAAAGTCCGGCCAGCCATGACCAAGCCCACTCCACAAATGCTGCATCAATAGGCATTAAACATTATGACCTTACCCTTTATCGCAGTTGTATTGAGTTTGGCTTTGTTGGTTTGGAGTGCCGACCGGTTTGTCGAAGGTTCGGCAGCTACAGCCCGTCATTATGGTATGCCATCGCTGTTGATCGGCATGGTTGTTGTCGGTTTTGGGACATCGGCGCCGGAAATTGTAGTCTCGGCGCTGGCTTCCATGGACGGTAATCCAGGCCTTGCCCTCGGTAATGCTTACGGTTCAAACATAACCAACATTGCTCTCATTCTGGGAGTGACCGCAGTGATCAGTCCGTTGACCGTCCACTCACAGGTGTTGCGCAAGGAGTTACCGATTCTCACGGCGGTCACAGGCCTTGCAGCCTGGCATCTTCAGGATGGAGAGATCAGTCGCATTGACGCCGCGGTGCTTTTGGTGGTGTTCGCGCTGGTTATAGCATGGGCGGTACGACAGGGGCTGCGGACAAAGGTTGATACACTGGGCAATGAGATAGCCCGTGAACTGGAAGTGCATGCAATGCCGGTTCGCCAAGCGATCTTATGGTTGGTCACCGGCCTTGTTCTGTTAATCATTAGTTCCCGTATTTTGGTCTGGGGAGCGGTGAAAATTGCTGTCGGTTTGGGGGTGAGCGATCTCATTATTGGCTTAACTATTGTTGCCGCCGGCACCTCGCTTCCGGAGCTGGCTTCATCAATTATTGCCGCACGCAAGGGCGAGCATGATATCGCCCTTGGCAATATTGTTGGTTCCAACCTTTTCAATACCCTGGCGGTTGTCGGGGTTGCCGGTAGCATTAACCCGATGAAGGTTGGGCCGGAAGTTTTGTCTCGCGATATTTTGGTGATGGCGCTTCTTACCATCTCGCTGTTTATATTTGGCTTCGGCTTTCGCAATGCTGGACGTATAAACCGTTTTGAAGGGGTAATCTTGCTTATTTGTTACATCGTCTACACGGGTAACTTGATGAGCGGTTTTTTTATTCATTGATGACGTTGAACGTCAATCCCGCACAAGTGAAAGTACTGGGTCAAACGTTCGTTCAACAAGTCAAGGATGAATGTTTTTAGGCTCGTAAAGTCAAGGCAGGAAAATTAGAAACCGCGTAAACAATATCAGTTCTCGTGATGATGCCGACGAACATATCGGCATCATTGGTGATGGGAATACTGTTAAGGTCGTGGTCATACATTATCTTTGCCACGCGTCGAATGTCTGATAGGGGATCGGCTGTAATTATCGGGTGGTCCATTATTTCCCGAACAGAAGCAACTGTTGCCTGACGGATGACATTGTCTTCGATAATGAGTTTTTCCAGGACACTTTCTTTGGTTACCAACCCGACCGGGATCATTTCTCTGTTGAGAACAGGCATTTGTCTTATGTTCTTCTCTACAAGAAGCAAGTAGCATTCAATAATAGGAGTATCATCAAAGACAGTGATCACCGGTCGCTTCATGATCTGGTAGGCGTGATAAATCACTTCTTCATGTTTTGCCTGGATCATTTCCTTGTAGGCTTTGATAGCTTCCTTGTTGTAATATGATTGGACAACGGGCTCTTTTTCGTCCCGTATGCCCTTGGCCACCGACTTCAAGCCTTTTACCGGTTTGATCCCTTCAACTCGATAAAGGTCTTCAAGAGTGCTTCGGAAGGTTCGTCCCTGCTCGGTATATACGGAAAACATTGGGCTCCTTTCTCATAAAAAGTTTGGTAGTTTGTCTTTTGCCTTGACCCTTCCCAGACAGAATCTTGCCCTGGAAGGGTTATATATTCTTCTTATAGACTAAGATTCCCTGAAAAATGCAACAGGGCTGCCTGATTGCAACCAAACCTTCTCGAAAGGACACTATTTTGAATTTCTGTACTCACTGCGGTGCAAAGGTTACTCTGCGAATACCTGAAGGGGATGGGAGATCGCGATTTATTTGTGATGGTTGCGCTGCTATTCATTATGAAAACCCGAAAATGGTTGTCGGCACATTGCCGGTAATGGGAAATACAATTCTTTTGTGCAGGCGGGCTATTGAGCCATGTCGAGATAAATGGACGCTCCCTGCGGGATGGCTGGAAAATGGCGAAACCCTGGAAATGTGCGCCATGCGCGAAACCTTTGAGGAGGCTTATGCCAAAGTTTTCGACTTGCAGCCATATACCATTATAAACCTGCCCGCTATCAATCAAGTGTATTTCATCTTTCGGGCCCGGCTTACCGATAAGGACTTTCGTGCCGGGAGTGAAAGCCTTGAAGTTAAGCTTTTTTCACCCGCTGAAATCCCGTGGAATGACCTGGCGTTTTCGGCAATACGTGCAACCTTAAAATGCTATTGCCGGGATGTATCGCAAGGAGTTTTTCCCTTTCGTGTCCTGGATATCGGCCAGTAAAAAGATCAACCTATTGCATAGAGTCAGCCGCACACCTTCGACTGGCTGGAATCGCGACAGCAGGAACGAGAGGGGCAGTGATTGGAGATTGATAAGAATTCAGGCTCGTTCACTACAAAGATTCGAGTTGAATCCTGGCGTCGGCGATGAAATGTATCCGCCAGGGATAGAGATCTTTATATCCTTCCGGTTTTTGACTGGCTACCCACCTTAAATCCTGACGGGCGCTTTGCAAATCACCTGTTACCTGGTGAAAATATTTCCCTTTACCCCAAATGGGAAGCAGATAACCCTCTCCCTTGGCGATGGATTTTTCTAGATAAGCCTGCCCCAGCGCGGTATCGCCGCCGAGCAAATATGGCAGGGCCGAGTAGCAGATGCTATAGGCAAACTCCACAGCGCCATTACCAAAATCAGGTGCCACCTGTTCGATTCTGTCGAGAAAGGAAATTGAGTCTTTCAGCCAACCAACGTTGGTGATTTTCGCTGGAAGGGTCATCCCTTCCTTAAATTCGTATTGCAGGGCAGTTACCCAGAAGAGCATGGCCGGAGCATCTTCGGCCTGGAGCGTCGGTGCTGCCTCCCAAGGCTTTTTGCCACTCGCAACGGCCGCACGGAACTCTGGGTTGACGTACATGGCGAGTTCACAATACTTCATGGCTAATCGGAAATGAGTGATCTTCTCCTCAGTGTCCATCGTGCATGCTGTGCCAAGGAGTATATGCAGGTTTCCAAGGTATGCCAGAGCCTCGCGGTGTGAGGGATTGGTTGTCAAAACCTGCTGTAGATCTTCCATCACGGCAATAATATCCTCTCGATTAGCGGCTTGTTCAAGGCGTTTCCATGCCTGGGCATACAGCAGATCTGCCTGAGCTGATATTGCCGACTGTCCGGCTACCTGCCACGACGGCTCCCAATTTTTCTTCCCGCAACCGGACAACAGAACGAGCGCAATGAAAACTGACAGACCGACTTTTTGCAGCGCCATATTCTCCACCTCTTAATATTGAACATCACGGTCCAGAAAACTCAGCCAAAGTGCCTTAAAGGTTTGGTAATCATGTCCTCCTTCCAGGCGGGTTATGTGGCTGGCCGGAAGGTTTTCGGCAAGGAGTTTTTGGGCTTCTACGTACATATCATCATTGCCGAAACCGAGATATATCGGTGGAGTCTTTGCCTTTGCCACTTCGGACTTAATCCAATGCCATAACATCCTCTGCCAATCCTTTTCAGGCGAATAGTCTCCCGGCAGCCAGTCTTCAAGGCCGCCGGCTTTTTTGATTTCGTCAATAATGGCATCATCGCCAAGAAAGGGGGAAAGCAGGCAAACTCCCTTGATATCCTCAGGATGTTCACGCACATACAGAAGGGAGCCAAGCCCGCCCATAGACGGACCAATCAACCAGATCTTCTCATAGCCATTATTCTTGGCGGGCAGGATCACGTCCTGCCTGAGACGCTCAATCAAGGTGCGCTCAGAGTAGTAGGCGAAATGGCTATTGGGTGCCACCATATCGAAAGCAATGCCCCTTTGCCAGGTGGCGTCAACCATACCCTCTTCGGCAAAGGTGTGGTGACTGCCGCCCAAACCTCGGACAAAAACGAAGAGGTTTTTGTGAGAAGTGGAGTTGCTGTTTACATAGGACAGGACCTCCAAGGGTTTGGCGGCGAAATGAGCGCATCCTGAGATCATCAGCACAGCCAACAGCAGGAAAAATTTAAGTATCTTCATAGAGGCACTGGTTACCAGTGAGATGTGGTTACGTCTTGGGAAATATCTATAACTCCATTTGTGATTGTTATGCACCTTTTTTCCCTTTAGATGCCGGCGTTGGTACTTTTGGCAGTGGATCGGCTTCAATGTAAATATCCATCTGTTGCCCGGCATAAATCGGCCTGCCCGCAGGGTCGAAGCGATAGATGATTTGCAGCACACGGGTATCGACGCGCTCGGTGCTTTCGCCGGTGAGCGATTTCTTCGGCCGTACGAACGGCTCCACGCGCACAAATTCCAGCTGCATGCTAATTGCCGGATTACCACGCAAGAAAGCAACGGCCTTGCGGTCTGGCAGGAAGCGCCACGCATCGTTTTCATCAATATCGACACGCACATGCAGCGGGTTTAAATTTCCAAGCTGCAAAAGCGCCGTGGCGGTTCCGCCCGCCGGTGCGAATTCACCCACGCGCAGATTCTTTGCCATCACCATACCGTCAATCGGCGCGCGGACGGTATGCAGGGTTTAAGCGAGTGTGGCCGGCATCCAGATCGGCTTTGGCGGCATCGAGCAAGGCTTTTGCTACTTCCACTGCTCGCCCCCGCTGATTGCGCTCATCTTTGCTGATCGCCCCCACATCTTTTAGCTTGGCGCTGATGGAAAGCTGGTCTTTGCTGTTTTCCCATTCAGCATCCCGTTGCGTAACCAGCGCCTCCGATTTTGTCACTTGCGCCATTGCTTCGCGGTCTTCAATAATAAACAGCGGATCATCCTTTTTCACCTTATCGCCCACCTGTACGGCTACATGGCGCACAATGCCGGGGATGTGTGAGCCGATAGCGATGTTTTCGCTGTTGGGTTCAGTCAGTCCCGCGCCGCCGATATAACTTTCAAACGGCACATTGGAGGGTTCGGCGATGGGCTGTGCTACCGGTTTTTCAGGTGTACCCTTCGTAAGGTAGAGCACAGTTAAAGCGATTCCGGCCAGCCCAAGCGCAAGCGGTATCCATTTTTTCCATTTAAGCATATGGCCTTCCTAAAGTGGTTTCCGGCGCGTGAATTGCCTTGATGTAGCCGTCATCAATTTCGCCGATACGGTCGGCATAGTGAAAAATCCGGTTGTCATGGGTGACGATGATGAGCGTCGTGCCATGCTCTTTGGAGAGTTTCTGCATCATCTCCATCACGTTCGCGCCGGTTTCATGGTCAAGCGCCGATGTCGGTTCGTCGCAAACGATAATTTTCGGATTGTGAATTAAAGCGCGTGCAATGGCGACGCGTTGCTGCTGCCCTCCGGAGAGTTCCGACGGCAGGGATATTCCCCGGTCTTTCAAACCGACGTGGTCGAGTAAATCATGCGCCTTTTTTACTGCTGCTTTTTTGCTTTCGCCTAAAATAAAAAGTGGAATGGCAACATTCTCAGCAGCAGTGAGCGAAGGCAACAGATTGAACGTTTGAAACACAAAACCGATATTTTTAGCCCGGAATTTTACCTTGGCTGCGCTGCTCATCACAGAAACATTTTCTTCCAATACCAGGCATTCGCCTTTGGTTTGATTCATAATCCCCGCTATGATTGAAATCAGCGTGGTTTTGCCGCAGCCAGACGGTCCGACCAGCATGAAAAGCTCGCCTTGATTAATTTCGACATCAATGCCTCGCAGCGCTTGCACAGCATCAGCGCCGGCACCGAACTCTTTTTGAATTCCTTTGCAGATGACAACCGGTTGGCTCATTTGAACACAAGCCCTGGCTCAAGTTTCACTACCTTGCGAATGCTGATAAGTGCCGCGAAGGTGATAATAACCAGCACGCCTCCGCCGCTTGACGCCACCACCTGCCACGGCATCAAGAACGGGAAATCGCCGTTGGAACCGAGACTGAATCCTTTCAGGCTCACTAATCCCGCACCGATCCCCCAGCCGCTGATGCCTACCATCGCCGCTTGCACCAAAATCATTTTTACCAGCATTCCATCTGAGGTTCCCATCGCTTTCAACGCGGCAAATTGCTTGATGTTATCTTGCGTGAAATTATAGAAAACCTGCCCGGAAGTCGCCGCCCCCACAATAAAGCCAAGCAGAATCACGATGCCGAAACTCGCCACAATGGCGCTGTTGTCGATGAAATACTGCAACGACACGTCCTTGAACTGCTCGCTGGTGTAAGCCGTCAGGCCGGTATATTTCTTGATGCTGGCGATTACCGGCGCGGGATCAATACCGGGCTTCAAGCCCGCCAGAATAAACGATAGCTTCAACCGTTCCTGCGGTGCGAATGCGAGGCTGCGTTTATACGTAGTGTAAATTGACGGCAGTGACCCAAAAGTCGGTGTGGTTTGGGCGATGCCGACGATCACCGCATGCTTATCATTAATTTCCAGGGTATCGCCCACTTTAAGAGGAATCCTCGTGCCGTCAGGCAACTTCTGCGCTAAATATTTATTGGCTCCGTCCACATCGATGATCACCGCGTCGGCGCGGCGCAAATCTTCCAGTTTTCCAGCCACCATATTTCCAGGACCACCGATCAGCGTGGCATCATCCAGTCCAATAATGCTGCAATTTTGGGAATTGCCGTCCGCCGTGCGGGCGCGCAGCAATCCTTTATAAAGTGGAACGGCGTAGCGGATGCCCTCAATGCCCCGCACCCGCAGCAGCTTGGTATCCTGAAGGGGCTTTACATCATCGACGGCTTGCACCTTGGAATCCATAACCCACAAATCGGGATAGGAAGCGTCACTGATAAGGGAATAGGTGCGGCTGAGCAGCCCTAAAAGAACGGTAGGCTGCTGCGTCATGATGAGCGCTGAGAAGGTGATGCCCACGATCATGCCTATATACTTGCCAGTATCGCCCATCAGCATTTTGATTGCGACGCCGATCATGGGACTGAGGGTAAAATTAAACCATCGTTTCTCCTCAAGGTTTTTCGTTGGCATCAGTTCTCCGTTAATAGTCAAAAGTATAGCTTAAAAATACGCCCACTTTCGCCTGATTTTCTGAACCGCGCTGCTGCGCCAGCGGTGAATCCCCGGCATCGCCCGCTATGCGGTCATAACCTGCAATCCATGTCGCAGTGATAGTATCGGTAATCGGCAGAATCGCCGCTGCGCCGATGCCGTAGGAGAGTAACCCGCCTTCGGCTTTGTACTGCGATAAGCCGGAACGTGCCGACTGCGATGCGTTCACGCCGAAATAGGTCTGATTATAATTGTTATCCACCAGCGTTGCACGCGGGCCGACTGACACAATGAGTGGAGAGCCTTCCTTCCAGAAAACGGAAGATACGGCCTTCGTGTAATTGGCATTGAGATCGGTGACAAATCCTTCATGCCCGTTTACACCTTGCCGCGCTTCCACTTTGGCACTCCATTCCCTCCACCTATATTCCGCGAATCCTCCAAGTTCCAGCGTGCCATCGACATCGCCCAACCCACGCAGCGCATTGGTTTTATCTCCAGCGACGCGGAAGGGATTGTTGCCATCTTCCCGGCGCTGCATGGCGTATTTCGCTACCGGCCCGATACGCCAGCCGTTACTGCGAATAACATTGTAGCCGATGCCATCCTGCACCGAGGCAAAAAACTGATCTTTATACTTCACACTGAGATTGGGAAAAGCGTAAAGCTGATAATCTTTTGAGCCAAGAAAATCCGGAGCATACATTACACCCGCACCGATATTGATTTCCAAATCTCTTTGCGGCGGCCCATTACGATCGACGGCGAATGCCGAGGAAGCCATCAATGTGCATGCGCCTGTAAATGCCAATGCCAGTGTAAATTTTCTCATTAGTATTCTCTTTTCAGTATGTTGGAGGGTTTTGCAAGAGGCTCATCCGATGGAGAAATTGAGCCTCTTGCTCTTCACCGGTTTCTGATCCATTTGTCCAGTGAGATCACCGGCAACACAAGCGCACCAACTGCCATGGCATTCAACCAGCCGAGGCCATCGAGCGGAGCAGAATTGAAGAGCTTCTGCAGCGGCGGCAGATGGATGAAGCATGCCTGCAACAGCAGCAGGATACCGATGCCGACAAACACTACCGGGTTGCTGAAAACTCCCTGGCTGAAGAGAGATGCCCGCAGGGAGCGGCAATTGAGGAGGTAGAATATCTGGGTGAAGGTGATGCTGGTCACGCACAGGGTCTGGGCTTCGGCCAACGCCAGGGCATGCCGGGCACCCGTCACCGGTTCAGGCCCGATGATGCGGAAGTATTCCCAAAGGAACAAGCCGCAGGCCCCTGCGGCCATGAGTAACGCGACAATGACCAGGCGGGCAACGATGAAACCGGAAAAGACCGG
>JBBQVT010000126.1:0-11151 GCA_038211245.1 Desulfobulbales bacterium | reverse complement strand
CTGGATATTCGCTATTATGACCTAGGTATTGAGGCACGGGATGCGAGCGACGACCAGGTGACCGTCGATGCTGCCAATGCCATCAAGGAGTTCGGTGTCGGCATCAAGTGTGCGACGATTACCCCGGATGAAGGTCGGGTTAAGGAGTTCAACCTGAAAAAAATGTATAAATCGCCGAACGGCACGATCCGCAATATCCTTGGCGGCACCGTTTTCCGTGAGCCGATCATTGTCGAAAACATTCCTCGACTGGTAACTACCTGGAAAAAGCCGATCTGTATAGGACGCCACGCCTTCGGTGACCAATATAAAGCCACCGACTTTGTTGTCCGAGGGCGGGGCAAACTGACCCTTACCTTTACTCCGGAGGATGGTGGCGATCCTCAGCACTTTGAGGTGTATGACTTCCAGGGTGGTGGGGTGGCCATGGCTATGTACAATACCGATGAATCGATTACCGGTTTTGCCCATTCCTGTTTTAACCAGGCGATTCACAAAAAATGGCCGCTGTACCTCTCTACCAAAAATACCATCCTGAAAAAATATGACGGCAGGTTTAAAGATATTTTTGCCGAGGTGTATGCCTCCACCTACAAGTCGCGGATGGATGCCTTGAGCATTGTCTATGAGCACCGGTTAATCGATGATATGGTCGCCTCGGCCCTGAAGTGGGAAGGTGGCTTTGTCTGGGCATGTAAAAATTATGATGGGGATGTCCAATCCGATACCCTGGCGCAGGGTTTTGGCTCCCTTGGACTGATGACTTCAACTCTTTCGACCCCGGATGGCAAAACCATGGAAGCTGAAGCCGCACACGGTACTGTCACTCGCCATTATCGGGAGCATCAACAGGGAAAGCCGACCTCCACCAATCCCATAGCCTCAATCTTTGCCTGGACCAGGGGCCTGGCCTTCCGGGGTAAGCTGGACGGCAATCAACAGCTTATTGATTTCTGTGAGAAGCTTGAGACGGTATGTGTTGCAACGGTCGAGAGCGGCAAAATGACCAAAGATCTGGCGTTGTGTATTCATGGCAAGGACTTGACACCGTCTCACTACCTGACAACCGAAAAGTTTCTCGACGTCCTTGCCGAGAACCTGCGGTTAAAACTTGCCGAGTAGCTGTGGCACCAAGGAGTACGATCCACCCTCAACCATCCAAATATTCCTCACAGCTGCCTGATCATTACTCTTCATGCAGTTGCGAGGTTTTCTTAGGAAATGCAGGCGAGAAAGGCATCAACCATACACCAGCTGGCCACCGGAATAACCTAATCCACCGGCACACACGAGGCAGAGAAAGTAGAAGAGCAACATCTTCGCCGGGCTTACTCCCTTTTTCTTCATAACGACAGTCACAGTCAAGAGAATGGTAAGCAGTGCCCCAAGTATCATTTTGGCAATGATATACTTATTCCACTCTCCTTGTTGTAAATGGAGCCAGTCGAGGATTCCGGTACCAATGACCGGAACTATGGAGAGCAGGGCAAGGACCGAACAATGAAACGCCGTCTCAGCCAAATCCGGGTTCTTCAACATGAGCCCAAAGAGAGAAAAAACCACCATGCCGATAATCATACCCATCGGCACATGGGTGAGCATGGGGTGGAGAGGGTGGGTAAAGCCAACGGCTGCTAGGAATGAATAGAGGCTCTCAACCATAGCATTCTCCTTTATTTTGAAGATGAAGCCGATCCTCGTTGGACGCGGCAGGGAAGTCTTTATTTTACTTCTTCCACAATAGTACTCATTCCTAGCTGAAAAACAAAATCATTTTAGCACACCTCTGTTCTCTTGGCCAGGACATTCAAAACGACTAAACATGAAGCATCTATTTGGCACTTTTCAGGAAAGCGTAAATGTCCGCTGCGTCCTGTTCGGAGATTTTTGCCTCAGGAAAAGGCGGCATGATCGGGGCATCTTTTTTTCTCAGTTTTTTAACAAAGCTGCCAAATCCCATGTCAATACCGATAATGTCCGGACCACGCCCACCACTGCCCTTTTCGCCATGGCAGGCATTGCAGTTGTTCATCTTGTACCACTTCTGCCCATTTTCGGCGTTGCCGGCGGGGGCGGTTCCACAGGCAGAAAGAGTCAAGAGAAAGAGCAAAGAAACACAGCTAACGGCAATTTTAGCGGAACTGACAGGTGTCATACAACCCTCCTTAAGGACGAGACAATTGTTTTAAAAGTGGTGCGGGAAAGTATTGTTGAAGCGTGCCAATGGTAAAGAAGGCAACGGTAAAAGGCAAGGACAAGATGGCATCCGGGTGACATGAAGTTCATAGCGAGGCGGAAGATCCGACAGCTGCCGATTGGAGTTCTTTAAGGAGCTGATTCCTGGTGTTTTCCGTTTGATTGAGAAGAATGGCAAAGGGGATGAGTGTTTCACCCCTCGGGAAATACCCTGCAAAACAATAAACACCGGTGAGGGTGCCGCTTTTTAAGGGGATTGTCTCCCGTTGACTGAGGAGGGCGGCGAACGGCTGGAAGCGCTTCAGGACTTCGATAAAGGCGGCCGGACTGAACCGGTTTTGTCTTGAAAGTCCGGCTCCCTCCATTATAACAAGGTGCCCCTTGGGAAGACCGAGGGTCGTTGTCGTATAGGTGGTAACGGTTTTCCGGGATTTCTCCCAGGTAGCAGGCAAACCGTAGATGTGTATGCCACATGCGAGAAACAGTTGGTTGGCTATGAAATTATTTGAATATTTGAGGCAATCCCTGATGATTTCCGCAAGACTTGCTCGGCCCCGGTGGATAAGAATGGGTTTCAGCTGGCTGGGTGTTGCCTTAATTTTCCAAGGCTGTCGTATGGCAATGCCGGCCTGCTGCAGTTGCGCCGTGAAAAGCTCACCTGTATAGCGGAGAGTAGAGGATTTCCCGGGTTGCGACGGCAGCATATTGATGTTCAGGCGATGTGCACCGGGCGCAAGGCCGGCACCGATTTCCAGCATCAGAGGCAAGCGCGGCGTCTGGGATTCACCTGAGCTGATCCTGCCCTTTGCATTGATCATTACCGAAACAGCATTGAAGTTGACCGCCAATGCGCCGTTTGGAGCGTCATAGCTCCTCGCTGAATTTTCCTCACTTGCTGTTTCACCCCGCAGATCGAAGGCGCTGTCATCAAGGCAGATCGACTGCAGTTGCCGCACGCCCAGGTCCGAGAGGCGTTTGCTGATCTCCAGGAGAACCTCCGAGGTAAGAAGAGGATCACCATAGCCCTTGATATATAGATTCTTTTGCGCATCAAGGAAGAGGTGTGTTTCGAAATGGTGCTCGGGGCCGAGGAATTCCAAGGCGACCAGGCTGGTGAGCAGTTTCATGGTAGAGGCGGGAACAAAAAGTTCATTCTCCCGGTACTTCTGCCGGTTGTTGCCGTCTTCAACTATATATCCGCCATTGGTGATCAGGCGCAGTACATTATCCTGGGCGCAGACCGGAGGTACGGTAACCGTTCCGATAATGCAAAAAAGAAAAAAGAAGAGCCTGAAAAACTTCAGTCTGCTGGATATCATAATCTTTTCGCGATTTTTCACAGTTAATCACTATCCATAATCCGCCAGGAGGTTTTCAGGATCCTGGTAGCGAGGCTCTCCTCCTTGGTAAGTCCGAAGATCTGCGCCAGTCCCTCAATCGGCTTGATCCCCGGCTGGGCGCTGACGCCGACCATCTCAAGTTGGACGGTTGCCAGGTCAGAGATACTCAGGATGGTGATCAATGGGCGGATATCGATTGCACTGGTTTTCCCCTTTCTGATTTTGGCAACCGGATAACTTTGACTGCTGAGGAAGTGTTTGGCACGCTCTTTTTCTTGCTCGGTAACCGCTCTGGCTAAAGTGAGAGTATACGAAGTCAGGAGGCTCTGCGGCACTTTGCCGGAATGGGGTTCAATTTTTGTTACGGTAAGGCCCGGGACCAGTTTTTCGTTGAGCTTGGCAGCCGTGGCAGCGCAGTTTTTTAAGGGTTCCGGGATATCCATGATGAAAAATTCGGCAAGGCTCTCCGTTCCAGCAGCCAGGGCGGGACCAAAAGAGATCTTCGGCGAAGGATTAAAACCTTGGCTGAAATTGGTTCTGATGTCAGCCCGACGGAGGGTACGGAAAATTCCCTGCAGCATCTCAAGGTGGCCGAGATAACAGATATTCCCAAGGCGCGTGTAGTGGACTATATACTTGTAATGGCCGGTAGGGCTACCATTTTCCGGGGCATCGGCAGGTCGTTGCAGAGCCACCGGCCCTGATTTCGCCAGAGGGGTTTTGGCTCGATTGCAGACCACGGGCAGGAGAGTTCCGAAATCGCAGATACCGCATTTTTGGCAGGCGTGGTAGCGGCAGTCGGGGGTGTATTCCTCGATTTGCGCTTTCGCCAGCTCATCGACGAGAAACTCATGGGTTACACCGGAAGAGAGGTGCTGCCACGGGAGGGTTTCATCAGGTCGCCGAGCGTGCAGGTAGGATTCCAAAGACAACCGGCAGCTGTCGGCCGCCCTTTGCCAACGAGCAAGATCAAAATGTTCGTCCCAGCCGTCAAAGCGTGCCCCATCGCGCCAGGCTTTTTCAATGAGTTCTGCCAGACGCCGGTCGCCACGGGAAAAGACACCTTCAAGAAAACTCTGGCGCGGGCTATGATAGCGGAGATTGCAGCCTTTGCCGGGAAGGGACCTTTTGATCCGCTGAATACGCTCCATGCTTTCTTCCATGCTGAGCTGTCTTTCCCACTGGAAGGGCGTATGCGGTTTGGGAATAAAAGTGCCGACACTTATCGTTATCTGCCTTTTTCCGCGGCCCCCGCCCGGGCTGCGATCATTAAGAATCTTTTTGGCCAGTTCGGTAATGGCGATGATATCCTGGTCCGTCTCGGTCGGCAGACCTATCATGAAATAGAGCTTAATGCTTTGCCAGCCGGCACTAAAGGCGTCATTGCAGGTGGTAAGAAGATCACCTTCGGAAATACCCTTATTGATGACTCGCCGCAATCTTTCGCTGCCGGCCTCGGGTGCAAGAGTGAAGCCGGTTTTACGAACCCTTTTAACCTGCTCCATGACGGTTGCGGTAAGGGTTCCAACCCGCATTGAAGGCATGGCGATGGAAATAAATCTCGACGAGAATTTGTCCATCAGTGCCGGGAGAGCCTGTTCCAGGCAGCTATAGTCACCGGTGGAAAGGGACAATAAGGCCAGTTCTTCAAAACCGGAGTTGTTTATGCCGCTTTCGGCAAGTTCCATTATCTGTTCCGGGCTCCGCTCCCGCACCGGCCGGTAGGTAATCCCGGCCTGGCAAAACCGGCAGCCTCTGGTGCAACCGCGGGCAATTTCTATCCCCAGCCGATCATGGACAATCTTGGCATTGGGGACGATTGGCTGTTTCAGATGCTCAATGGCGTTGAGATCTGTAAGAATTCTGCGACGAACCAGAGCCTTTCCCCCGGCCTTTCTGTGGATTGTCTGAAGGTTGCCGAAGCTGTCGTAGTCCGGCTGGAAATGGGCCGGGATATACACCCCATCAATTTCTCCCAGTCGGTGAAGAAGGTCCGCCTTGTTTCCGCCGGCCGCTTTATGGGCAGCCAGAAGATGGCCTATTTCGATCACTGCCTCCTCGCCGTCTCCAAGGAGAATGGCATCAAAAAAATCGGCGACCGGTTCCGGGTTGAAAGATCCGGCTCCACCACCGAGGAGTAGGGGCAAGGTAGGGTCCCGGTCGCGAGAATACAAAGGGATATCCGCTAGACTAAGTATTGTCAGGATGTTGCTGTAGCAGAGCTCGTAGGGCAGGGTGATGCCGATGACATCAAAATCCCGGAGCGGGTGCGACGATTCCAAACTGGTGAGGGTTTGATTTTTCTGACGTAGGAGTTGTTCGAGATCGATATCCGGACAATAACAGCGTTCCGCCAGGAATGCATCCTGCCGGTTCAACAGATGATAGAGGATTTGTAGCCCGTGGTGCGACATACCGATCTCATACATGTCGGGAAAAACCAGGGCAAAACGAATCTTCATGGAATCCCAATTTTTTTGCACTGAATTATACTCGTGGCCGAGGTAGCGGCCGGGTTTGGCAATTGAAGCGAGATGTGCTTGGTCGGTCATTGGATTCCTATGGAAGTTTGCAGACGGAAAAGGGCTGGAGAAGATCGCTCTTCTTTCTCAGATCGCATTGATCAGCCTCACTATTTACTGAAATTTCATTGACTTTTCAAGTCAGGATGCGGTATTCAGTGAAATTGTATTCTCACGTTTTGGATAAACATTGGTTATAATATGCAAAAAAGGATCTGCCTGATGAAAAGGTTAGCACCACTTCTTCTTGCGGTAGCCGGGATGATGGCTCTGTCCTTGTCAGTAGCCTTTGCAGCATCGTCGTCAGGTGTGACAATTGAATCAATTTCTCACAAAGTCGACTCCGAGACAGAAGAGAAGTTGACCTTCAAGCTGAGTGCTCAAGTCGGGACGAAAATCTATACCATGAAAGGCGATAATCCTCGGTTGATTATCGATTTTCCCAACAGTTCCTATGCGGGCAAAGGTGTCATCCCTCTCGCCGCCGGCAAATTGGCTACAACCATTCGCACGGGTATGCATCAGACCCCTGAACAGAAGACCAGGGTAGTGGTTGATCTCGCCAAGCAGATTCCCATTCGATACACCAGTGAATATTCCGAGGCGGACAATATCCTCAGCGTTGTACTTCTCTCTGATGCGCAAGAAGCAAAACAGAAGGAAAGCCCTCTGGTTCCAGGAGTCAAAAAGGAAATTGCCGCTGCCCTGCGAAAGCCCACTGAGGTTGCGGTAGCCAAACCTGTCGAGCCTGTCGAGGAGAAGGTACCGCCGCAGTTTCCACAGCAGGAGCCGACAAAGAAAGCCATGGCTACTCCCGTCACAGAAACCACTGTTTCCGGCAAAACCGCAAGTCCGAAGCTGCTTAGTATCTCCTTTGACGATTCTTCCACCAAGGGAGAGATGGTTCTATTTCATTTAACTGCTTTTGAACCACCAACAGTCTCTGCAGTGGAAAAGGACAATCCGAAGGTTTTTTGTGATTTTATGGGAATGGAATTAAGCACAGGGGTAGAGGAAAATATTGCCGCTCAAGGTAAATATGTCCAGCGGATTAGTACCTCAAAACACAGCAAGCCCGATAAGATTCGGGTAGTCCTCAATCTCTCTCCCCAAAGAGATTACGATTTGCAGCAGGTCTTCTTTAAAAATGACAATCTCTTCGTCTTAATAGTCAACGAACTGCCACCGGAAAAGTCAGCCCAATAACGGCAATATCCCCTTTAAATATCGTTGTTATACCCCTTGGGGCTGGACTGAAAAGAGCACCTCCGGACAAATATTTAAGAATGCCGGTCCGGGACACTATGGTTGGAGTTGCTGAATATAACCCGGCGGAACAGGCAGGGTAAATTGTTTGGCCTCGCTTGTCAGCCGGACATTGGAAAGCTTGAGACGGATATCGATGCCATAGTCGAGCCCGGTTATGTTTATCTCTTGGGGTTGACGGCATTTCCCCTGTGTCATCCAGTCGCCATAGGTTACTTCGGCGACACTTTTTCCGGCGCTGTTTTCGAGGATATGGGCGAGGGGTAATTTACTCACCGACTCAAGGAGCAGGTGGCTCATCCCGGCCGGCTCCGTCTTGCTGTGCCGAAAGGAAATCCACAAGCCTCTAGTGTTCTTGTCCTCACGGATGGTGCTTATAGCACTGCCCGGGCGTTGGTTTCTTGCGGTCAACCATTCTCCCCAGTGACCATTGAGGATTTCCGTCGGAAGAAAGTGGCGCAGACCAAAAGATCGGATGCTGCCGGCCAGATATTTTTGTTCAGGAACTATAACCGCCTGATACGATGTTTGATCCCCGGCGATGGCCAGGATGGTTTGGCCGAAAGGGTTAGCAACCACGAACTTGTAGGATCCGGGCATGGAAAACTGCAGGTAGCCGCCCAGGGCCTTGTTTTCAAGAGGATCCGTATAAAAGAGGGCCAGATCGCCATCAAGGCTTTGGCCACATGCTTGATTGTCCAAGATAAGGGAATCAACAAGCTGGATGGTTTCGTTTAACCGGTCGCCCTCAAGGGGGGTTGTCCACGGTTTGCCGGCACATCCGGAGATAGTCAGGGTGACCAGGAGGAGCAGGCTGAAGGGCAGCCAACCGTTGTTATTGTTGTTTTTCAAGGACATCGATTTTCTCTTGTACTGCTGCTTTTTCCGTATCATTTTCAAACAGCTTTACAGCCTTTTGGTAGAGCTCAAGGGCCTCGGCTCGTTTTCCGAGGGAGCGGTATACATCGCCTAAATGTTCATGGATATGGGGATCTCCCGGTTCCAATTCGAGCGCGCGGTTGAGTTCTTTTATGGCTCGCAGGTAGTTGCCGAGTCGATAGTATACCCAGCCAAGGCTGTCAACGATATAGCCGTTATCCGGCTGCAAGGCAATGGCCTTCTCGATATATTCGAGAGCCTCTTTAAGACGAACATTTTTGTCTGCCCAGGTGTAACCGATAAAATTCAGGGCCTCAGCGTGGTCCGGCTGCAATTCCAAGACTTTCAGCATTTTGTTAATGGCCAGCTCTTCCATGCCGTTTTTATCAAGCATCAGGCCATAATCGAAAAACAGCTGAGGATTATCTGGATAGAGAGAAACTGCGGCCTCAAGAAGAGATATGGCCGTGAGATCTTCTTTTTTCTCGTGGTAAAGGGCTGCAAGGAGGGTGTAAAAGAGAGGCCTGCGGCTTGACTCTTTGGTGATATGTTTTCTCAGGAGAGCAATACCTTTATCCTTTATACCAGTTTCATTAAAGATACGAATTTGCAGATAAACCGAATCCTCGAAATCGGTACTGCCGGGAAAAATAAGGCTGAGGTGCGTAAGTGCCGCGGGATAATCTTTATCCTTGTAAGCGAGGAGGGCGAGCATATAGCGTGGTTCGGAGTTTGCGCTTTCCCTGGCCAGCTTTTCCAGAATATCTTTAGCCTTTTGCACTTCATTCTTGCGCAACAGAACCTTGCTGATGATAAGCTCGATATTTGCCGGATTTTTGCTGAACGAGCTGATATTTTTCAATTCTTCGAGGGCGGCATCATTTTTTTCCATATCAAGAAAGGTTTGCACCCGACTCAATCCGGCCCGTTCATCAAAAGGGTCACTCTCAACAATAGAGGTGTAGATGCGCAGGGCATCGGCATGGTTTTTCCGGCTCGCAAAAAAACCACCGATTTCGTAGGCCAGTTCCTTTGACCAATTGAGTTCAAGTGCCTTTTCATATTCTTTTACAGCTTCATCCAGCTTTTCCGTTTGTTTTAAAAGACGTGCCAGGGACAGCCGGGCAAAGTAGGAATCACCATTTTTCTTCAGCAGTTGTCGGAAAATTTTTTCTGCTTTGTCGTACGATTCTTGATGACTGTAGAGGAGACCGAGGCGAAGGTGCACGCTCTCATTGTTGGGATCTCGCGCAAGTGCCTCGTAATACAAGGTAATTGCATCCGCCAACTTATCCTGTTGGATATACAGGCCGGCAAGGAAAAGTCGGTAGTTGTTATCTTCCGGGCGCTCAATGAGGGCTTGACGCAACCAGGTGACGACTTTTTCATGTTCGCCCATTTTCAGCAGAAGTATCGGGATCTTGTCCCTCAGGTAATTGACCTTCGGGTCGCAAATCAAAGCTTTTTCATAGGCCTCAAAAGCCTCGGCGTAACGCCCAGTGGATTCAGCATGGGAGCCCCAAAGAAAATAAAAGTAGGAACAGGAGAGATCCGTCTCCGACTCTTCTTTTGTCGGCTCGTTAACGACTGTGACCACCTTCTGATATACCGTGCAAGAGGTAAGAAGGGCACAGCAGCAAAGTATAAAAAGGATCCTTTTCCCACTGCTCATATGTCAATCCTGTGCTGCAGTGCATGCGGGCTGAAGGAGGTCCATCACATACCTGACAACCAAGCGATGGACGTCCTCTCTTGCTCCCGATGCATCAACGTTGAAAATATACGGCCGTTTGATTGTAGAAAAGATGGCGGCAACTTTTTCCAGGAATTCGCGTTGTTCAAAATTATTCAAAGTTTCACCTCGTCCGGCGGTGATTCGCTGCAGGCCAATGTCAAGATTGGCCTGAAAGAGCAGAACAAGATCAGGTTCGGGAGCAAAACTATTCAGTGCAAGTATACCTTCGGGATCAAAACCCAGGGCACCTTGATAGGCAGCAGTGGAAAAATAATAGCGATCACAGAGGATAATCTTACCCTCAAGGAGGCCGGGATGAAGAACCTCGGTCACATGGTGCCGACGGTCGGCAAGAAAAAGTTCAAGTTCTTCTTCGCGGCTGTATCTGTTCCTGTGTCGGTAGAGATCGCGAATTTTCATGCCATACGGACCCTCGGTCGGTTCCTTGGTGATGATTACCGGATATCCTTGGTCTTGCAGATATTGTCCAAGCAGATCTCGCTGGGTGGTTTTGCCGGTGCCATCCGTGCCTTCAAAGACAATCAGTTTTCCCCGTGCTTGTTGGTTACTCATATTCTTTGATTCACCCTGTTATGAAATGATGCTCGGTTGGTGCTGATATTTGCGGCAAGTCGGACAGCTTCTGCCAGGCTGTTAAATTTTGCCAGACCTTTCCCGGCAATGTCATAAGCGGTCCCATGATCAACGGAAGTGCGAACGATGGGCAGACCGAGGGTAACATTCACCCCGTCGTCAAAGTGCAGCAGTTTGAAGGGGATAAGCGCTTGATCGTGGTACATGGATACCACTGCGTCGAATTCTCCGGAGGCAGCTTTCAAATACACCGTATCCGGAGGAAAAGGCCCACCGACGTTTAAACCCCGCTGCTGTCCGCGATGAACGGCCGGGGCAATAAGACACTGTTCTTCATCGCCGAAAAGTCCGTTCTCGCCGGCATGGGGATTGAGTCCGGCGACGGCCAGGCGCGGCTGAGGAATGCCGAAGTCGACCAGCAGAGCTGTGTGGGTGATATGAATCAACCGGTAGATCTCTTCAATGGAAAGCGCCGCCGCTACTTCTTTTAAGGGGCGGTGAATTGTGACCAGGGTAACTTTCAGCTTGTTGCCGGCCATCATCATAGCGTAATTGACTGTCTGGGTAAGGCTGGCAAGCATCTCAGTGTGGCCGGGAAAGGAGTAGCCGGCGCCATTCA
>JBBQVT010000125.1:0-11700 GCA_038211245.1 Desulfobulbales bacterium | reverse complement strand
AAAAACCCCGAATCATGATTGATGATCCGGGGAGTCCCTGTTGTCCTCGTATCGATTAACGCATCCTTTTCCACGGGATAAGCCAATACACACATTCCAGGCAGGTCTTCTGACTTCCGGATCAGCCATCTTTCACACCTTCCCAGGAGTAACTCCCAGTGGTTTTCCGTGAAATTTGTACCCGGTTACAGCGGCGGGCCCGTCCTCGACTCACACGAGGTTCCCTTTTGAGCTTTTTTGGTTATCACCCCGACAATGGGGGAAAGCACCTGAAACATTGCCGCCAGTTAACAAGCCGGGAATGGGAAAGTCAACTGTTTTTATCGGCCAAACCATCGCACCACCAGCTGCAAGCGCCGGCCATTTACCCTTAGCAGCAAGATGATAATATCTGTTTGCTTTCTTCTTCGTGGGGTGTAGTATCGCCCAGAATTATAGCCAACACCCCGCTAGCTTGCCACCAGTCCCAGGACGGTTACGAGGGCGGGAAAACCCGTAAATCCTGACACAATCACCATGGAACAGGATCTCCTTCCCCAGCTTTGGCCGCAGATCATCCTGCCGATTTGCAGAATCGCCTTCTATATCACCCTTGGTCTTTTTGTCGCCAATTTCATCGAAAGCCTCAATTGGACGCATCGGCTGGCCGCAGTCGTCAGGCCGCTGATCAATATGGGCCGGTTATCGTCGGTCACCGGAGCGAGTTTTTCCGTCGCTTTTATCTCGGGGGTGTCCGCCAACACCATGCTCGCCGAGGCCTATGACAAAGGGCAGATAAGTAAAACCGAGCTGTACCTCGCCAATCTTTTCAATTCTGCGCCGCGCTTCTTCCTGCATCTGCCGACGGTCTTTTTTCTCACCGCACCGATGATCAAGGGCGGAGCGCTTTTGTATGTCGGATTGACCTTTGCCGCCTCTGTTTTGCAAACCTTTCTGGTTGTTTTCCTTGGTCGCCTGCTCCTGCCGGCAAATGACGGAGCCGCTTATATTGCCACGCCCAGGCAGACCAAAATCGGCTGGCGGGACGCCCTGGTAAAGAGCTTTAAGCGGCTGAAAAAGCGGATCGGCAAGGTTTTGCTTTTCATGATTCCGGTATATATCCTCTTTTTTCTTTTGAACAGATATGGTCTATTTACCCGACTTGAAGAGTATATTGCCGCCAAGGTCTGGTTTTTGGCCTGGCTCAATCCGCAAAGCATGGGGATTGTCGTTCTCCAGGTGACCACCGAATTTTCCGCAGGCCTTGCGGCTGCGAGCGTCCTCCTGGCCGAAAACAGTCTCACCACCAAAGAAGTGGTTCTGGCGCTTTTGGTCGGCAATATCCTGTCGACGCCGATCAGGGCGATTCGCCACCAACTGCCCTATTATACCGGTATTTATTCGCCGCAGCTGGCCCTGCAACTGGTCGGGGTAAGTCAGGTGGTGCGGGCGCTTTGCGTCATCTTCGTGGCCATTTGTTATTATTTTTTGACATAATTTTTCGATAACGACTACAAAACCCACAACCATGCTTCGTCACTCGGATAAAAAGTTCTTTCTGCTGACCCTCATCCTTGCCGCCTGTACGGTGCTGACGATCATCGTCTCGACCGGCATGGGCTACATGGCGATTGATGCGGAGGGAATCCTTCGGGTGATCGGCGCCTACCTTTCGGGTAATGCGGCGCTGGTCGACGGCCTTGAAAAGACTGTGCCCTACGTGGTCATGGACGTCCGCTTGCCGCGCATCCTCACTGCCGCCCTGGTCGGGGCGGGTCTAGCGATGAGCGGCGTCATCTATCAGGGCATTCTTCTCAACCCTCTGGCCGACCCTTACACCCTCGGTATTTCCAGTGGTGCCGCATTTGGTGCCTCCCTTGCCCTTTTGGCCAATGTTACCCTCTTCGGCCATTTTTCTACGCCCCTGTTCGCCTTTGTCGGCGCTATTCTGACCTTACTCACGGTTATGCGCCTTTCTACCTTTAACGGCCTGATCTCAGCGCAGACCCTGATTTTGTCCGGGGTTATCGTCGGCGCCATCCTTTCCGCCGGCATCAGTTTCTTGAAATATTTGGCCGATGAGCAGGTGGCGATCATCATCTTCTGGCTGATGGGGAGCTTTGCCTCCAGCACCTGGAAGGGGGTCGGCTTAGTCGGCTGTGCAGTGCTTTTCGGAGGAGCAGTCACCCTTTTCTACGGCCGCGATCTGAACATCATGAGCCTTGGCCGACGGTCGTCCGACTCCCTTGGCGTCGAAACTGCCAAGGTGCGAAAAATCCTTCTGCTGGTCGCCTCCCTCGTTACTGCGGTCTGCGTGGCAGTCACCGGCATCATCGGTTTTATCGGTTTAATTGTACCGCATCTGATGCGCTATCTGGTCGGCCCGGACAACCGCAAACTCCTGCCGGCTTCGGCCTTTGCCGGTGCCATTTTGCTGCTGCTGGCCGATACCGTGACCCGGGCCGTACTGCCTGTCGAGGTGCCCATCGGCGTCCTCACCGCACTCATCGGCGGGCCGTTTTTCTGCGTCATCTTCCGCCAGAAACAGAAGGGTCGAAGTTATGAGTAGCCCTTGTCTATTCAGCATCGAAGGGGTATCTTTTGCCTACACCGGGCCCTTGGTTCTCGACAATATCAACCTTGTTCTCCCACCCGGCAAGTTTTATGGTATCGTCGGCCCGAACGGCTGCGGCAAAACAACCTTTCTTGATCTTCTGACCGGCTGCAAAAAGCCGCGCAGCGGCATCATCAAATTTCGGGAAAAACCGCTGCCTTCCTATGACAAACGTGTTTTGGCCCGCCAACTGGCCCTTGTCCCCCAGGAATTTGACACCGGCTTCGGCTTTACCGTTGAAGAAATTGTCCTGATGGGCAGACATCCGCATATCGACCGGTTTTCCAGCCCTGCCGAGAAAGATTGGCAGGCGGTCGACCGGGCCATGGCGGCAATCGGCATCGGGGATCTGCACGACCGCTACACCAATACCCTGTCCGGTGGCCAAAAACAGCGGGTGGTGGTGGCAAGGGCTCTGGCCCAGGACACGGGGGTGCTGCTTTTTGATGAGGCAACTTCGAGCCTTGACATTAAATATACCCTGCAAATATTTAATCTTACGCGTAATCTCGTTCGCAATGAAGGCAAGACGGTCATCGCCGTCATCCATAATCTCAATCTGGCGGCGGCCTACTGCGATTCTCTCATCTTTATGAAGAATGGACGGCTGCAGCAGTATGGCCCGACTCCGAAAACGATGACTGCTGAGAATATTGCCGAAGTATTCGATGTTCAGACCCAGGTTACAATAGACCCATACAATCAAGCACATCATGTAAGTTTTCAATATTTTGAGTGAAGGTTCAAGATGCTTAACCGACATACAAATTTTTCTATTAATCGAACACCTTCCATCCTGTTGGTGCTGCTGCTGATCCTCCTCCTCCTCTGCTGCCTCTGCCCGACACAGGTTACCCATGCGCAGAACGAAAAAACGGTCATCGACAGTTCCGGGCAAACCATAAAAATCACCAAGCCGTTCACCAGAATCATCTCCCTCTATTCCGCCCATACTGAAAATCTCTACAGCCTTGGGGCCGAGGCGCAACTCATAGGAATTGGCAAAGGCGATGACTATCCGCCCACCGTTCTAGGTAAGCCCGACTTTTCGTATCGTGAAGATCCGGAAAAATTCATAGCCAACCGCCCTGATCTGGTGCTGGTGCGGCCGATGATTGAACGTTCCTATCCGGAATTTATCAACAAACTGCGACAGGCGGGCATTACCGTTTTTTCCCTGCAACCCAACACTATCGAAGAGAATTTTAGTTATTGGCAAATCCTCGGCACGCTCACCGGCCATGAAGCACAAGCGGAAGGAATGATCACCGCCTTCACCACCCGTCTCGCCAGGGTGCAGAAACGCCTGCAGGACATTGCACCCGACCGCCGACCAAAGGTTTACTTCGAATCGATCCACAGCAAAATGAAGACCTTTGCCCGGGATAGCATTGCCGTCTATGTTCTGGAGCAGGCCGGCGGCATCAATCTGGCCGCCGACGCCGAACAGGTCCGCGAGACCAACATCGCCGCCTACGGCAAGGAGCGTCTGCTCAGTCGTGGCGGCGAGATCGACGTCTTCCTTGCCCAACAGGGCAAGATGAACCCGGTCGAGGAAAAAACTATCAGTGAAGAACCAGGTTTCCAGGCGATCAAGGCGGTGCGCGAGGGGAAAATTCTCCTTATCGCCGAAGCGCTGGTGTCCCGCCCTACCCTGCGTATCCTCGATGGCATTGAACAGCTCAACGCCGCCTTCTTTCCACACCTGCTAGAGAAAACGGGGGCCAACTGATGACCACCGCCACTCCGCCGGCCTTTATCATTTCAGGAACCTCCAGCGGCTCCGGCAAAACCACCATAGCCCTTGGCCTGATGGCTGCTTTTCGGGCACGAGGCCTGGCTGTGCAGCCCTTCAAGTGCGGCCCGGACTTTATCGATCCCGGCCTGCACCAACTGGTCACCGGCACGGCCTCTCGCAACCTTGACTTGTGGATGTGCGGCGAAGAGTTCAGCAGATCGACCTTTTGGCGCAACAGCTGCGGCGCCGATATCGCCATTATCGAAGGGGTGATGGGCATGTTCGACGGCGGCCTGTCATCGAGCGGCATGCTCGCCAAAACTCTCGGCCTACCGGGAATTCTCGTCCTCGACGTCCGCTCCATGGCCGAGAGTGCGGCGGCAATCGTCAAGGGTTTTGAGACTTATATGCCGGAGGCTTCGCCGAAAGGGGTTATCCTCAACCGCATCGCCGGCGACCGCCACCTGCAGCTGGTAAAGGACGCCATCACCGAACACTGCCAGGCCGAGGTTCTCGGTTATCTGCCACGAACCCTGGAATTTTCCATTCCCAGCCGGCATCTGGGACTTTTGACCGGCGACGAGGCACCGCTCAGCCCGGCAGCACTGCAACTGCTCGCCGACACGGTGGCCCGCCACATCGACCTGGATAAAATTTTATCCCTGTGTACGCCCATTGCCGATATATCAAGGGCAGCTGCCCCTGCTTTGCCGAAAGTACTCTGCCGAATAGGGGTTGCCAGGGACAAGGCCTTCTGTTTTTATTATGAGGATAATTTCGACCTGCTCAGGGATGCCGGGGCGGAGCTGGTGTTCTTCAGTCCGGTCAAGGACCAAGCGCTTCCGGAAAACCTCGACGCCCTGTACCTCGGCGGCGGCTATCCGGAACTCTATGCCGAACGGCTGAGCGGCAACCTGGCGATGCGCACGGCGGTGAGGCGATGGATCGAAGGCGATGGCCCGGTCTACGCCGAATGCGGCGGTTTTATGTATCTGACCGAAGGGATTGTTGACAACGAAGGGGCCTTTCATCCCATGGTCGGTGCCTTTCCGGTCAAAGCGCGGATGCAGGAAAAGCGGGCCAGCCTCGGCTACCGCGAGGTACGGACGACCGGTCGTAGCTGTTTCGGGCCGGTGGGAACGGTTCTCCGTGGTCATGAATTTCACTATTCACATATCGACCCGATGCCTGACCACATTGCCCGCATCTACGAGGTGCATAACGGCACCAGGGAAGGCTACGCATACCGCAAGGTTTTGGGCGGCTACATGCATCTCCACTTCGGCTTTTCGCCGCAGGTGGTTGCAGAATTTATCAATTTTTGCCGAGAGGGTAAAACAAATATATGACTGTGCAACTGCAACAGGTGGCGCCCACGGAAATCGAGGCGGAGAGCTTTAAAATAATCAGCGCCGAATTCGGCCCCCATGAGTTTGACGACAATACTTTCCGGGTTATCCAACGGGTCATCCATGCCACCGGGGATTTCGCCTTCAAGGACAACATGCGCTTTGCCCCCGGGGCGATCGAGCGCGGCATCAAAGCGATCCGTGACGGCAAGGATATCCTCACCGATGTGACCATGGTGGCTGCCGGGATCAGCAAAGCACTGCTCGGCAAATGGGGCGGCAAGGTCATCTGCGGTGTCGGCGACACGGAAATTTCCGCCCTTGCTACGGCGAAAAAGAAAACCAGGTCCGAGGTGGCGATCGAAATGGGCCTTGGCCCGAACATCGGCATCCTCGCTCTCGGCAACGCCCCTACCGCCCTGGTCCAGGCAATTCGCAGCCTTGCCTTGCTCTATCCTGAAACCGCGCCGCTCATTGTCGGCGTGCCGGTCGGTTTTGTCAACGCCGCTGAATCCAAGGCCCTTTTAGTGCAGGAAAACAACTGCTATATCACCAGCCTTGGCCGCAAGGGCGGCAGTCCGGTGGCGGCAGCAATCGTCAACGCTCTGATCCGCCTGGCGATGGAATAGCAATGGGCAAACGTCTCCGCAGCGGTTTCACCACCGGTTCCTGTGCGGCCGCCGCAGCCAAAGCGGCGGCTCTGTCCCTCATGGAGGGCATCTGCCCGGAGGAGATCGACATCCCCTTTCCCGACGGCAGCAGGAAGAGTTTCAAGGTTCATTCCTGCCAGTCCACAGAGGGTGGCGCCACCGCCTCGATTATCAAAGATGCCGGCGACGATCCGGATGTTACCAACGGCGCCGAAATTATCGCCACCGTCAGTTCCGGCCGCAAGCGACAAGCCGCCGGCAGCTGCGTGCTCCTTGGCAACATCCGCCTCTGTCGCGGTCCGGGTGTCGGTCAGGTGACCAAGCCGGGTCTGGCGATTACGGTCGGCGAACCGGCCATCAACCCGGTCCCTCGGCAGATGATCTGTCAAGCGGTGCGGGAAGTGGCCGGGAGTGAAAAACTCACCGTCGTCATCTCGGTTGCCGGTGGCGAAGAGCTGGCAACCAAGACCCTCAACCATCGCCTCGGCATCATTGGCGGGCTGTCGATTCTTGGCACCACCGGCATTGTCCGGCCGATCTCCGCCGATGCCTGGACCGCCACCATCAAGGCCTCGCTCGACGTGGCAAAAGAGGCAGGGCTTTCCGAGGTGGTACTGTCTACCGGCAGGACTTCCGAGAAGGGGGCGCAACAGCTTCTCAACCTGCCGGAAGAAGCCTATGCGATGATGGGCGATTATCTTGAGTTTTCGCTCAAGGAAGCGGCGCAGCGGGGCTTTTCGACGATACATCTTGCCGGAATGTGGGCCAAAATCATGAAGGCTGCTCTCTGTATCCCGCAGACCCATGTACGCCACTGTGCACTGGAGGTGGCCGATGGTGCCAGGTTGCTGGCCAGCCTCGGGGCCGAAGGAGAGCTCTTGGAAAAATTTGCGCAGGCCAATACCGCCCGGGAAATGTACACGCATATCGAAGAGGCCGGCAGCCACGACCTGACCGAGGCGGTTTGCCGCAAGGCCCGGGAATATTGTCAGGAGGTGACCGGCAAAGCGGTGCACGTCTACCTGGTCAACCACAAGGCGGAAATCATCACCCATGTTTAAGATTTTCGTTATCGGCATCGCCGAAGGGCTTCTCTCGACCTCCCAGGAGCAGCTGCTGCAACAGTGTAGCCTGATTATCGGGGCTCAGCGCTTTGCTGAAATGGTCAGCGGATTTTCCGACAGGTATGTGCAAATCACCCCGCTGAAAGAGGCCCTGGCGGCACTGCGCCACGCCTTGCCACACGGCAATGTGGCAGTGCTTGCCAGCGGCGACCCCCTCTTTTTCGGCATCGGCCGAAGGTTGCTCACCGAATTCCCTGAGGAAAGAATAGATATCTTCCCTGCCCTATCGTCGATACAAAGGGCCTGCGCTCTGTTTCGCGTTCCCTGGGACGATGCGACGATCACCAGCCTGCATGGCCGGGTTGCTGCCCATCTTCCAGGGCTTCTGCTCGGCCACGGCAAACATCTCGTGCTCACCGATGCGACCAATAGCCCGGATCGCATTGCCGGCCAACTGCTGCAGTACTTGACGCTCATCGGTGCAAGCGAGCTGCCGACCAGTATCAGAATACTGGTTGCCGAAGACATTGGTCTTACGAGCGAAAAGGTCTTTCGCGGCAGCCTGGCCGAGGCCGGCAAGGAGCGGTTCTCCGCCCTCAACATCGTCTGCCTGCTGATCCCCGACTGCCCCGCCACTCCCGCATACCGCTTTGGTTTGACGGAGGATCTCCTGCACCATAGCCGGGGCCTGATTACCAAAAACGAGGTGCGGGCGGCAACCCTGCACCGGCTGTGCCTGCCGGATAGGGGCGTGTTCTGGGATATCGGTGCGGGCAGCGGTTCGCTGTCCATCGAGGCGGCGCGCGCCAACCCGCAACTGACGGTCTACGCCGTCGAGCAAAAAGAAGAAGAGTTAGAAAATATTAAAAAGAATATTGTCAAATTCCGCTGTTTCAATATAGTGCCGGTTTCCGGTCGGGCGCCGGAAGCCCTTGCCGGGCTCCCCGATCCGCAGCGGGTTTTTATCGGCGGCAGCAGCGGCGCGCTCCCGGCCATTGTTCCGGCCGTGGCGTCTCGTCTTACCGAAGGCGGCATCCTGGTCATTAACGGGGTTGTCGATACAACTGTACGGTTGGCACCAGCGCTGATGCGAAAACATGGTTTTACCGTGCATGCCTCGATCATCCAAATGTCCCGAACAGGCCCGGACGGCAATACCAAACAATTCAATCCGATAACCATAATGACGGGAACACGATGAGCACAGCAAGCGACAAGCAACCGGCAACGGCCGGCAGCCACCATCCAGTCCATTTCGTCGGCGCCGGACCGGGCGACCCGGAGTTGATCACGGTCAAGGGCAGGCGCCTTCTGCGGCAAGCCGACCTGGTTATTTTTACCGGTAGCCTGGTGCCCCGAACCTTGCTCGAAGGACTGAAGGCGGACATTCGCGATTCGGCGGCCATGAATCTTGATGAAGTCTTTGCCCTCATTTTAGAGGCCTGGCAAGCGGGTAAACGCATCGTTCGTCTGCATACCGGCGACCCGTCAATTTACGGGGCAATCAATGAGCAGATTGCCCTTCTGCGGAGTCATGCCATCCCCTTTTGCGTGGTCCCCGGAGTCAGTTCCGGCACCGCTTCGGCGGCGGCCCTGCAGACCGAACTGACCTTGCCGGAGGTAAGCCAGACGGTTATCTTTACCCGGCGCGGCGGCAGAACCCCGGTTCCTGAGGGGGAAAGCCTCACGTCGCTAGCCGCCCATCAGGCAACGATGATGATTTTTTTAAGCGTCGGGATGATCGATGAGGTGGTGGCCGACTTGCGCGCCGGCGGCTATCCGGCCGACACCCCGGTGGCCATTGTTGAAAAGGTCAGCTGGCCCGATGAACGACAGTTGCGTGGAACGCTTGCGACCATTGCCGCGCAAGTCAAAGAGGCAAATATTACCAAAACTGCAATTATCGCCGTCGGCAGGGTACTGGCCGAAGGACCGCCACCGGCCCTGTCGAAACTCTATGACAGCGCCTTTACCCACGGCTACCGCCAGGGAACCGGCCATTGATGAAAATCGCCGTTGTCGCCATAACCCTGGGCGGAAAAGATCTGGCCCGGCAACTTGCCGACCGGCTTGACTGTGCGACCTTTCTTGCGCAGGCCAAAGGACAAAAAGTCGCCGAACTGATCGCCGCCAACTGGCATAACTATGACGGCCTGGTGTGCATCATGGCTGCGGGCATTGTTGTCCGGGCCATCGCCCCGCTGGTGCAGGACAAACTGGTCGACCCCTGCGTTGTCGTTATGGACGAGAAGGGCCGGCATGCCATCTGTCTTCTTGCCGGACATATGGGTGGCGGCAACGAACTGGCCCGGAGAGTGGCCGAACTTTCCGGCGGAATCCCGGTCATCACCACCGCCTCCGACACCTTAAAACTCGTTGCCCTCGATCTCTGGGCGAAAGAGCAGGGTTTGCTTGCCCCCAGCCGGGAAAAGCTCACTGCCGCCGCCACCCTTCTGGTTAACCGCGGCGAGTTGCGGCTCTACAGCGATGAAGAGGTTGTCTCCTTACCGCCGGGGCTGACCCAGGTGCGCGAACCCGAGCAGGCCGATATCATTGTTTCCGCCTCAACGGGCTTTGCCGATATGGCGACGATCTTCCGGCCCCGCACCCTGGTGATCGGTATCGGCTGCAACCGCGGCACCCAGGCCGGGGAATTCGAAGAAGCCCTGACCGAATTGCTGACAGATTTATACCTGAGCAAGGCCAGCATCCGCAACCTAGCCTCCATCGATAAAAAAAACGACGAACCGGGCCTTTTGCAATTTGCCGCCGACAATGGCTGGCAGATCGAGTTTTTTCCCGGCGAGCAAATCAATACCCTCAATAACGTGGCAATATCCTTTGCCGCCCTCAAGGCGGTCGGAGCCATCGGCGTTGCCGAACCGACCGCGCTGCTCGGCGCGCAAAGCAATCATCTCGAGAGTAGGAAAAGAAAATGGAAAAATGTAACCATGGCAATAGCCCGGGCACCCTTTTCGTTGTCGGCACTGGACCCGGAGCAGTAAAACAGATGACCCTCGCAGCCTGTGAGGTCCTGGAAAGAGCAGAGGTAATCATCGGCTATAAAACCTACCTCGAACTGATTCCGAGCTTTCTAGCAGGAAAGGAAGTGATTTCCTCGGAGATGATGAAAGAGGTGGAACGCTGTCGCATCGCACTTAAAGCGGCCGAATCGGGAAAGAATGTCGCCCTGGTTTCCGGCGGCGATCCCGGCATCTATGCGATGGCCGGCCTGGTCTATGAACTGGCGAAAGAAACGGCCTGTACCTGTAAAATCGAGATCATTCCGGGCCTAGCCGCCATCAACAGCTGTGCCGCCCGTCTTGGCGCGCCTCTTATGCACGACTTTGCGGCAATCAGCTTATCCGATCTCCTTACCCCCTGGGAGGTTATCGAAAAGCGCCTCACCGCCGCAGCCACCGCCGATTTCGTCACCGCCATCTACAACCCCAGATCAAAGCGGCGCACCGACCAGATCGTCCGCGCCAGGGAGATCTTTCTTGCCCATCGCTTGCCATCCACCCCGGTCGGCATCGTCACCGCCGCCACCAGGGACAACGAAACCATCGTCGTCAATACCTTAGAGAAAATGCTGGAAAGCAAGATCGGCATGCAGTCGACCGTCATCATCGGCAACAGCCAGACCTTTACCTGGAACGACATGATGATAACGCCACGTGGCTATCGGGGAAAATATTCTTTGTGAAAAAACTAACGACATCTTCCTCAAGACGCAGGTGAATTGATTGCTTGGCTTGAGGCAAAACAAGTTTAGCACGCGTCCAATCTGGTCGAATGTCGCGCTCGTCCTCGGCAATCAGATGGTTGAGTTGCTCGTCCGATAGAGCATCTACCTTGCTCAGATCAGTGGCACTTTCGGGGCTTTTAGCCTTAAGCTCTGCTGTCGTATATCTCACTATATTTTTGTCTTTCTTCATGGCGTGCCCTCCGAAAAGAAATAATCCTCATTGACTCGCTTCGGGTGGTGAAGATAACCGTCACGGATTGACCCTTTAACAAGCAATTGTATCCCTTGTCAAGGGGCGAGATTTTAATCACCCATACAGGTGCCGACTTTGCGGGCGGCCAACACCCACGGATGATCCTGAGGCACCAGATTCTTTTTGCCGACCACCTCTGCCAGCGGCACCGCCCTGGTGCCATCGCGGTCGGCGGCAATCATCACCCCGCCGATGCCCTGAGCAATGTAATCGACACAGGCGCTGCCGAGGCGGGTGGCCAGCATCCGGTCAGCGGCGGAGGGTGTCCCGCCCCGCTGGTAATGGCCGAGAATGGTCACCCGTGA